>CALXKW010000068.1 GCA_944389045.1 uncultured Clostridia bacterium | reverse complement strand
GCACCTTGAAAACAGAATGACCGTCCGAAAAGGAATACCCAGGCTGGGGAAGCACCGCAAAAAGCCGGACTTCGGGACATTCTGTCCCGAAGTGGCGGGGAGTCCTTATCGTGATCGCGTCTTTTCATGCCTTACCGACGCTTGTAGGGATTGTATTGCTCATGCTTGCCGCTGCGACGGCGGCAGGCATTGGGGCGGTCGTCATGCTGGAAGAGGGAGCGGGGTATTTTGAGTGTCCGTACTGCAAGACGCTTTTTGTTTCAGATGTGGATAGAGAAAAGAAACCCAGCGCGGAGTAAGGAATTGGCTCAAGAAACGCGCTCAGTCTGTTTCTTCTTTGTCCTCCTCTTCCTCGCTGTTTTGGGGGTGAGGAAGGGAAGCGCTTTTTTTATGGGCCAGAGGATTTTTTCCGACGGCCTCCTCGAGCTGGCGATTGCTCACATGGGTATAGATCTGGGTGGTGTTCAGCTGCTCGTGGCCGAGAATGTCCTTCAGAACCAGAACATCCACGCCTCCCTCCTGATAGAGAAGGGTAGCCGCCGTATGGCGCAGCTTATGAACCGAGAGATGGCGGTTTCCGAGCCCCGCCCGGTCGAGGTATTTGTAGATCATCCACTGAACCGTCTTGTTGCTGATGCGTTTTCCCAGCCGGGAGAGAAAGAAGGCGTTTTTGTCCTTGATCGTCATTTCCTGACGCACCTTGAGCCAGTTTTCCATCGCCTCGCGGCAGGCGTCGTTCAGATAGATGACGCGCTCCTTGGCGCCCTTGCCGAGAACGCGCAGCGAGCGCATGTCCTTGTCCACATCGGTGAGGTTGATGCCGCAGAGCTCGGAAAGACGCATGCCGCAGTTGAGAAAGAGGGTCACGATGGCATAGTCGCGCAGACGGCTTTCCGAGGCGGTGTCGTTTTCGATGGTCTCCAAAAGCAACAGGCTTTCGTCGAGCGAGAGAAATTTGGGCAGCGCCCGCTTTACGCCGGGCGCCTCGATGTTTGCCGCGGGATTCTTGTCGATCAGCTTTTTCGTCACCTCAAGGTAGCGGAAAAAGGACTTGAGAGAGGAGAGCTTGCGCGCTCTGGCCTTTGCTTTATTGTTCCGCTCGCGGGTCAGATAGCCGAAAAAATCATAGATGTCTTCCTCGCGGATGGAGCGGATGAACGAAAGATCGACCGCGGAGAGGTCGATTTTGTCAAACTCCTCCCCCATGGTGGGAAGACCGGCTCTTTTGGCCAGAAGGTAGCGAAAAAAAATAGTCAGATCGAGCTCATACTGCTCGACGGTTTTGGGAGAACGGTTCTGGATCGACAATTTATAGCCGACGAAATCTTTGACAAGCTGAGGGCTTTCGTTCATGGAGAGGCTCCTTTTTTGAAATCGGGGAAAAACAAAAAAATGCGGTTGCATTCACGGGCGATTTGGTATATAATGAATTCATGCCTGTACGAAAGGAATCGCCTATGAAAAAATTTTTTAAGGAAAATTCGTATGTGATCGTCAAGCTGATCGTTTTTCAGCTCGGCGTGATGATTATGGGGCTTGTCACCTCGTTTGCCACGGGGGGAGACACCAACAAAGTGAGCTGGCTGTTTCCGGTCTCGTCGATCTTCTGTATTCTGTTCTATCTCTATCTGGTCTTCACCGTGGGCTATGAAAACGGGCAGAAGGACGGTATCCGCATCGAAGCCGGAAAAATTTCTCCCCGTCCCTATCGCTTTTTTCTCGTAGGACTCTCTGCCAACGCGGTCAATCTTATTCTCGGAATTCTGGCGCTTGTTTTCCGTCTGATCATCGGGGCGCCGCTTGCCGGGGCGCTTGACCCCGAAATCGTCTACTCGCCCGCGTGGGCGCACTCGGCCTATGAGGTCTGCAATCTCATCGCCCGTTTTATTCAGTCGATGTATACCGGCCTGATTCAGACGATTTCTCCCGGGAATGTTCTTTTGGTGGCGCTGATTCCGCTTCCCGCCGTGCTGGTGGCGGGGATCTCCTACCTTTTCGGTGTTCGCTTCAAAGACGGATTTATTAAGAAAAAGGGCGATAAATCCGGAACAAAACGCTATTCCTGAATTTTGTTCCGCGGTTCCGCTCTACCCAATACGGCCCCAAGGCGCAAAAAATTTCGTTTTGATAAAGTCCGCAATGCGAAATGCTATGCATTTCGAAGAGTCTATCGTTTGGATAAGGCGGATAGGGTGGACAAGGCTTGCTAAGTTTTCCGACTTTCTCTGACGAAAAGCGACGAAAAGTGACGAAAAGCCGGACCGGAGCCGTTTATTTCCGATTTTATGCCTTCCGGCAGCCTTTATCCAAAATAAACAGGACAGGCGGAGCATATATATGGAAAAAAACGATCGGCGGGTGGAGCATGAAACACTTCTTAACGGCTTTTCTCTGTATTTTGCTGTCCTGTGCCGTGCTGGTGGCGGCGGCTTACGGCATTTTTGCCGTCTCTTCCTATCTCGGCAATATTTTATCACCAAAATCCACGTCTGTCAATAATGAGGATATCAAAAAGACCGTGACCGTGATTCTTGACGCGGGGCACGGCGGAATCGACGGCGGGGCGGTCGGCGCTCGCGGAACGCTTGAAAAAGATCTCAATCTCGACGTGGCGAAAAAGCTGTCCGAGGCGCTCACCAAAGCGGGCGTGAAGACGCTCATGACCCGGACCGAGGATGTTATGCTGACGGCGGAGGGAGCTTCCTCCAAAAAAAACGGCGATCTGCGGGCCCGTCTTCAGATCGCCGAGGGCGTGGAAAACTGTCTTTTTGTCAGCATCCATATGAATAAATTTCCCGATTCCTCGGTGAAGGGCATGACCTTCTATTATTCTCCGAACCATCCCGAAAGCCGGGTTTTGGCCGAGGCCATGCGGCAGGCGGTGGTGGAGAAGCTTCAGCCCGAAAACAAGCGTCCGATGAAAGAGGCGGGAAGTTCGATTTATCTTTTGCATCGCATCACGAGGCCGGCGGTGCTGGTCGAGTGCGGCTTTCTTTCCAACGCCTATGAGGAATCTCTGCTTGCCAGCGAGGAATACCGCGAACGGATGGCGGGCGTTCTCGCCGAAGCGATTCTTTCTTATCTCGATGCCCAAAACGCCGAGCAGAGCTCCTGAAGATGGGAGCGCATAAGCGGCGTGCCGCAGGAGACAAAACCGAAAGGGCAGCGGGGCTTAAAATACAGCTCCGAGGGAGCGGCGCTGACAATGCAAAACCAAAAGAGCGTGTTGAAAAACACAAAAAAACAAAAGTGTTTGCCGAAAAACACAAAAAACCAAAATTGTGTGCCGAAAACGAAAATCCAAACGAGCGCCGCTGAATGAACCCACGGCACCCGGCAGAAGCTTTTACCGAAAAAGGAGGGGCCTATTATGAAAGCAAAATCTTTTTTTGTCTGTTCCGCCTGCGGCTACCGGTCGGCCAAATACTACGGGCGGTGCCCCTCCTGCGGGGAGTGGGAGACGCTCGAAGAACAGACGGCCGAGCCGGAGGTCCGTCCGTCGCTTCTGGCGGCAGCGGGCCCGGCGAGGGAGAAGAGCCGGGCGGTTTTGTACCGGGAACTCGAAATGCCCGCCTATATGCGTTCGCAGAGCGGGATGAAGGAGCTGGACCGTGTTCTCGGCGGCGGCATTGTGGAGGGTTCGGTCCTTTTGATCGCCGGGGAGCCGGGCATCGGAAAATCTACCCTTTTGATGCAGATTTCGGGCGTTTTGGGCAGGACGAAAAAGGTTCTTTACGTCTCGGGCGAGGAGTCGGGCGGGCAGCTGAAATACCGCGCCCGGCGTCTCGGCGTGGACGGGGACAGGCTTTATATCATGACCGAGACGGCGGTCGAAGAGGTGCTTGCGGAATGCGAGCGCCTGAAGCCCGATTATCTGATTGTCGATTCGGTGCAGACCATGTACTGCGGACAGGTTTCCTCTTCGCCCGGCAGTGTGACGCAGGTCAAGGAATCGGCCATGCGCTTCATCGCGCTGGCCAAGAATTTCGGCGTGTCGGTCCTCATCGTGGGGCATGTCAACAAAGAGGGTAGCATCGCCGGGCCGAAAGTGCTCGAGCACATGGTGGACGCCGTCATCAACTTTGAGGGCGAGCGTCAGCAGGCCTATCGGGTGATCCGCGCTTCCAAAAACCGTTACGGCGCGACGAATGAAATCGGAGTCTTTGAGATGACCGACAAGGGTCTTTTCGAAGTGGACAACCCCTCCGCTCTCTTTCTTGCCGACCGTCCGACCGGCGTGTCGGGCAACTGCCCGCTCTGCCTGATGGAAGGGACGCGCCCCCTTGTCACCGAGATTCAGGCGCTTACGGCCCAGAGCGTCTATCCTTCTCCGAAGAGAACGTCGGACGGGGTGGATTATAACCGCCTCTGTCTGATTCTCGCGGTTCTGGAGAAACGCCTCGGGCTTCGATTTTCGGCGGTCGATACCTATGTCAACGTGATCGGCGGCATCCGTCCCGACGAGCCGGCGGCCGATCTTCCGTTGGCGCTCTCGTTGATTTCGGGGATCAAGGACATTCCGCTCGGCGATTCGCTTCTGGCCTTCGGTGAGGTGGGCCTTGCCGGCGAGTGCCGGAGCGTGGATGCGGCGGGCCTTCGGATCAAGGAGGCGGTCAAGCTCGGGTTTTCCTCGGTGGTATTGCCTTACAAAAACTATGAGCAGCTGAAGAAGTCGAAGGAGCTTCTTCCGGATGTGACCTATCTTCCGGTTCGGAGCCTTTTTGACGCCATGAAAATTTTCGTGAAGTAGGAGGGTATCCCGTGACCTGTTCGCTTATGTCTCTGGTTCAGGCGCTTGACCGGGAAGGAATTCTTAAGGAGGCCGTCCTGCCGGAGGGGCATGCGTTTATCACCGGCCTTTCCTATGACAACCGTACCGTAAAGCCGGGCGAGCTCTTTGTCTGCAAGGGAGCGGCCTTTCGCCGAAGCTACCTTGTTTCCGCGCTGGAAAAGGGCGCTCTTCTCTATATGGCGGAGGAAAAGACCGAAGAGGCTCCGCACCTTCTTGTGCGCGATATCCGGCGGGCCATGGCGCTTGCCGCCGGTGTTTTTTACCGGGACGAGGCGGCTTCTGTCCGTAAGGTCGGTATCACCGGAACTAAGGGAAAAACTACGGCCGCCACTCTCGTAAGTGCAATACTGGACAACTATACGGTTTCACATGGGAGCGAAAAAAACGCGATGCTCTCCTCGCTTCGCGTTTACGACGGAGAGGTTGAGCAAAAAGCGCGTCTGACCACGCCGGAGGCGTTTGATCTCTGGGGCCATCTCTCCGCCGCGGGAAGGCGGCATATTCCCTTTGCGGTGCTTGAGGTCTCAAGCCAGGCCTTAAAGTACGACCGGGTTTACGGCCTGCCGTTTGAGGCCGTCGCCTTTCTGAATATCGGAGAGGATCACATCAGCGAGATCGAGCACCGGGATTTTGAGGATTACTTTTCCTCCAAGCTGAAAATTTTTGAAAATGCCGGGATCGCCTGCATCTTTTCGGGCTCGGAGGGATTTCGGCGCATCTCTGGCGCGGCCGAGGACTGCGGCTGCCGCCTCTTTACCTACGGCTGGCGGCAGGAGGACGATCTTGTCTGCACCGGGGCGATACGGGAAGGGGGAGGCACGCGCTTTACCGTGCGTGTTCGCGCATTTGACCGAGAAAGGCGCGGAGGAGGCGGGACGACCGGCGGGGCGTATGATACAGACCGGATCGGGAATACCGCCGGGGGCACCGGCGGGCGAAGCGGGATGAAAGAGCAAGCCGTGAGCGGGCAAGCGATGAACCAAAAGGCTGACGCCGGGCGGGAAGAGGAATGGGAATTCTTTCTCGGTCTGCCGGGCCGCTACAATCTGGAAAATGCGCTGGCGGCGCTCTCTTTGGTATATGTTTTGGGAATTCCGTTCTCCTATGCCGTCGCCGCTCTTGCCGAAACGACGGTCCCCGGACGGGGAAGATGCTTTTCCTCGCGCGACGGTTCGGCGGCGGTTGTGGTCGATTACGCACATAACGGGATGAGTCTGGAGGCGCTTCTGGATTACGCGGACGAGGCCTTTCCCGGCCGGATTCGGGGGATTGTCTTCGGCTGCCCCGGCGGCAAGGCAAGAAACCGGCGGAGGGATATGGGTCTTCTGGCCGGGGAGCGTGCGGACTTTGTGATCCTGACCAAAGACGATCCCGGTCCGGAGGAGACGGAAGCGATCTGTCAAGAGATCGCCGGGTATGTCGCGGCGGGCGGTGCCCGGTGTGAGACGTTGGCCGACCGGAACGAGGCGATCGCCCGCGCCTTTGCGATTCTTTCCGAGGCGGAGCGGCCCGGTCTTCTTTTGGTCTGCGGAAAGGGAGCTGAGACCGAGCAGAAAAAGGCGGGCGGCCCGGTTTTCTACGAAGGAGACGAGACGGTCGTCCGGAAGTGCCTTGACGCATACGATGAGGAAAAATCCCGCGATTTGCTTGCCGCGCGGGTGTGACGGGGGGGGGAAGAGTATGGCAGAGAAGAAGGATTTTCTGCCGATTGTTTTGGGAAGCGACGAAAACGCTTACGGGAATGTGCGGCTGTTTTGGGAGAAGTACCGGGTGCGTCCGCTTCTTGTCTGTCGGCGGCTTTTGATCCCTACGCGCTACAGCCGTCTTTTCGATTGTCGGATGATCGAGGATTTTGATCGCGAGGAGGTCTTTGTCCCCTCGCTTCTCTCCCTCCTTCGCGCTTTTTCAAAAGAGTACCGCAAGCTTGTTGTGGTGGCCTGCTCCGATTATTATTCCGCGCTGATGTCCAAAAACTTTGCCGCTTTTGAGGGGCTTGTGGCCAATGCCTTTCCCGACGCTTCGCTTCTTGCGCGCTTCGAAACCAAGGATCGCTTTTATGCGCTCTGCGAGGAGTACGGTCTCGACTATCCGAAAACCCGCGTGGTCGAACAGGACGTGAGAGAGCGCGGCGCGAAAGATCTGCCCTTTTCCTTTCCCATCGTGATGAAGCCCGAGAACAGCAATGCCACCGACTATCTCCACTGCGTTTTTGAAGGAAAGAAGAAGGTCTATTTTCTTCGCTCCGAAGAGGAGTATCTTGCGGTGGTGCGGGCGATGGACGCGGCGGGCTATGGCGGCAAGCTGATTCTTCAGGAGTATATCGAGGGAAAAGACAGCGCCATGCGGGTGGTCAACAGCTTTTCCGACAACAGCGGCGTCGTGAGGGCATCGGTTCTCGGACAGCCGTTGCTTGAGGAATACGCCCCCCTGACCCTCGGCAATTACGCCGCCATCCTTTCCCGGCGCGAAGAGGCGCTCTCCCGGAAGATCGAGAATTTCCTCAACGGCATAGGCTACCGGGGGTTTTCGAATATCGACATGAAGTACGACGCGAAAACCGGGCGCTATCTCTTGTTTGAGATCAACCCGCGCCTCGGCCGCTCCTCCTTCTTTGTGCGGGCGGCGGGCGTCAATATGATGGAAGAACTGGTCGAAAGCACGGTTTATGGAAAAACACATCCTCCGCGTTTTGGTGACAAGACGGGGATGTGGTCGAATGTGCCGATGGGAATCTTGAAAAAATATGTGAAGGATCCTGAACTGAAAGAAGCCATTCGCCGCCATGCGAAGGACTGTCTCTATACCTTGTATGACAAAGATGATTTTTCCTTCCGCCGTTTTGCACGCGTTACGCGCTTCTACCTCGCCCATTACAAGAACTACCGGAACTATTATTTTGAAAAATAAACCCGTAATTTTTCAGAAGATCGGGGCGTGCTTTTTCTGGTGCGCGATTTTTTCTTCGGCGTCTGAAACTTCGGGTGGGACGGGCGACTTTGTGTCCGCTTCGCTTTTTCCGTCCCATTCCCTGTATGAACGGTGTTTGGAAGATCGACCGGTTTGCTTTCCAGGTCCGCTCTTTTTTCGCGGTTGAAAGCGTTGCATTCCTGCTTATTTTGTGGTATACTGATAAAAAATACAGGCTTAATGAAAAATATATAGGCTCTCTGCGGCAGAGGAGAGACTGGGGACGTTTGGTGAGCATACCGATACTTTGCGAACGACCCTTAACCCCGGTATTTACTGACCCGTCTCTCTCCCCCCTCTCTCTCTCTGCTGCGGAGCGGCGCAGAACGAAAAATTTTTTTTGCAGAGATTTTGCAGAGATTTTGCAGAGATAAGGAGGGCGGCGATGGCCCGGGTAAAACCGATGTTTCAAATCCTCTCTCACAGCGTGGGAGAGACCGAGGCGGCGGGGATGCTGCTGGCCTCCCATTTGACGGCCGGCGATTTTGTGGCGCTTTACGGCGATCTTGGCGCGGGGAAAACCGCGTTTGTGCGGGGCGTCGCCGCGCTGGCCGCACCCGGCTGTGACGTGACCAGCCCTACCTATACCCTGGTCAACGAATACGGGGAGGGGGACGGCCGGCTCTGTCATTTCGACATGTACCGGATCGACAGCGAAGAGGATCTGGAGTCGATCGGTTTTGAGGACTATCAGGATGCGATCCGCATCGCCGAGTGGTGCGAAAAGATTCCGTTCGCCCTGCCCGAAAGCTATTACCGCGTCACGATCGAAAAGCTTTCCCCCGAGGAGCGCATGATTGTGATCGAGCGTGTCGGGGAGGGAAGAGTATGCTGATTCTGGCGCTCGATTCCACCGCGCAGGTGGCGACGGCGGCGCTCTGTGAGGACGAAACGGTCCTTGCCGCCAAGACTGTGGAGGCAGGGAGGACACAGAGCGAAATCCTTCTTCCCATGATCGAAGGCTTATATGCTGAAACCGGGCACTCGGTGAGAGAAACCGGGCTTTTCGCCTGCAGCGCGGGGCCGGGCTCCTTTACCGGCGTCCGTATCGGGGTCGCGACGGTCAAAGGACTTGCCTTCGGCGGAACGCCCTGCGCCGGAGTCTCGACGCTCGAGGCGCTGGCCTGCAATCTGCGGAATCAAAACGGGATTCTTTCGCCGGTGATGGACGCCCGGCGGGGACAGGTCTACAACGCGCTGTTCTCCGCGAAAGACGGCCGGCTGACGCGCCTTACGCCCGACCGGGCGCTGTCTCTTGAGGAACTCTGCCGTGAGCTTGAGCGCTTTCGCGAGGCGATCTATTTCTGCGGCGACGGCTATGCGCTCGCCCGGAAGGCGATTTCGCTTCCTTCCGTACAGGATACGCCGGCGGATCTTGTCGCGCAGAACGCCGTTTCGGTGGCGTATCTTGCGCTCATGCAGTTCCGGGCGGGAAAGACGGTATCCGATTCCTCGCTGCGCCCCTTTTATCTGCGTCTTCCGCAGGCCGAACGCGAACGCCGTGAGAGACTGAAGCTTTCCGAAGACCGGCCGGAGGGAAAGTAAGAGAAAGAAAATAAAGAGAAAGAAAAGCAAGAACGCGGCACTGCAATATAGATCTGCGTGATACCAGAATGGTCGGTTTTGTCTTAGAAAAGCCATAGGCGATCGATAATAGACGATGGACGATGGACGATGGATGATGGACGATAGACAACAGACGATAAGAAAACAGAGGCATGGGCCCGAATTCGAGAAGAGAAAGGATACTAAAGAACGATGGAAAAGACCGAAAAAAGGATTGCGGTCGCCTGCGACCACGCGGGAAACGGAATGAAGGATGCCCTGATCGCATACCTTCGGGAGAAAGGATACCTCGTGAAGGATTATGGCTGCGACGGGACGGCCAGCGTCGATTATCCCGAATACGCGCATCTTGTCTGCCGGGCGATTCAGGAAAACGAGGCCGATTGCGGGATTCTGATCTGCGGAACCGGTATCGGGATGAGTATGGCGGCCAATAAGCACAGGGGAATTCGCGCCGCCCTCTGTGAAAACGAATTTTCGGCGGAAATGACGCGGCGGCATAACGACGCCAACGTGCTCTGCCTCGGGGCGCGGGTGCTGGAGATCGACAAAGCCAAAGTGCTGACCGATCTGTTTCTGACCACCGCCTACGAGGGAGGCCGGCATGATGCCCGTCTGGCTCTGCTGCGAAAACTCGACGAAGAGAGATGAACGAGCGGTTTTCCCGAACCGCGCTTTTATTGGGTGAGGCGGCCATGAAGCGGCTCTCTCACGCCCGCGTGGCGGTCTTCGGAATCGGCGGGGTGGGCGGTTATGTTGTGGAGGCTCTCGCGCGGTGCGGGGTAGGAAGCTTTACTTTGTTTGACAAGGATGTCGTGGATGTGACGAACATCAACCGGCAGATCATCGCGCTTGACAGTACGGTGGGACGTCTGAAATGCGACGTCATGCGGGAACGTATTTTGGACATCAATCCGTTGGCCGAGGTGATCTGTCACAATGTTTTCTATCTTCCGGAAAACGCGGCGCTCTATCCGCTGTCCGGCTACGACTATGTGGTCGATGCGGTGGATACCGTCAGCGCCAAGATCGAGATCGTGACCCGCGCGCAAAAAGCGGGTGTTAAGGTGATTTCGGCCATGGGGGCGG
>CALXKW010000067.1 GCA_944389045.1 uncultured Clostridia bacterium | reverse complement strand
AGAGGAAAGCGGGGAAAACGAAGAAGCTGGCCAAAAGGAGAGAAGGAGAGAGAATGAACAGGAAGAAAAAAGCAGTGGCCGCGGTGTGCGGAGTTCTGGCGGCACTGTTGCTGCTGGGGACGACCGCCTATGCGGCGATGTATAGGAAGGAAAAGAACGAAAGAGGCAGGATCGCCTACATAGAGGACGAAGAGAAGCGTTACTATCCGACACTGGAAAGCGCGGCAGAGAGCGAGGGACTTGCGATCCTGCTGCCGGAGGAGCTGCCCGAAGGGATAGAGGTGAGCGCGCTGCGCAAGAGAGAGGAAGGAGAGCAGGTGAACTACCGACTGGAGTTAATGCCGATAGAGGCGGGATACAGCTTCAGCGTGTACGAGGAAGAGACGCCGCGGGAAGCGGGAGACGGAAAGATGGTCGAGTACAGCGGAGTTCGCTTTGAGATTCAGCAGATCGAAGAGATCTATTGGGCGGGAGGCTGGCATGAGGGCTACTGGTATGTGGTGCAGGCGCCCACTCTTGAGGAGCTTCTTTTTCTTATCGAACATTTGTCGTGAGGTCGATCCGGAAAAGGTTTTCTATTGCCAGCGGCTTCTTGAAATTTTTCTTCCTTTGTGATAAACTGTTTGGGAAGAAAGGGGGATTCCGGTGGAAAAAACAAGTAATAACGGCATTTCTCACGCTCCGTCTGTTTTTACCCTCTGTGGTGAGAACGCGGACGCCGGACATGACCCGAACGCAGACGGCAACCCCCCTTACGGAGACAGCGGCAATCGGTCCGGCAGTGACGAAAAAGTCGGGACGGAAGGAAAAGACTTTTTCTCCCCAAACGCTGCGTGCGCGGATCGGCCGGCCAGAGATGCCGGAAGGAGAGGCATGGCCGAAAGGGATGACGGTTCGAATCAAACGAATGAAGATTTGAATAAAAAATCGGAAGACGGTTGGGACGACGACCGACTCGTCAGACAGGTGATCCCGCTGCTGATCGCTTGGTATCGAAAGAACCGGAAAGATCTGCCCTGGAGACGGGAGCCGACGCCCTATCATGTATGGATTTCGGAAATCATGCTGCAGCAGACACGCATCGAGGCAGCGCTTTCCTATTACAGCCGCTTTTTGGAGGAGCTTCCCGATGTGGCGTCTCTGGCCGCCGTTTCGGACGACCGGCTGATGAAGCTCTGGCAGGGGCTGGGATATTATTCCCGGGCGCGGAATCTGAAAAAGGCGGCTGTTCTCGTGACCGAAAAATACGGCGGCAATCTGCCTCAAAAGGCCGCGGAGCTGCGTCTGCTTCCCGGCATCGGAGAATATACAGCGGGGGCGATCGCCTCGATTGCTTACGGGGAGCCGGAGCCCGCCGTGGACGGAAATGTTCTTCGGGTGCTCTCGCGTCTTCTCGCATCCTGGGATGATATCCTCCTCCCGGCAGTTCGCCGGCGGATGACGGCGCTTCTTTCCCAAAATTATCCTTCCGGAAACGAGGCCGCACTCCTGACCGAGGGACTGATGGAGCTCGGCGAGGTGGTCTGCGTTCCGAACGGGGAAGTCCGGTGTGCGCTCTGTCCGGCGGCCGTCCTCTGCCGCGCCAGGAAGTATGGTCTGACCGAAAAGCTTCCGATCCGGGGCTCGGCGAAGGAGCGCCGGATTGAGGAGAGAACGGTTCTTCTGCTCTGCTCGCCGGCGGGACGCTATGCGATCGCCAAGCGCGGAAAAACCGGTCTTCTGGCCGATATGTGGGAGTTCCCCAATTTGCAGGGAAAGCTTGAGGAAAACGAGGTTGAAGACTATCTTGCAGAACAAAATATTCAAATGCACTCTCTTTCCCGCCTCGGGGAGGGAAAGCATCTTTTTTCACACGTTGAATGGAGGATGCGCGGCTATTTTGTCGAAGTGAAGAACGAAGGCGGCTCTTTTGTCTGGAAGATCGCGGAAGAGATTCGAAACGAATATGCGATCCCCTCCGCCTTTCGCCTGTTCCTGCGCCGGCTGGAATGACAGGGGAGCCGATGGAATTACGGATTTAAATCCTGCGGTCATGCGATCGCGCTATGCGATATGTATGTAATACGGAAGAAGAAATTTTTGCTCGGAAGGAAAGAAAACTATGAATTGCGCTTTTTATCAGGACAGTCGCCGCCGCCTTATGAAATCGCTTGATGCGGAAAACTACACGGCGGTGCTCTTCGGCGGCGGTGAGGTGACCCGCAGTGCCGACGAAAATTACGAATTTCAGATCAATACCAATTTTTATTATCTCACCGGAGTCCGACAGGCCGATGTCGTTCTGATGCTCGAAAAGCATGGAGAGAATTTCCGGGAGTTCCTTTTCATTGACCCCTATGACGAGCAGTACGCCAAATGGATCGGCCATCGGCTGACCAAAGAGGAGGCCTCGGCCCTTTCGGGAGTGGCGGTCGAGGATATCCGCTATCGGGAGGAGTTTGAAAAAGAACTTGAGCGGGCGCTTTCGGTCTCTCCGATGACCCTTTATCTCGATCTTGAGAAAAGCCGGAACGCGAATTATACATCCTCCGGAGAGAGTCTGGCCGAAAAAATGCGGGGAAGAGAGGCACTTTCCATTGCCGACCTCTATCCCGCAGTCGTCACCCTGCGGTCCGCCAAAAGCCAAGAGGAGGCGGACGCGGTTTTCCGCGCCGTGCAGACGACAAAGGCGGGTATCGAGTCGCTGATGGCACACGCGGCGCCCGGTCTGTACGAATACCAGCTCGAAGCCTGGTTCGACCACACAATTAAGGATTTAGGCAATAAAAAGCATTCCTTTCGAACGATTGCCGCCTCGGGGATCAACGCCACGACACTGCATTATTCGGCAAACGACAGTATACTTCGCGACGGAGATCTGATTCTTTTCGATCTCGGCGCACGGGAAGAGGAATATTGTGCCGACATTTCCCGCACCTTTCCGGTAAACGGACGTTTTACCCCTCTTCAGAGACAGATCTATGAGATCGTTCTGAAGGCCAACAAAAGGGTGGAAGCGTCGGCAATGGCGGGCGTCACGCTCGGAAAGCTTCAGGAAATCTCGGTGGAGACGCTGACCGAGGGCTGCCTCTCGGCGGGGCTGATCTCCTCTCCTGAGGAAATTCGGCGGGTATATTTTCACGGCGTATCCCACTCGATCGGGCTGGATACGCACGATCCCATGCCGCGCGGCATCCCGCTGCCTGAAGGGGCGATCATCTCCAATGAGCCCGGCCTTTACTTCCCGGAGCACGGCATCGGCGTGCGCATCGAGGACGATCTTTATATCCGAAAGGACCGCGCGGTCAATCTCTCGCGGGATATCCTCAAGGAAGCCGGAGAGATCGAAGAATTCATGGCCTCCTTCCGAAAATAACAAGCGTTTTTCTTCCCTCCGGAATCTCTTTTCCGGAGGGAAGCTTATTAAATCGCTTTCCGGATTACAGGAGCGTGCGACGGAGAGAGAAGGCGGCGGGGTCAGGCAGATAGGACGGGAGGAAGCGGCCGTACGCATGGGCGCGGCGCTTTTTTGCAAAAGTTTGTTTTCCCGCTTGTAAAGAGGGGAAAAAAGTGGTATAGTAGTGGTATAGTAAAGAAAAAGAAAATTTAGAACAGAGAGGTAAATCCATGGCGAAAGAAAGAAGCGAAATTGCCGAATCGCTCAAATGGCGGACTGAGGACATATACGAAACGAGGGAAGATTGGGAAAAGGCTTTTTCCGAAGTGGAGAAAAAACTGGATTTCTCGGCTTACGAGGGAAGGCTTTCGGAACTTTCGGTTCTGCGCGAATGTCTGGACAGGCTCAATGAGGTCGGCCTTGTTTTGAGCCATCTGGGCGTCTATGCCTTTATGAAGCAGGACGAGGACACCCGGATTTCGGAATACGCCGCGCTGACAGCGCGGGTCGACCGTCTGGAAATGAAGCTTGCCGAGAGTATTGCCTTCATGACCCCCGAACTCACAGCCCTTCCTCTTGAAACGCTTGAGGCGTTTGCCGCCGACGAGCGGATGAAGGACTACGATTACACGATCCGAGGCATTATCCGCAACAAGCCGCATGTGCTCTCCAAAGAAGCGGAGGAGCTGCTCTCCCAGGAGGGAAGAATCTTCGGCGGCTTCGGGCGCGTGTTCAATATGATCGACAACGCGGATTTCCCCGCGCCGGTCATTCGTGTGGAGGGGGAGAAGACCGAGGTCACGCACGGTACCTACGGCGTTCTTTTGCAGTCGCCCAACCGGCGCACCCGCCGGTCGGCCTTCCGCGCCTATTATCAGGTCTATATCGATCGGATCAACAGCATCACGGCGGCTTTTGTGGGAAATATCGAAAAGGACGTCTTCCTCTCCCGGGCGCGCCGTTATGCCTCTTCTCTCGATCGGGCGCTTTCCGGGGAGGACGTGGATCCCGCCGTCTATCACAATCTGCTCGAGAGCGTCAATGAAAATCTGCCCCTTCTGCACCGCTATTACCGCGATAAGAAGAAGCTCATGGGCGTGAAAGAACTGCATATGTACGACATTTATGTCTCCTGTGTGGAAAACGCCGAGCTAAAGCTCGATTACGAGGAGGCTTACGCTCTGGTCAAAGAAGGGCTTGCGCCTCTCGGCGAGCGCTATGCCGCGCTTCTTGACGAGGCGCGTGACAACCGCTGGATCGACGTGGAAGAGACGCCGGGAAAGAAGAGCGGCGCCTACAGCGTCAGCGTATACGGTCTGAAGCATCCCTATGTGCTTCTGAACTATCAGAAGACGACCAACAACATTTTCACGATTGCCCATGAGCTTGGTCACGCCATGCACTCCTATTTTTCGGAGCGCTCTCAGCCTCAGGAAAAGGCCGGCTATACGCTTTTTGTGGCGGAGGTGGCCTCCACGGTCAACGAGGTTCTGCTCATCCGTCACCTATTGGCAAAGACTGAGGATGAGAAGCTCAGAAAATACCTGCTCTCCTATTACCTCGATATGCTGAAGGGGACGCTCTTCCGCCAGACGCAATTTGCCGAGTTTGAGTTTCTTGCTCACGAGATGGCAGAGAAGGGCGAGCCGCTGACAAAGGATTCGCTTTCTTCCGCCTATTATGAACTGAACAAAAAATATTACGGCCCCGCCGTGGTTTCCGATCCCGAGATCGCCTACGAGTGGGCGCGGATCCCACATCTCTACCGAAATTTCTATGTGTACAAATACGCGACCGGCATCATTTCGGCCGTCTCGATCGCGGAGCGGATTCTCAGCGAGGGAGAAGAGGCCGTGAAGGACTATTTCGCCTTTCTCTCGTCGGGGGGCAGTGACAGTCCGGTGGAGCTTTTGAAGCTCGCCGGCGTGAACCTTTGCGAAAAGGCAGCGTTTGATTCCTGTATGCGCTCTTTTGAAAAAGCTCTTACCGAGTTTGAAAAAATCGGCGGCTGAGTTTAGCCTACACCGTCGCCGTGACGCCGCCGCGCAGGGCTTCCTTTTTGGCGGTATTCACGCCGCCGTCACCTTTTTTTTACCAAAAGAACGGTTGACGGCGGCCTTTTTTCGTGATACAATAAAGCGTAAAGAGAATTTGGCTTTTTTACAATCTCTCTTTAATTCAAAATACTATTTCAATCATACGGGAGGTTTTACACTATGGCAAACAGATTTGTTCTGAACGAGACAAGCTATCACGGCAAAGGCGCGATTGCCGAGATTCCCTCCGAAATCAAAGCGCGGGGCTTTACAAAGGCGTTTGTCTGCTCCGACCCCGACCTGATCCGCTTCGGCGTGGCGGCCAAGGTGACCGCTCTTCTTGACGACGCGGGCATCCCCTATACGCTTTACAGCGATATCAAGGCCAATCCTACCATTGAAAACGTGCAGAACGGTGTGGCGGCCTATCGTGCGAGCGGCGCGGACTGCATCGTGGCCATCGGCGGCGGCTCGTCGATCGATACCGCCAAAGCCGTCGGAATCATCGCGGCCAATCCGGAGTTTGCCGATGTGCGCTCTCTGGAGGGTGTGGCTCCCACAAAGAATAAATGCGCGCCCATTCTGGCCGTCCCCACCACCGCGGGAACCGCGGCGGAGGTTACGATCAACTACGTCATTACCGATGCCGAAAAAAACCGCAAGATGGTTTGTGTGGACGTACACGACATACCTGTCGCGGCCTTTGTCGATCCCGATATGATGAGCACGATGCCGAAAGGGCTGACCGCCGCCACCGGTATGGACGCTCTCACCCATGCCATCGAGGGCTATATCACGAAGGGCGCCTGGGCCATGAGCGATATGTTCCATCTCAAGGCCATTGAGATCATCTCCTCCTCCCTGCGGGACGCCGTTGCCGGAACACCGGAGGGTAGGGAGGGCATGGCCCTCGGTCAGTATATCGCCGGCATGGGCTTTTCCAATGTGGGACTCGGGATCGTGCATTCGATGGCGCATCCGCTCGGCGCGCTTTACGATACCCCTCACGGCGTGGCCAACGCCATCATTCTTCCCACGGTCATGGCCTACAACGCTCCCGCGACCGGTGAAAAGTACCGGGATATCGCCAAAGCGATGGGGGTGAATACCGACGGAATGACGCTGGAGGAGGCGAGAGCCGCCGCCGTTGACGCGGTGAGGAAGCTTTCCGCCGATGTGGGAATCCCGGCCGATCTGAAAGATATCGTCAAGCCTGCCGATGTTGATTTTCTCGCCCAGTCGGCCTACGACGACGCCTGCCGTCCCGGCAATCCCCGCGATACCTCGGTTGAGGAGATCCGCGAGCTTTATCTCTCCCTCATCTGAATCTCTCTTGTACAGCAAGAAAGCCATGCGAACCAAGGTCCGCGTGGCTTTTTCTTTGTAAAGACTCTTTTCGTCCGCTCTTTTGCCCCCTGTTTTTTTCCATGAGTTTTGCTATGGGTGAAATAGAACGGGAATACGGCGTTTGAAGAGTCAGGGTTTTGCTGCACATGCCGCGGTTTACAAAAATGAGCATAAGATATGAAATTTTCGCCAAAGGGAGCGAAAAAACTTGACTTGAAGCGGGCTTTATGATAAAATCAATCGTAAAGATTTTATTTAACTGAATAATTTAAGCATAAGAAAGGCGGATCCGATCAATGGGACTTATCAAGGCGATCGCGGGGGCCACAGGCGGTGTTTTGGCCGATCAGTGGAAGGAATACATATACTGCGACTCAATGGGAGCGGACGTTCTGGTCAAGAAGGGCCAGAAGCGCACCTCCCGCCGTTCTTCCAACCGCAAGGGGGAGGAAAACATCATCACCAACGGCTCGGTGGTGGCGGTCAACGAAGGGCAGTGCATGATTATTGTCGATCAGGGCAAGGTCGCGGAGCTTTGCGCCGATCCCGGCGAATTTGTCTACGATTCCTCGAGCGAACCCAGCATTTTTTACGGTGGTCTCGGAAAGGGAATTCTCGACTCCTTTAAGGCCATCGGCAGAAGATTCACCTTCGGCGGCGATACGGGTAAGGATCAGCGAGTCTATTATTTCAATACCAAGGAGATTGCGGGCAACAAATACGGAACGGCCAGTCCGGTTCCTTTCCGTGTGGTGGACCGCAACATCGGTCTGGACATCGATATTGAGATTCGCTGTCACGGGGAGTATTCCTATAAAATATCCGATCCGATTCTTTTTTATACCAACGTCTGCGGCAACGTGGCCGACTCTTATCTGCGCTACAGCATCGACAGTCAGTTGAAGAGCGAACTGATGACCGCACTGCAGCCCGCTCTGGCCAAGATTTCCGAAATGGGAATCCGATACAGCGCGCTGCCCGGGCATACGGCAGAGATTGCCGACGCGCTGAACGACGTCCTCTCGAAAAAATGGGGTGAGCTGCGCGGAATCCGTGTCTATTCCTTCGGCGTGAGCTCGGTAACCGCTCCCGAAGAGGACGAGCGCATGATCAAGGAAATGCAGCGCAACGCGGCCTTCCGCGATCCCAGGATGGCGGGCGCGACACTGGTAGGCGCGCAGGCGCAGGCCATGCAGGACGCGGCGAAAAACACCGGAGCGGGCGGCGCGTTCATGGGCTTTGCCGGATTGAATATGGCGGGCGCTGCGGGCGGCGCGAATATTCAGGGACTTTACGGTATGGGAACACAGCAGCAGCCCACACCTCCGACGCCGCCGACAGGGGGCTGGAAGTGCTCCTGCGGCGCCGAGAATACCGGAAAATTCTGTAAAGACTGCGGCAAACCGAAGCCGGGCGCATCTTCCTGGATCTGCGCCTGTGGGACCGAAAATTTTGGGCAGTTCTGCCGGGAGTGCGGAAAGCCGAAGCCGGAAACGGCCAAAATCGGCTGGACCTGCTCCTGCGGCGCCATCAATACCGGAAAATTCTGTTCCGAGTGCGGCGCCAAACGGCCGGAAGACGCTTTGAAATATAAGTGCGACAAGTGCGGATGGGAACCGAAGGATCCCACCAAACCTCCGAAATTCTGTCCGGAATGCGGCGATCCTTTTGACGAAAACGATTCTGTTCGGTAGACGGAGTTTTGTTAAGGCAATGAGGACGGGGTTCATAAAACCCGCGGTTGAGACGAACGTATTATTTTGAATGGATCGGAGAGCGAAAGATGGATTTTGAACCGATGGGAGATAAGGACGCCGCCGGAAAGGCGGAGGAAACGGTCGTCAAGACTTTGGAAGAGACCGATAAGAAGTGCGATGCTTGCGGCGGAACGATGGATTTCGATCCGAAGACCGGTATGCTGGTCTGTCCCTACTGCGGCAGCATGGAGGAAATCGAAAACGAAAACGAGCGGGCCGAGGAGCTTTCCTTTTACGAAGCCGAGGAGCGGGGAAACTGTGACTGGGGCACCGAGAAAAAGACGGTTATTTGTAAAAACTGCGGCGCCGAGACGGTATACGACAGTCTGGAAACGGCGGGCGAATGTCCTTATTGCGGTTCCAATCAGGTGATGGAGGCGGCAGAGGAGGATACGCTTGCACCCGGCGGCGTCTGCCCTTTTCGCGTCGACCGCCCGGGTGCGGATCAGCTCTTCCGCAATTGGCTCAAGCGCCGCTGGTTCTGTCCGGGTGCGGTCAAAAAGAACGCCGGCCGGGTGGAGTTCAAGGGTGTCTATCTGCCTTACTGGACCTTTGACACAACGACCGATTCGCTCTATTCCGCCCGCTATGGCATTGTGCGCACGGTGGTGGTGGGGAGCGGGAAAAACCGGCGTACTCGCACGTATGTGGATTGGTACCGCACACACGGAAGCTACAATGAGTTTTTCAACGACCGTCTGGTGAAGGGCAGTACGCGGCATAATCTGTCGCTTCTTACCCAGATCGAACCTTTTAACACCGAAAACAATCTGGCCTATCGCCCTGAATATCTCTCGGGCTTTGCCGCTGAGCGTTATTCGGTGGGACTGGACGACGCGTGGGGCACCGCCAAAAGGTCGATTGAGGTATCGCTGAACCAAAACGTCGAGCGGGAAATCCTGCGGCGGCATCATGCCGACCGTGTGGACAGTCTGAAGATCAAAACGGTTTACCACAATATTACCTATAAGTATCTGATGCTTCCGGTCTGGATGTCGCATTTTTCTTACAACGGCAAGACCTATCCCTTTATGATCAACGGACAGACCGGGAAAGTGGGCGGAAAAGCGCCTCTTTCGCCCCTTCGCATCTTTTTGGCGGTTCTTGGCGGCGTAGGATTTGTTTTTCTTCTCTACCTGCTTTTCTATTTCCTTGGCGGACTGTGATCGGGACGGAAGTCTCGGCTTCTCGTCGGGCGGAATGTCTTGAAATCTTTATTTGGATTTTACCGCGATTGCTGCGGAATATCGGCAGCAGGTTTTTTGTTTCGGCTTGGTTATGGGCAACACAACTGCCAATTTGAAACGCGCTTGCTATCCCTCGACTGCAGCCGGAGGAATCAAGAATGAAGAAAATTTTAATCGTTCAGGGCGGGGGACGGCCGGGCGGCAACACCGCCCAGTTGGTCGACGCCTTTATGCGGGGAGCCGCGGCGGCCGGACATACGGTTGAGAAGGTATCGCTGAATCGAACCGAGGTGAGGGGCTGTCTTGGCTGCAACGCCTGCCGCTACGGAAAACCCTGTGTTCAGAAAGACGGCTTTTCCGACCTGATTCCCAAAATCAAGGAGGCCGACCTCTTGGTTTTGGCCTCCCCGCTTCTCTTCTGGACCATCTCCTCCAGGCTGAAGGCCTTTCTTGAGCGGTTTTATTGTCTTGCGGAAGAGGATCCCCATCCCCCTTTGGGACGCTATGAAAAGTATCCCGTACGGGACGCCGCTCTGCTTATGACCTCGGCGGACGATCTTTTCTGGACCTACGAACAGGCGATCTCCTATTACCGGTTTGCCGTGATTCGGTATATCGGCTTTCACGATAAAGGTATGCTTTTGGCGGGAGGCTGCGGGGATACCAACGGAAGACCGCAGATTGAAAAGACCGGGTATCTTGAAAAAGCGTATGAATTCGGAAGGTCCCTCTATTCCGACGAAAAGGAGCGGGAGGA
>CALXKW010000066.1 GCA_944389045.1 uncultured Clostridia bacterium | reverse complement strand
GGCGAAGCGGATTCCTTCGACAAAACTGCTCTTCTGGTTGATCAGCGCCGCGGCCAGCTCGGTCGCATTGATGGTGCCCCCGGTCATGGCGTTGAAATGCCCGCCGCTGAAAGAAAGATACTGCTCCATCAGTTTTTCGGCGTTGTTGATGGCGCCCACCATGCAGAGGGCATAGGTCCCCAGATTGGAGCGGATGAGAAGGGGCTGCGGGTCGGAATCGCTGATGCAACCGATAGCCGAGGTCCCCCTCATCTCCTCAAAAACATGCTCGAATTTGGTTCGGAACGGCGAGTTCTCAATATTATGGATCACCCGCTGAAGACCCAGCGTCTGATCGTAAGCGGCAAGACCGCCGCAGCGCGTTCCGAGATGTGAATGATAATCGGTTCCGAAGAACACGTCGGCAAGGCAGTCCTGCCGTGAAGCGATGCCAAAAAATCCACCCATTGCTTGACCATCCCGTTTTTTAGTCGCGCAGTTTCACAGGAAGGAGCGTTTTTACGCTCCGGCGCAAAACGCACGCTCGGTTTCAACCGCGTCCTCCTTATTTGAGCGGCTAAGCCGCTCAAATAAGGAGGCGCCGTCTATGACAGCGCGGGAAGAACGCCGCGGCACGGACGTCTTCTCGCGCAAAGGGGCAGATCCTTCGAAAAAGACCTGCCCTTCTCTCTGTATTTGCGACTCAGGCGAAGAAGAGCTCCGAGAGCGTCATGGGATCGATGTATTTTCCGTCCCGATAAACGCGCATGTTGCCCGAAGCGATCTCATCGATCAGCATGACCTTGCCGTCCTTGTCGTAGCCGAACTCAAACTTGATATCGTAGAGGACAAGACCCTTCTCCGCGAGATCATCGGCCACGATCTTCGTGATCTTCTGGGTCATGACCTTGATGTCCTGATACTGCTCGGAGGTCATCACGCCGAGCGCCACAAGCCCGTCCTCGGTCACCAGCGGATCGCCCTTTTCGTCGTTCTTGAAGGTGGTTTCCACATAAGCGGGAAGATCGGCGCCTTCCTCGATGTAGTCGCTGTAGCGGCGGTAGAAGCTCCCCACCGCTTTATGGCGGCAGATCACCTCGAGGCCCTTTCCGAAGACCTTGGCGGGCAGGACCTCCATCGTGGTATTCGCAAGATCGGCGCTGACATAGTGCGTCTTGATGCCGGCGGCATTCACCTTCTCAAAGAAATAGACCGACATTCTCAGGTTCACGTCGCCCACGCCTTCGATGGTCAGCCCGACCGAATTCTCACCGGGATCGAACACGCCGTCCTTGCCGGTGCAGTCGTCCTTGAACTTCAGAAGATAGTTGCCGTTGTCGAGTGCGTAGACGTTTTTGGTTTTTCCCGTGTAAACAAGTTTCATGTTCAAGCTCCCTGTTTGTAATATTTTTTTGTTTTTTGTTTCTTATTTGGATGAGTCGGGCGAAGTTTTTTGCCACTCCGCGGCAAGCGCGGCGTCCTTGGCAAGCACCTTTTCGCGGTCGGCCTGCCGTTTGGCCGCCAGCCTCTCGGCCAAGGACTCGTCCGAAAGAGCCAAAATCTCGGCGGCAAGCAAAGCGGCATTGACCCCCCCGTCGATGGCAACAGTGGCCACGGGGATACCGGAGGGCATCTGTACTGTCGAGAGAAGGGCGTCAATGCCGTCAAGATTCTGTGATTTGCATGGGATTCCGATAACGGGAAGCGTGGTGGCGGCGGCGATGGCTCCGGCCAGATGGGCCGCCATGCCGGCCGCGGCAATCAGGACGCCAAACCCGTTCTCACGGGCTTCGCGCGCAAAGCGTCCCGCCTCCTCGGGCGTTCTGTGGGCCGAATAGATATGAACCTCAAAGGGAACCGAAAGCGCGGCAAGCGTATCGGCCGCCTTGCGGATAATCGGCAGATCGCTGTCGCTTCCCATGACAATTCCGACTTTTTTCATTGCGATGATACCTTCCTTACTAAAATTCGAGCGGGCCATGCCGGGGCCGTCCGGCCTGTCCGCAGAGCGAACGCCGATTCGCGGCCGCCGCAGAGAGAGTGTGTGTGTGCGCGTGCGCGGAAAAAGACCTCCCGCACGCGCCCGAAGGCCCCTGCCGCCCTTGGGCGCAGTGCCTGTCTGCCGCTTCGGCGGTGAAAGTGAAAAAGGCACACTTATTCCTCAAGTGAAACAAGTGCGCCCAGACGGTCGGCTGTATGACAGATTTACGCTCCCCTGTGGTAACCCACAAATTTCCCGTCAGTCGCGAAAACCCGAAAGATTTACCACAAACATTTTAGCATGAAGAGCCGCGTTTTGTCAAGAGACATCTTTTGTTTTTTCCGACAAAATTCTCGGAAAAGGCCCTTTGTTTTTTTACGGCAAAACCGTGCGGAAGGATTTTTCTCCAGAAGAGAAAAGAAAGGAACAAAGAAAGATAAAACCGCCTGTAGCCCCGTAAAGTAAACGATCGCCGACAGGAAAATACTCAGCCCACGCCGTAAAACAGAATGCCCAGCCCCGCGGAAAAAAGAATGAGCAGAATCGGAGAGATCTTCTTTCCGAAAACTTTCCGATAACCGAGAGCGGCCAGAAGAAGCAGCGCAAAAAGGATCGCCGCTCGGAAATCGAAAGCGTGCGCCCCGCCGTCCGCCGCGGAAAGAAAGACGTCGCCCATCATCCCGACGGCCGTGGCCAGAACCAGTCCCACCACGGCGGGCCGCACTCCGCCGAGAAAGGCCTGCACCGCATGATAGCGCAAAAGGTTTTTCAAAAGACAGGCAATCAGGAGGATCAGAAGAAAGGAGGGGAGCACCACGCCCAGCGTGGCAAGAGCCGAGCCCCAAAAGCCCCCCTGCTCCGCCCCGACAAAGGTCGCCATATTGACCGCCAGCGGGCCGGGCGTCGATTCCGAAACCGCGATGAAATTCAGAAACCGCTCTTCGTCCATCCAGCCCCGCGCGAGAACCTCCTCCCGCACCAGCGCGATCATCCCGTAGCCGCCCCCGAAAGAGACCGCCCCGATTTTCAGAAAAACAAGAAACAGTTCGAGATAAATCATGTTTCTGTCCCTCCCTTTCCGCGCTTAATACGAAAAAGCAGAAAGACAAAAAGTCCGGCGGCGCCGCCGATCAGAATATAAAAGATCGAGGAAAAATCCACGGCAAACAAAGAAGTCAGAAGCATCCCGAGAAAGGTCGCCCCCAGGATCGTAAGCTCAAGAGGATGGCGGCGGACGCTTTTCAGCATGCCGAAACCGGCCGACAGAATGAGAAAAACAACGCACACCCGGATGCCCTGAAAAGCATATGCCACATAAGAAAAGGAGAGAAACGCATCGAAAAAGAACGAAATGGCAAAAAGAATTGTAAACGATGGCAAAACGACCGCCGCCGTGGCCGTCAAAGCACCGATAACGCCTGCCAAGCGGTAGCCGATATAGGTGGCGCTGTTGATCGCCAGCGGACCGGGCGTCGATTCCGAGATCGCCACCATGTCGAGAAATTCCTCTTTCCCGATCCATCTTTTTTTAGAGACCAGTTCGGTTTCGACCAGTGCCAGCATGGCATAGCCCCCGCCGAAAGAAAAGAGACCGATCTTCATCATGGTCAGAAAAAGCGAGATCAGCTGACGGCCGCGGCTCATGTTAACTTCCTCTCCTCCGCATCGTTTTCTCCGGTTCATTTCCTCTCGGCCATGGGAAGATAGGGTTTCTCGGGCTTCACGCAGATATAAGCGGGGCGGATGATCTTACCGGCGCACTGAATCTCCTCCAGTCGGTGAGCGCTCCAGCCCGCAATGCGCGCGACGGCGAAGATCGGCGTAAAGAGCTCGTAAGGAAGCCCCAGCATCTTGTAGACCATACCGGAATAAAAGTCCACGTTGGCGCTGACCCCTTTGTACATCTTCCGCTTCTCGGCGATGATCTCGGGAGCGAGGGCGGCCACCTTTTCGTAAAGCGCGAACTCCTCCTCCATTCCCTTTTCAATCGAGAGCTTCCGCGCCGACTCGCGCAGAATGTCGGCGCGAGGATCGGAGATCGAATAGACGGCATGTCCCATACCGTAGATCAGCCCCGCCCGGTCGAAGGCCTTGCGATCGAGAAGACGAACGAGATAGTCGCGCACCGCATCTTCGCTTTTGGTGTCGATATTGGCCTTCATATCGTCAAACATCCGCATGACCTTGATGTTGGCTCCGCCGTGACGGGGTCCCTTCAGCGAGCCGAGCGCGGCTGAAACCGCCGAGTAGGTGTCGGTTCCCGAAGAGGTCACCACATGCATGGTAAAGGTCGAGTTGTTGCCGCCCCCGTGCTCGGCGTGAAGCACAAGAGCCAGATCGAGAAGCTTGGCCTCGAGGGGCGAAAACTCCCCGTTCTCGCGCAGTATGTAGAGCAGATTCTCGGCGCAGCCGAGATCGGGCCGCGGGAAATGGATGAAGAGACTCTTTCCGTTATGATAATGCTGAAACGACTGGTAGCCGTAAACCGCAAGAAGCGGGAACTGGGCGATCAGCTGCAGGCACTGCCGGAGCACGTTGGGAATCGAAATATCGTCGGGATTGTCGTCGTAAGCATATAGCCCGAGCACGCTGCGCGAGAGAATGTTCATCATGTCCCGGCCGGGAGCCTTCAGGATCATATCCCGGACAAAGGACGGAGGGAGAGAGCGGTAATCGGAGAGCAGCGAGGTGAACGCGGCAAGCTCCTCTTTGTTCGGGAGCTTGGAAAAGAGGAGGAGATAGACCGTCTCTTCGAACCCGGGGCGATTCTCGCTCAGAAAGCCGCGGACGATATTCCGCACGTTGATCCCGCGGTAGGAGAGAACCCCTTCGCAGGGCACCGTGCTGCCGTCGGGCAGTACCTCCTTCGCCTTGACGCTGGAGACCTCGGTCAGACCCGCCACAACCCCGTTTCCGTCGAGATCGCGCAGCCCCTTCTTGACATCGTGTTCGTAATACATCTCGGGCAGAATGCCGCAGCTTTTTTCCGAAATCGCGGCGAGCTCGCGGATATAGGGGGTAATCTCTGAAAAATTTGTAATCGGCATTTGTCATATCCTTTCTTTCCGCTCAAAAATAGCCGACCCGGCCCGAAGAGGCGGTATGCGGCCATGAACCGCCTCCGAGCCGGATCGCAACACCTGTTGCTTTTATTATACACCTTGACAAAAGATATGTAAAGTAGTATAATCTTATAGATTCCATAAAAAAATATTATATTTAAGGAGGGGGCCATGACCTTAAGACACCTGCGAATTTTTGTCACAGTCGCCAAAAACGGCAGCATGAGCCGCGCCGCCGAACTTCTGCATATCGCCCAGCCGGCCGTCAGCTGCGCGGTAGCCGAGATCGAGAAATATTATCGGGTGACGCTCTTCGAGAGAATCCACCGGCGCCTCGTCATCACCGAGGCGGGCAAGGAGCTTTTAATCAAAGCCGAGGAGGTTCTTGCCAGCTTTGCGGAATTCGAATCGCTGGCCATCCGCTCGGACGATCATCCCATTGTCCGGATCGGCTCCTCCCTCACTTTGGGAAAGACCTTTCTCCCCGCCTTTCTCAACAAGGTCAAGGCGGTCTCTCCCGACGTGCGGATCAACGTCAAAATCGACAAGACCGCCGCGATCGAAAACGAAATCGCCGAAGGCCGGCTCGACCTTGCGATCGTCGAAGGAAAGATCACTTCCACCTTTCTTTTTGTCCGCCCCTTCGCGGAAGACCGCCTGGTGGCGGTCGCCGGGAAGGACTATCCCGTCGAGGACAGGATCGAGCTTTCCGCCCTGACCGGCCATTCTCTGCTTTTGCGGGAAAGGGGGAGTGCTTCGCGCGATCTCTTTGACAGCGCGCTGGCCACCGCCTCGCTCTCGGTCCATCCCACCATGGAGTCGGTGAGCAACGAAGCGCTCTTTGCCGCCGCCGAGGAAAACCTCGGCATCACCATCCTGCCCGAGGGTCTGGTGCCCCCGCATCTTGCCGGCGGAAAGCTGCGGGTTTTAACGATCGCCGGAGCCAGTTTTGAAAGACAGTCCTTTCTCATTGTCCATAAAAACAAAAAATTTTCTCCTCTGCAAAAGGAAATCTATGACCTCTGCCTCGCCGAGGCTCCCCGCTGAATCGTGCTTTTCTCTCCGCGGTCTTTCGTGTTCGTTCCCGTTTATCCCCCGCCGTCTATATCCCGCATTTTGTTTTCCCTTCCGTATTCCCCCTTCCGCCTCAACCGCTTCTTTCCTTCGTGTCTTTTTCCTTCTTTATCGCATCAAAGAACGGCATCGAAGCCCCCACGCACGGAGCACCAAAGAAAATTCCCGTAAAAAGCCGCCCCACAGCACCGACCCTCCTCCGCACTTCGGAGAATGACAGGCGGCGCTGCGGAGCAGCTTTTTTCGATTTGTAAAAGCCGTCATTTTATTCGAAAAAGTCTGAGATCCCACACAGAAAATGCGCGAGCTCTTACCACAGACGCAGGGCATAGACCAGAATAAAAATCAGCATACCGGCCAAAGCGAGCCCCAGCCCCGTTAACATCAGCTGAACGGCTTTCTCCGCCCGTCTCCGCTTGGCATACCGGGCCTTTTCTTCCCGCTGCTGACGGAAAAGCGCGCTGTACTGCGCGTAAAGTGCCGGGGCGTCCCGGTATTCGCCCAGGGCCTTCAGTCTCGTAAGGCTCTCTTCGATCAGCTCCTCGTTGGATAAGGAGGAGTCGAGAAAGCCGACAACCTCCCGGTATTCTTTTTCTTTTTCCCAATCGCTCATTTCGAATTTCCCTCCTCCTCGGTCGATCCCGGGCATCTCCGGATCGTTTCGCAATCTCGGGTTATCTTCTGCGCTCTCCCGGGGCCGGCGCGGCGACCGGCCGCCTTGCCGCTCTCTTTTCGGAGAACGTAGGCGGGCGGCGCTTTGCTCTGCCGGTAGGTCATCCCGAAAGAGAGATAGACAATCGACGCCGCGCCCGCCCTCTTGAGCAAAGAAGCGCAGACCGCCATAGTGGCGCCGGTCGTCACAACATCGTCATAGAGAAGAAGCGTCTTCCCCGCAAACTCGCCCTTCAGCTTATCGGACATATGCGGAAGAAGCGCGTACCCGCCCGACGCGTTTTGAAGGCGCTCCCCGGCGGACAGCTTTTTCTGCTGCCGGCTCTTTTTGTGAGACAGAGTCTTCACAAACCGACAGTTCAGAAGACGAGCCAGACGTTTGGCCGTTTCCCTCGCCTGATCGACCCCGCGCTCCGCGACCTTTTCCCGTGCCCGCGGTACATAGGTGACAAGGCAGTTCTCCGGAAAAGCGCCGAAATCCTCTCTTTGAGAAAAGGTCGCGCAGAGCTCCGCGGCCATGAAGCGGTGAAGCGCCTCGTAATTGTGATCTTTCGCCGACAGAATCAGCGCGCGCACCACACTCTCTTCTTCTCCGGAATACTCCCCGATATGAAGTGCAAAGGGCGAGACGCGCCGCATCCGCGCGGGAAGACAGGAGCAGAGCCGATGCGGCTTCCGGCATTCCGGGCAGAGAAATTCCCGCTCGGCCGCGTAACGGCTTCGGCAGACCGGACAGAGAGGGTCGCTCTCTCGGGGATCGAGCGGAAGATCGCAGGCAAGGCAGAAGGGGGGAAAAAGAAGGTTCCAAAAAAGCTCCGACCGCTTCAACACCGTCCTCCTCATGCCTGCTCCAGCATGTCCCGAAGCCCGGTATAGCGCTTGGCCAGCCGGTTGTTCTCCACCATAGTCTGCACGATCTCGGCGGAGCCCACCAGAATGACGATCTTTTGGGCCCGGGTCACGGCGGTATAGAAGAGATTCCGGGTCAGAAGGCGGGGAGCACAGCGAAAAAGAGGCATAATCACCACGGGATACTCGCTCCCCTGGCTCTTGTGGATGGTGATGGCATAGGCGTGTTCGAGCTCGTCGAGCTTGGCGAACTCGTAGCGGCAGATGCGGCCGTCGAAGTTGACGCGGAGTTGCTCGGCCGCGTAGTCGATGGCCTCGATGAAGCCGATGTCTCCGTTGAAGATGCCGCTTCCCTTCTCCTCGTACCGTTCCCACTCGATCTCATAATTATTCTTGATCTGCATCACCTTGTCCCCCTCACGAAAGAGCAGGTTGCGGAATTTCTTCTCTTTCTTCCGGCCGTCCCGAAAGTTCAGCACCGCCTGCAGAGCGCCGTTCAGGCTCTCGGTGCCCGCCGTCCCCTTATGGGAGGGCGTGATGACCTGAATCGCGTCCCGGATCTTCTCCCCGTAGGTCTTGGGCAGGCGGCTGCGGCAGAGATCGACGATCGTGGGAACGATATCCGCCTCCCTCTCACGGGAAAGAAAAAAGAAATCACCCCGCTTGTCGGTCAGAACCGGCAACTCCCCGTTGTTGATCGCGTGTGCGTTGGTGATGATCCGGCTCTCCTGCGCCTGCCGGAAGATCTCGGTCAGGCGGACGGTAGGAAAGCGTTCGCTGGCCAGAAGGTCGCAGAGCACGTTTCCCGCTCCCACCGAAGGAAGCTGGTCGGCGTCCCCGATCAGCATCAGCCGGCCTCCCGGCTTGATCGCCTTCAGAAGCGACGCCATCAGAAGCGAATCGATCATCGACGCTTCGTCGATGATGACGACGTCCTCCTCCAGAAGGTTATGCTCGTTGCGGCGGAATTTGGTTCTTTCCCCCGCAAGGTACTCCATATCGAGAAGACGGTGGATCGTTTTGGCCTCGCACTGGGTAGCCTCGCTCATTCGTTTGGCCGCCCGTCCGGTCGGGGCGGCCAGTGCGATCTCAAAGCCCATCCGCCGATAGATGCGGATCACCGCCCGGATGATGGTGGTTTTCCCCGTACCCGGACCGCCGGTCAGAAGCATGACGCCGTTGTTGACCGCGGAAACAATCGCTTTCCGCTGAAGGCGGGCATAGGCCACTCCCTCCTCCGCCTCGATCTGGTTGATCATATAGTCGATATCCTGCATAGCGGTCTTCTCACAGAGCCGATCGAGCAGAATCATCTTATCGACCGTATAGCGCTCGGCGTCGTAATAGTCGCGAAGGTACGTACAGGCCCTGCCCCGAAGCGTGACGCTCACCACCTCCCGGGCGTTTTCCAGCCCGATCAGAGGCGCTTCGACCAAAGAGGCGTCCACGCCGAGAAGCTCGGCGGAAATTCCGATCAGCTTATCGCGGGGGATGAACATATGGCCGTTATTATTCGCGTTGTAGGAAAGGGCGTATTTGATTCCCGAGGCGATGCGGAAAGCCGAGTCGCGGGCAAAGCCGATCGAGGAAGCCAGCCGGTCGGCCCGGTCAAAACCGATGCCGTAGATCTCGTCGCAGAGGATATACGGATTGCGGTTGATGGTATCGATGGCGCCCGAGCCCCACTTTTTATAGATCTTCATCACCGTGGCCGGACCAAAGAAATCCCGGCAAAAAAGCATGATTGAGCGCACGCCGAACTGGCTTTTGAAGCCTTCCGAAATCTCCTGCGCCTTCTTGGGGCTGATGCCCCTGATATCGGTCAGCCATTCGGGATGCGATTCGATGACGTCAAAGGTATCCTCGCCGAACTGCTCCACGATGCGCTTGGCGGTGACGCCTCCGATGCCTTTGATCATGCCGGAGGAGAGGTATTTGACAATTGCCTCGGAGGTGACCGGCAGCTGTTTTTCGTAATATTCGACCTTAAACTGCTTTCCGTAAGAAGCGTGCGTCTCCCAGCGGCCGCGGGCTTTGATGCTCTCGCCCGCGTTGAGATAGGGCATAATCCCCACAAGAATCACCGGTTCGCCCTCTTGTCCGCCCAGCTCGCAGACCGAGTAGCCGTTCGATTCGTTGGAAAAAATGACGTTCTCCACGACGCCCTCGATGATCTCTTCCCCATCAGCCGTCTCCTGCGGCAGGGCGGCCGCAAGCGGCAGATCGCCGAAAAGGCTCGTTTCCCGGGCGGCGCTCGGCAGAGAATGACCGTTCGGATCTCCCCCGGACAAATCTCCTTTTTGGGCGCCGGCAGTCATACGACGATGCAAAAACCTCCCTCCCTTCCATAAATCGGTTATCTGTTTTCCGACTTTTCAGGCATAAGCCCAGGCTACATTGCGTTACAAATTAGTTGATTGCAGAATAGAATTCCTCTCATATCGCAGCCTGAGAGCCAATATAGCAAAAGCAAAGCGTCAGTCCCTCGAAAGAAGCGCCTTCCGGAGCGACTCGGCCAGATCGAGACTCTCCCAGGGACTGCCCAGATCCTCGCGGCCCACCTGACCATAGGCGGCATGAGCCGCGTAAAGGGGACGGCGGAGATTAAAGCGCTTGATGATGGCGGCGGGGCGAAGATCCATAACCGCCTCCACCGCCGCAGCAATCGCTTCTCCCGAAAAAGAGGAGGTGCCGAAAGTATCGACGAGAAGCGAGACCGGGCGGGCCACGCCGATGGCGTAGGCAAGCTGCACCTCACAGCGGTCGGCAAGCCCCGCGGCCACGATGTTCTTGGCAATATAACGGGCGGCATAAGCGCCGGAACGGTCCACCTTAGTGGGATCCTTGCCCGAAAAAGCGCCTCCGCCGTGGCGGGCGTAGCCGCCGTAGGTATCAACGATGATTTTTCGCCCGGTCAGACCCGAATCGCCCTGCGGTCCGCCCACCACAAAACGGCCGGTGGGATTGACATAGATTTTGGTCCCGGCGTCAATCAGGCGGGAATCGATCA
>CALXKW010000065.1 GCA_944389045.1 uncultured Clostridia bacterium | reverse complement strand
GCTCCAGAAGGGGGCATTTGAGAATATAGAATGCGGGGCAAAAAATACCGGCGGCGGAAAAAGCGAGCCGGAGCAAAAAACAAAAAAGCAATGCCCTATGACATTGCTTTTTCAAATTTTACTCAGAGTTAGTTTATTACAGGTTTTATGCGATGATTTTATGCGATGAAGCCGTCTATGCGGTCAGAGCCAAAAATTTTGCGGAATGAGAAACGCGAATGCCCAATGCAAAAGGGAAGAATCGGCGGGTACTGCACGGCGCTATAAAAGCACGATGTTCCCCCGAAGTGCGCCTCAGCCGGCGTTTGTGTCGTCGGGCGTGTCCTCCGAAGAGCCGGAATCGGGCGTGCTGCTGTCGGGCGTCTCGGGTGTACTGCTGTCGGGCGTGTCCTCCGAAGTTTCGGGCGTGGAGGAGGTATCGTCCGCTTCGGTCGTGGTCTGTTCAGGAATGCCGTAGTAGTCGTCCGGATTGCCGGGATCGGCCTTGGCCTTGAAGGGCTGAAGGATATAGAAGGCCAACACGACGACGGCAAAGAAGCAGGCGAGGACAATGGTCACACGTCCCCAGAGCTTTTCCTTGCTTTTGGCTTTTCCTTTTCCATAAAAGGTTTCGGAAGAAGCGCCCGAAATGGCGCCCGAAAGGCCGCTTTGCTTACTCGGCTGGGCGAGAACCGCTACCGTGAGGCAGATGGCCGCAAGCACGATGACAATCACCAATATCGTTTCAATAAGTTCCAATTTTTAATTCCTCCTGGTTGAGAGAGTACGGAGGGCGGCCGCCCTCGGAGAAGAATCAACACCGACGCCGGAAATCGGGAAAAAGGTCACCTCTTGTTCCGCAGCCGGAAAACCGGGTGCCGAAAAAGCTTTTGTGATGTTATGAAAAAGTATTTTCCGAACTATAAAGGCTGAGAAAAAGGCTTTTTCAGGGCGGCGGAGCCCCGATCGGCTCGCGGAAGGCCGTCCCGGTCGTCGGAAATGTAGATATGCGCTGGTGGGCCATCAGGGATTCGAACCCCGGACCAACCGGTTATGAGCCGGTAGCTCTAACCAACTGAGCTAATGGCCCCTGTCAGGACAAGACAGTGCCGCAAAGGCAAAAATAAGTATAGCATAGAAAAAAATGTTTGTCAATACCGCAAACCGAATAAAATGAAATATTTCTTATCAAAATTTAAGCCAATCCCGCTGAAACAAGAGAAACGCGCCGGTCACTGCCGGCTTTTTCGACGTATTGCGCGGGTATCGTCTCGTTTTTAGGAGGCTTGATATTATGCGTACGTACGGGCTTTTTCGACGTATTGCGCGGGTATCGCCTCGGAGCGTTTTTTTCATCCGGAAAGAGTTTGCTGTTGACAAAACGCGCTTTTTTGTTTATGATAAAGGCAAAAGACTGTCCGACGGAGGGTTGCCTTGATGACCGAACAATACAGCGTTTCTCTTGCCGAGATCATTTCGGAGTTTTCCCTTGAAATTCTTTATTTGCCCGAAAAAGAGGTGATGGTTTCTTCCCGGGAGGTCAACCGGCCCGGTCTCCCTCTGGCGGGATTTTTTGACCACTTCGAGCCTCCCCGGATCGAAATCATCGGGAAGGTGGAGCATCTCTACCTCGAAAATCTGGACGCTCCCACGCGCAAAACCCGCATGTACGATTTTCTCGAGAAGCGTCCGGTGGCGGTGGTGTTTACCACGTCGCTTCCGGTCTCCGATAATACGCTGGCCTGTGCCCGGCAGTTTGGGGTGCCGATTCTGCGCACGGCTCAGCCCACTTCCGCGTTTATGTCGGCGCTGATCGCCTCTCTTTCCACTCGTCTGGCCCCCCGCATCACCCGGCACGGCGTTCTGGTGGAAGTGTATGGCGAAGGAATTCTGCTTCTCGGAGACAGCGGGATCGGAAAAAGCGAGACGGCCATCGAGCTGGTCAAGCGCGGACACCGTCTGATCGCCGACGACGCAGTGGAAATCAAACGGGTTTCGGACAAAACTTTGGTGGGCAGTGCGCCCGAGCTCATTCGTCACTATGTGGAGCTGCGCGGCATCGGGATTGTCGACGTCCGTCGCATTTTCGGAATGGGGGCTGTCAAAATGAGCGAGCGGATCGACGCGGTAATTCAGCTTGAATTCTGGGATCCCGAGAAATGCTATGATCGCTTTGGCACAGAGACCGAATATATGGATATTATGGGGCTTAAGATTCCGAAATACACGATTCCGGTGAAACCGGGCCGCAATTTGGCGGTTATTCTCGAGATTGCCGCCATGAATCACCGTCAGAAGAAGATGGGCTTCAATACCGGAGCGGAGATGGAGCGGAAACTGATGGAGAGCTTTGGTCTGGACGAAGTGGGAGAGGAGGTCAAGCCTCTCGGCTGACATCGGATAAAAACTGCCGGGGGACGGCGTCTCCCGGCAGTCTTGTTTGGCTTTTTCGCGGTTTTATTTCTTGTTTTTATTCTTGGGCACAAGAAGGATGACCAGCAGAATGACCGCAACGGCGATGATAATGGCGATGATGAGGCCGGTATAGTTGAAACCGTCGTCATCGGCGTCGTTTCTGTCGGAGGTTGTGGGAGTGGCCGTGGTGGTCGGCGCGTTCGTAGACGAACCGGGCGTGGACGAGGTGTCGGAGGGCACGTTCGTTTCAGGAAGCGTCATATTGTCCGAAGTATTCGGCTGGGAATCGGAGCCTGCGGGAGTAGAGCTGGTCATAGGCTTGGTGGTGTCGGCAAAGACGGCCGCGGTCAGCGTGAAGAGCAGACAAACAAGAAGAAAAACCGTTAAAAAGCGAACGCTTACGGGTCTGGACATGACATAAGTTCCTTTCGGTTTTCTGACTTTCCGTCGGCATAAAGAAGGGAAAGTCACATTTAGTATTCCGTGTCGGCGCCGACTTATGTATATGGGCGATATTTTTGTTTTGGCCGCGTGAGGCGTACATAGATCGGCCGATGCTTTATCCGAGACGGTGGAAAAAAGGAGTAGAACATTATGGAAACCAAAAGGTTTGCCAAAAACGACAGCGGGTTTGTCTGCGTCAATTGCAAAAGAGCCGTGCTGCCCCTGGGAAAAAGCTCCCGCAATCACTGCCCCTTCTGTCTCTGTTCGCTACATGTGGATATCTGTCCCGGCGACAGGGCCAACGATTGCGGCGGCCTTCTGCGTCCGGTGGCGGCTGTCGCCGACCCCAAAAAGGGGTATATTCTTATTCATAAATGCGATCGCTGCGGGCGGCTGGTACGCAACCGCGCCGCGCACGACGCCGCAGTGCAGCCCGACGATTTGGAGAAGATCATCGCCCTTACCGCGCATTCGGGTGAGTTTCCCCTGTGATGACGGCTTTTCAAGCGGGGATGAGCAGATAGCGATCTTTTTTATAGCGAAATAGGAATTTGAAAGCTCCGGAGAAATCCGGGGCTTTTTGTTTCTGCGGAGAGCGTACCGAAGGAAAAACCGAAAGAATTGAACAAAGAGAGAAGGGGAGATCTTCCAGAAAGGCAAAGAGAATATGTTAAATATTTGTTAACAAAAGAGCCGATGAATTGACAGATTTGGGAAATAGGTATAAAATGGAGTTGAAAAGAGAATCTCCTGTTGGACAAAATAATGACTTTCTGTTGGAAAAGGCGCATCCGGTCTCTGTTCTGCGGCAAAACGAGTTCCTGTGCATGACATTAAAAATAAAGGACAAAAAGGAGCGAATCGAAAATGAAAAGCAACGCACAAAGACAAACAGACCGTAAACCGGGAAAGCTTCTTGCTCTGCTGCTGGCCCTTCTGCTTTTGTTCCATCCCGCGGTCGCGGGGGCCTATGCGGCCGGAGAAGCGCCGGGGGATGTCCGCACGGAAAAGAGCGGGGAGCCGAAGGCCGGGGCCGGCGCGTCTTCGTCGTGGGCGACTTTAGCCGCCGGGCCGGACGCCCCGGAGCCGGAAGGGGAGCGGCTCGGTCTTTCCCGGGAGGAGGAGCCCGCGCGTTCCGCCTTTCTGAAGGAGGGAGATCTCAGCGCGGAGGAGCTGGCGGAGGCCGTTCTTTCGCCCGAGGCGCTGCCCGCCTTTCTCTCGGCGGCCAAGGCCGAGGAGAGGGGGCATGTCCGGCGTCTCACGGAGCAGCAGCCCGGCCCGGATACGGCGGTTTTTCAGAACCGAAACGGGAGCAAAACGCTTTACTGTCCGGTGGAGAGCCTGTCGGTCTCGCCGGGCCCGGAGGGGGAAGGCGCATGGGACGGGGCGGAAAGCGCCGCATTGGAGAAGGCGGTCCGGGAGAGGTTCGGGCTGAAGACCGAGCAGATCGGGGAGGTCTATACCGACGGTGGGATGGCGGTCGCCGAGTACAGCGAGATCGGCGGCGACTTCTATATCAACTGCTACGGCTCGGGGGAGTTTCTCACCTGCGGAAACGTGCGTGCCACTACGGCGTCGGGAACGGTGGCAAATCTGGGGAACAGCGCCATTTTCAAGATCGTGTACGCGGGGAACGGGTATCACTACATCAAGCTGTATGCCGATACGAGCAAGTATCTGCAGTTCGCCGCGGAAGGTTATGTCCGCCCGTTGAGCTATCCCTCGGGACAGCCCGGTCGGGCGCTCTGGCAGCTGGAGGAGGACGGAAGCTTCTATAACATCGTGAACAAACAGAACGGGTACAGCTTTTACTCCGGTGCCAGCTTCTTCTGTAACATGCCCCAGGAAAATGAAGGGCCGGACGGGCGCAAATGGAGATTTCTGGACAAGGCCGCGTACCAGGCCAACGAGCTGACCGGGTATACGCTGTCCTCCTACGAGCTGAACCTGCGGGTGGACTTCAGCGGAAAGGTGCTGATCCAAAAGACGCCGTCGAACGCCATGCTGGCGACGGCCGATGAATTCCGGGTGTATTGTGCGGACGATCATCTGGTGGACGCGGCCAGCAAAGGGAGCGCGGTCTTTTTCACCGGACTGGAGATCGGGACGGCGGAGGTGAAGGTCACCCACGCGCCTACGGGGAAACAGTATATGGTAAAGATCCATGTGGCGCCCGCAAGCGGGCAATACAAGCTGAGAAACCGTGCAGGGGCGAAGTATCTGAGTTATGCGCTCTTTGTTTCTCCGATTTATATGCCTGTTCTTCCTACCTATGAACAGGCTGATGAGTATGACTATGATCTCTCCCTGACAATAACCTCGGCTTCTCCGATCGGGTACTTCTATATCCGATCCTCGAATGGCCGTTACCTGACCGCCACATCGGGAGAATCTGTGGTCTTTATGGATAAAGTCACGGGAGCGGATGCGGACGCACAGCTTTGGTTTTATTCGGGCGAGGACGGGAGCGGAGGCCGGCTCTACTCCAAGCTGAATCCCGAGCGCGTGCTGGCGGCCGATTCTTCGAGTATCGCTTCGCTGAGGACCTATACCGACGATAGCGAGTACAGCGACGAGTGGATAATCTTTCGGGAGGGGACGACGACGCTGGGGATGCCGGGGTACTTTACAGGCGACCCGGCGATGGAGGGCGTGAGCCGGTCGGTCAATCTGGCGCTGCGAAAGGTGCCGTTCATCTATCCGAACATCTACCGGTATATCGACCGCGACCTGGGGCTGACGGCCATGCGGGAAGGCCCGATCGTCGTCTTCAACACGCATGGGAGCTTTGACAAAATCAAGATGACCCACACGCTGGCGGGCGACAGTGGAGAGTACCTGACGATGCAGCAGGTGAAGGCGCTGCCGGCGGGGGCGTTCGACGATACGAAAATGGTCATATACATCGCCTGCAATACGGCGACGGGAGGCGCTTCGGCAGACAATCTCTTCAAGGCCACGGTCGACAAGGGGGCGGAGATTGTGATCGGCTTCTCGGGTCAGATTTACGATCCGGAGTGCAACTATTGGATGGAAGCGTTTTTTAAAAAACTAAGTGAAAAAGGTACGGTATTGGACGCTATTCGGGAAGCGGAAGATAAAGCATCCGAAAAGGCGCAAAGCAATTCGATGCAAGAGTTCTTGGTGACGTCGGGAAATCTCAGTCAGTTCGTTTATCTTTACAATTGATTTCAATAAGGAGTAAGGAGGGAATGAAAATGAAAGCAGGATATCGGCGGATCGGTCTGTTCGGCCTTATCTTGGCGGCTCTTCTGCTGTTTGCAGCCTGTGCAAAAGAGGAGATGCCGGAAACGACGCCGCAGGAACCGGCGGGAGAGACGACGCCCGGCACGGGAGGAGAGAGGACGACGGCGCCGGGAGAGGAGAAGAGCTACGCTTTTCTGGAAAGCCCGCTGTGTAGGGAGATGAAGGAGAATGTGCGTTACGACCCCGACTCACCCTTCCGGCATGCGCCGAATATTACCAGTGCCAATCCGCTGGTGCCGGTCCAGGCCGAGTTTCCTAAGACGGTGACGATCAACGGACGCGAATGTGCGGTGGGAAAACAGTGGTTTCGACTCGACCGCACTATTGGGTTTTATATCGATACGGTTGATGCCTTTACAGACTACTCACCTTCTGTAGAGCCATCTGTCTATTTCGATGTGGTTACCGGTAAAATTACGTCAATCATTTGTGTCTATTTAGATGTGCCGGAAAAAGGGGAGGAGCTGCCCGTAGAGGAGGCGTATGTGGTGCGCGCCCGAAGCGCTGTGGCGCATCACTTTCCGGATGTCGGAATCGAGCAGTATGAGGTGGATTTAAATAATATGACGGCGGATTGCGGAGGGTTGGGATCGATAATTTTTGTCAGGAAGATAAACGGAGTAGAGACGTCAAGTTGGGTCAGAGTGAGTTTTAACGACGGGAAAGTAATTAGTATTCAGTTATGTGATTCGGAGGACTTTAACGCCTTTGACACGGAGCTGCTGAATTACGACAAGGAGGAGCACAGCCGGCTGATCGAGTCCTTCGCGGAATATGTCTGCAACGGATACGAGCCGCAGTCGATCGAGAGGACCGAGACCACGCTGGTAAAGACGATAAACGGAGGCTACGCCATGCAGTACCGGCTTTATATCAAGATGGACACGGGAGAGGAATATCCCCCTGCGGAAAACTTCACCTTCCAGATTGCGCTTCAGTAAAGCAAACGATTCCGGAGAGAAGGCTTACAACGGGAGAAAAGCAGAGGGGCCTGCCTTTCGGCGGGCCCCTCTGCTTATACACGAGAAGGGGGAATGTTGACAATTTTAATAATCCGTGATACAATAGAAACGGAGAGAGCAACAAAAAAAGAAACTGACCACCAGGAAAGGAAGGGACAGAAATGAAAAAAGCGAAGAGACCGGCGGCCTTGCTTCTGTTTGTCCTGGCAGTTCTTCTGCTCGTCTCCTGTGCAAAAGAGGAGATGCCGGAAACGACGCCGCAGGACCCGGCGGGAGAGACGACGCCCGGCACGGGAGGAGAGAGGACGACGGCGCCGGGAGAGGAGAAGAGCTACGCCTTTTTGGAAAGCCCGCTGTGTCGGGAGATGAAGGAGAATGTGCGTTACGATCCCGATTCGCCCTTCCGGCATGCGCCGAATATTACCAGCTCCAATTCTCCGCTGGTGCCGGTCCAGGCCGAGTTTCCTAAGACGGTGACGATCAACGGACGCGAATGTGCGGTGGGAGAGCAATACCTTCGCCGCGACCGCACCATCGGGTTTTATATCGACACCGTCGATGCCTTTACGAAATTTTCGGGTGAGCCTGCCGTACACTTCGATGTAGTGACCGGTAAAGTCGTAGGGATATTTCGTGTATATCTGGATATGCCGAAGAAAGGGGAGGGGCTTCCCATAGAGGAGGCGTATGTGGTGCGCGCCCGAAGCGCTGTGGCGCATCACTTTCCGGATGTCGGAATCGAGCAGTATGAGGTGGATTTAAATAATATGACGGCGGATTGCGGAGGGTTGGGATCGATAATTTTTGTCAGGAAGATAAACGGAGTAGAGACGTCAAGTTGGGTCAGAGTGAGTTTTAACGACGGGAAAGTAATTAGTATTCAGTTATGTGATTCGGAGGACTTTAACGCCTTTGACACGGAGCTGCTGAATTACGACAAGGAGGAGCACAGCCGGCTGATCGAGTCCTTCGCGGAATATGTCTGCAACGGATACGAGCCGCAGTCGATCGAGAGGACCGAGACCACGCTGGTAAAGACGATAAACGGAGGCTACGCCATGCAGTACCGGCTTTATATCAAGATGGACACGGGAGAGGAATATCCCCCTGCGGAAAACTTCACCTTCCAGATTGCGCTTCAGTAAAGCAAACGATTCCGGAGAGAAGGCTTACAACGGGAGAAAAGCAATGATATTTAACGAAACAAACCGCTGTTGAATTACGAGAGAATTGCCTGTGTACGCAATCGTTGAATCGAGCCGTAAAGGACTTCGTTTCGGTTGGGGTGAGTTTCAAAAAATTTTTTTTGAAAAAATTTTGCGAAATTTGAATAAAAATGTCGAGAAATAAGGTATATATTTATGAACGGGTGTGATGGGAACCGGAGTACCGCATCCTCCGAAGGGCAGTAACACTTTCTCTCTCCCTGCTCTTATCTGTTAGGCACAGGCAGATGACAGCGGATCCGTGGCTCCTGTTGCATTCCGTTCCGGTTCTGAAGCTTGGTCTATGCTGTGAATTCGGCATAGACGTCTGCACGATTCCAGAGGTTTTAGAACGAGAAATGAGCGAGCGCCTTCCGAGACGATCGCTCATTTTCACTTTAAATTTAATTCAGAAGGGCGTTATTCAGAAAGGCGTTCACCACATCGTTGGCGGCGATGCCGCAGGTTTCGGTCAGCGTTTCGCCCTTCCTGCCGTCGGTTAAGGCGTTGATGGCCAATACACGATAGGGACGGTTTTTCATTTTCTCTCTGTTTCGTGCCGCGTCATAAAAATTCACGCCTACTCCTCCGGAACGAATCCCCTCTTCCAAAAAAACAATCGGAACCGGTGCGTCGGGCAGCAGGGAGAGAATGGCGTCGATTTCGAGCGGGAGCAGTTTTTCCAGTACGATAATGCCGCAGGCAAAGCCTTTTTGAGCAAGATACGCTCGGGCAGTCATCGCTTCCCGCAGGATTCCTCCGTAAGTCATCACGATACCATCCAAAGCGAGGCCTTCGGAGTTTTGGGAAAAGGTAGAGAGGGCAAAGCGCTGTCGGATGGGAAAGTCGGAGGACTTCAGAAGCTCTCCGCTGTTGGGATAGCGGATAAAAGTGGGGGCGCCTCCCTTCAGTCCGTCGTTCAAAAAGGTCTTCAAAGAAGCGAACGTAGCGGGCGCATAGAGCGTGACGCCGGGGATTCCCGAAAGGAACGAGACGTCAAAGATGCCGTGATGCGTGGCCCCGTCCCGCCAAGCCAGCGCGGCACGGTCGATGGGGACCACTACCGGCAAGTTTTGCAGGGCGATGTCGTGGAGAATGCTGTCATAGCCTCTTTGCAGGAAAGAGGAATAGATCGGAACCACAGGCTTCATCCCGCCCGCGGCCAGTCCGGCGGCAAAGATCAGCGCGTGTTCCTCGGCGATGCCTACGTCAAAAAAGCGTGAGGGAAAACGTTTGGCAAATGGGGTCAATCCGCACCCGTCCGCCATGGCGGCGGTGATGGCGACGATCCGACGGTCTTTTTCGGCCAGCCGGATCAATTCTTTTCCGAGCGCCTGCGAGAAGTTGGGAGAGCTTTTGGCCTCTCCCCGAGGGGGAACTGCGTGGTATAGATTCGGGTTTTCCTCCGCGGGGCGGTAACCTTTTCCTTTCGTGGTCTTGAGGTGAATCAGAACGCTCTGCTTTGAGGCGGCGGCCTCGCGTAAAAGCGTTTCCACCACCTCGGCATTGTTTCCGTCGGCCGGCCCTAAGTAATAAAGGCCCAGATCTTCAAAATAATTGCTGCCGTAAAGGGCGTTTTTGATGCTTTTCTTCGTCTTGCGGACCGCCCGGAAGAGCGGCTTTCCCACCAGCGGAATGCGTGTGATTGCCGTGCGGGTGAAGGTCTTGGTTTTCAGATAGCCGCGCGTGGCGCGAATTTTAGCAATATGGCGGGAGAAAACACCGATGTTTTTTGAGATCGACATCTCGTTCTCGTTCAGAACTATTATTAAATGTAGATTTTTTCGAATGTTGTTCAGAGCCTCGTGGACAAGGCCGCCGGTAAAGGCGCCGTCACCGAGGACTGCCACGGTGTAGTTGTCGCGGCCCAAAAGGGCGTCCGCCTGAGCGAAGCCAAGCGCCGCCGAAATCGAAGTGCTGCTGTGACCGGCTCCGTAGGGGTCGTATTCGCTTTCAAAGCGTTTGGTGAAGCCCGAAAGGCCGCCGGGCGTGCGCAGCGTGTCGAAGGCGTCCTTCCTTCCGGTGAGGATTTTATGAACGTAGGCCTGATGCCCCACGTCCCAGATGATTCGGTCGCGGGGTGTGTCAAAAACCTTGTGCAGGGCGATGGAAAGCTCAACCACGCCGAGATTGGAGGCAAGATGGCCTCCGCAAAGGCCCACTTTTTCTACCAGGAAATCACGGATTTCGGCAGCCAGAGCCGCGGTTTCTTTGCTGTCCAGATTTTTGATGTCCTCGGGTCGGTGGATCCGATTTAAATAGAAATAATTCTTTTTCATGTGTTTTATCGGCCGATCGTTTGGAATTTGGATAGATATAAATTCGAATGGTATTGTTTTTTATTATAGTATGGTTGGCCGGTTTTGTCAATACCGGATCTTTCCTTAAAAAACTCAAAAAAAGAAAATTTTTTTGAAGAAAGTACTTGACAAAGGGAGAGAGATGTGGTAGAATAACGAAGCTGTCCCGTGA
>CALXKW010000064.1 GCA_944389045.1 uncultured Clostridia bacterium | reverse complement strand
GCCCGTCACTTCGACTGCAGTGTGGTGACGGCGAGGCGAATGCTCAATCTCGACACCGAAGAGGACGGGGAGGCGATTGCCTCCTGTGCGGGAAGCGTCGATCTTGTCTTCGGTCTTGAAGGCGACCTCGAGGCGGCCGGGGAGCATACGCTCGATCTTTTTGTGACCGGCCTTGCCGGCGGGCATTCGGGCGCGGACATCCATACGGGGCGGGCCAATGCCATCCGCCTGATGGGGCGGATTCTCGCCCGCCTCTATGAGGACTGTCCCTTCCGGCTGGTCTCTCTTCGGGGCGGAAACAAGCGCAACGCCATCCCCCGGGAGTGCGGAGCTTCGCTGGTCGTTCTGGACAGGGAGCGGGCGCGGGCGCTTGCCGCCGAGGAGGCGGATCGGATTGCGGCGGAGCTTTGGCCGGACGACAAGGGCTTCCGTCTATCGCTTCGCCGCGGCAGGATGGCCGAGAGCTGTTTTTCCTACCGGGATACCTCCCGCATCCTGAACTGCATGCTTCTTCCCGCCGGCGGTGTGGTCTCGCTCTCGCCTGCCAACCCCGCCTTTGTCCGCACTTCGGCCAATATGGGGGTGATTTCTGCCGAAAAGGGGATTTTCAGCGTCAGCCTGATGGCGCGTTCCTCCTGCGACAGCGAGATGGATGCGCTTCTCCTCTCCTATCGGCGACTTGCCAAGGCGCTTGGCCTCTCGTATACCGAGGAAGAAAGGGCGGGGGGCTGGGATCTCAATCCCGACTCCAAGCTTGCCGCAGACTATCTTCGCATCTACAGAAAGCTTTTCCCCGATTCCGCCCCCAAGGTCAGCGCCATCCACGCCGGCCTCGAATGCGGCATTTTTGTGGCTGCCCTTCCGGGGTGCGACGCGCTTTCGGTCGGCCCCACGATCTATGAGATCCATTCGCCGAACGAGGCTCTTGACCTCTCCTCCTGCGAGCGCTTCTGCGATCTTGTGCGTGCGATGGTGTCCGACCGGTAAAGGATCGTCCGTAGAGCGCCCGGAAAAGGGGCGCCTGGAAAAGAGCTCGTACAAAGAGCCGGCCGGTAAAAGTCCGCATGGCAAGGCCCGCCCGGAAAAGAGCCGATCGGGAAGAAGCGGCTTGGAGGCGCAAGAGTATTCCCGGTTTTCCTTCTTCTCATGATATAAGACCGTCCGGAAGTCTTTTTCCGGGCGGCCTTCTCTTTCCCGAAGGCGTCGGTTTGTTTTCGGAGCTCTTCATAGGATAAGGACGCTTTTCCAGGCATTTTCTTTATCCGCTCTTGCGTATTCCGGCCTTCCGCGCGCACTTCTCGTCTTTTTTTCTCGCGCAATCATATCTTGTCTTCGGCATGAATACCTATTATTGAAACAGATTATAAAAAGACTCGTTTGCGGGAGGAACTGACATGCCTGAAAAGCACAGCATTTATAAAGATATCGCAGAACGCTGCGGTGGGGACGTCTATATCGGCGTGGTGGGCCCGGTGCGCACCGGCAAGTCCACTTTCATCAAGCGGTTCATGGAAACGCTGGTCCTGCCCAATATTGCCGGCGAGTACGACCGGAAGCGGGCGCAGGACGAGATGCCGCAGAGCGCCTCGGGCAAAACGGTGATGACCACCGAGCCGAAGTTCATCCCCGACGAGGCGGTAAAGATCACGCTGGACGGCGGCGTGTCTTCGCTGAACGTGAAGATGATCGACTGCGTCGGGTATCTGGTGGGAGACGCGCTGGGCGGTACCGAGGACGGGCAGCCCCGGATGGTTATGACGCCCTGGTCGGACCAGCCGATGCCGTTTGAGCAGGCGGCCGAGATGGGAACCAAAAAGGTGATCACCGACCACAGCACAATCGGCATTCTTGTCACGAGCGACGGTTCGATCTGCGATCTGCCCCGCGCGCAGTACGAGGAAGCGGAGAAGCGGGCGGTGGAGGAGCTTTCCGCCCTCGGCAAGCCCTTCGCCATGGTGCTGAATTCGGCCACGCCCGAGTCGCCCGAGGCCGAAACGCTGGCGCTCGAACTGGAGGCGCGCTATCAGGTGCCGGTGGCGCTTGTCAACTGCCTGACCCTCGATTCGGAGGACATCCGCCATATTCTCGAAATGGTGCTTTACGAGTTCCCGGTGGCCGAGATCGGCGTGAGCATGCCGGCCTGGACGCAGGCGCTTGAGGAGAATCATCCGGTGGTCACCGCCATCCGGTCGGAGATTCTTGATATTGCCAACCGTCTGCACAAGGTGGGCGAGCTTCGCTCGGCCTGCGAAAACTACGCGGGCAGCGAATACGTTTCCGCTCTCGATCTCAAGAACATTGACCTCGGCCGCGGTCTGGCCGAGATCGGCGTGGTGCTCGATCCCGCGCTCTACTATCAGGTCATCAGCGAACTGACCGGTCTTTCGATCGGCGGGGAGGAGGCGCTGATCTCCACCATTTGTCAGCTTGCGCAGGTAAAGACCAAATACGACCGCATCGCCGAGGCCCTTGCCGAAGTGGAGGCCAACGGCTACGGCATCGTAGTGCCCGAGATCCACGATATGAAGCTGGAGGATCCCAAGATCGTCCGGCACTCGGGAGGCTACGGCGTGCGGCTGAAGGCCAGCGCGCCCTCGATCCATATGATCAAGGCCACCATCGAGACCGAGATCGACCCGGTGGTCGGCAGCGAGCAGCAGAGCGAGGAGCTTCTGAAATACCTCCTGGCGGAATTTGAGGAGGATCCCAACAAGATCTGGGAGACCAATCTCTTTGGGAAAACGCTCTACGAGCTGGTCAACGAGGGTCTTCACTCCAAGCTGGCCAACATGCCCGACGACGCCCGCGCCAAGCTTTCCGAGACGCTCGGGCGGATCATCAACGAAGGCAGCGGCGGACTGATCTGCATCATTCTCTGACCGGCGGGAGGATGCCATGTTCGGGAAGAAAGAGGGCAGGGGGCAGGCGGGCTCCGGCAATAAAAACATTATCACCGCCAATCAACTGAAGGACCGGGAGGTGGTCAACGTATCGGACGGGCGCCGCCTCGGCTTTGTCTGCGATCTTGTGATCGATCTCTGCACCGGGCGGGTTCTCTCTCTCATTCTGCCGGGGGAACTGAAGTATTTCGGCTTCGCGCGGGGGGAGGACTGCGTGATCCCCTGGAGCGCCATCGTGCGGATCGGCGACGACATCATTCTCGTCAACGCCTCGGACATTCTGCCGCCGCTCGATTGCAATTGTAAATAATTTGTTAAATATTCGGCTTTGATTGGAAAATCAGAGCCGAATATGCTATAATGTATTCCGCGCTGTGATAGCCGGCGGCAAAATCCGCCGGTGCGCAAATACACACATCCGGCGGCTTTCGGTCATGTTTCTGTGATTCATGGGTGCCGGATGGTGGAAAAACCGAAGGAGGACATAAAAATGTCAGTTATCACGATCAAGCAGCTGCTCGAAGCCGGCGTCCATTTCGGACACCATACCAGAAGATGGAACCCCAAGATGGCTCCTTATATCTTCACCGAGAGAAACGGCATCTATATCATCGATCTGCAGAAGACGGTGAAGAAGTTTGAAGAGGCCTATCTCTTTATCCGCGACCTGTCTGTGGAGAAGGGAACGCTTCTCTTCGTCGGCACCAAGAAGCAGGCGGCCGACGCCATCAAGGAAGAGGCGGAGCGCTGCGGGCAGTATTACGTCAACATGCGCTGGCCGGGCGGCATGCTCACCAACTTCAAGACCATCAAGAAGAGCATCGCGCGCCTGAAGGCTTTGGAAAAGATGGCCGAGGACGGCACCTTCGATCTGCTTCCCAAGAAGGAAGTGGCCGCGCTGATCAAGGAAAAGAACGATCTTGAAAAATCCTACGGCGGCATCAAGACCATGGAGACTCTCCCCTCTGCCGTCTTTATCGTCGATCCCCGCAAGGAGAGAAACGCCGTGCTCGAGGCCAAGAAGCTGGGCATTCCGGTCGTGGCCATTGTGGATACCAACTGCGATCCCGACGACGCCGACTATATCATCCCCGGCAACGACGACGCGATTCGCGCAATCAAGCTGATCTCCTCGGTTCTGGCCGACGCCATCATCGAGGGCAAGCAGGGCGAGGACGCCGAGGCTCCCGAGGAGGAGACCGAAGAGCCCGCCGCTGCGGCCGAGTGATCGCATTTTCACGGTGAAGTATACGAAAAAGGAGATAAGATAATGGCACAGATTCAGGCAAAAGATGTCGCAGAGCTCCGCGCCAAGACCGGCTGCGGCATGATGGACTGCAAAAAGGCGCTCGTCGAGGCCGACGGCAATTTTGAAGAGGCGGTAAAGATCCTTCGTGAGAAGGGGCTTTCGGTCGCCGCCAAGAAAGAAGGACGCATCGCCGCCGAGGGGCTTGTGGATATTCTCGTGGAAGGCAATGTCGCCGCCATGATCGAGGTCAACTCCGAGACCGACTTTGTCGCCAAGAACGCCTCCTTCCAGGAGTTTGTCAAGGGGCTTCTGCGGACGATCATTGCCGAAAAGCCCGCCGACGTGGACGCCCTGATGGCCTGCCGTTTCGACGGCACCGAAGAGACGGTCGAGGCTGCGCTGAAGGATAAAATTTTCGTCATCGGCGAAAAACTCAGCATCCGCCGCTTTGTTCTGGTCGAGGGTACGCTTGCCACCTACATTCACGGCATGGGCACCACCGGCGTTATCGTCAGCTTTGATACCGACGAGGAGGTCAAGAGCAAACCCGGCTTTGCCGAGATGGCCAAGAACATCACGCTTCAGATCGCGGCGGGCTCTCCCCCTTCCTATATTGCGCAGAAGGATGTTCCCCAGTCCGCGGTGGACGAGGAGCTGGCCATTCTTGTGGCGCAGGCCAAGAACGATCCGAAGCTGGCCAACAAGCCCGATGAGATCCTCAAAAAGATCGTTTCGGGCAAAATCGGCAAGTTCTATGAAAGAGTCTGCCTGCTTGATCAGCCCTATGTCAAGGACGACAGTCTGACCGTGGGCAAATATATAGCGGAGACCGCGAAGGCGCTCGGCGGCAACGTCGCTGTCAAGTCCTTTGTGATCTTCGAAAAGGGCGAGGGTATCGCGAAGCGTGAAGAGAATTTCGCGGACGAAATCGCCAAGATGGTCAACAAGGGCTAATCGGATTTCTTCGAAAACAGACATTTGGGATTATGCAAGAGAACACATCGCAAACGGTGTGTTCTCTTTTTGTCTGGGGGCTTTTTCTTTGCGGCAAAAAGCCGGATCGCAAATTTTGGCGGGGAAGGGGAACACTTTTTCCAAAGGCAAGTTTAATTCTGCCGTGCGCTTACACACAGACACATACTCTCTCTCTCTCTGCACCTTCGGCCGTTTCGAATCGCTGAACCTCCCGCCCCGTGAAAACGGCGAGATACGGAATGAGGACAGGATAAAAGCTGCGGATAAAATACAATATAGGTGGCATAAGAGGGGAGTCGATTCGATGGTTTTGACAGCGGCGGGAGGAAGGCGTTTCCCATCGGGTGAAAAAGGCCTTGTCCGGAAAATCGCTCCGCCCGGACGGCGGGACAAGTTTTTTTCCCGGCGGACTTTACAAGCGAGGGACGACATGTTACAATAACACCGATGGAGAATCCGGTGTCCAATCCGGAAAAAGAACGCAGAAAGAAAAGTTCGGTCAATCACCAAGGACAAGAGGAGCAGAAGATGAAAGAGATTCGCTTGGGAATCGTGGGAACCAATTTTATCAGCGACTGGTTTTGCGGCGCGCTTGGCAAAATCAAAGGCGCTGTCCCGCACGCCGTCTATTCCCGGCGCGAAGAGACGGGAAGGGCTTTTGCCGGGCGGCACTCCATCCCGCAGGTCTTTACCGATTATTCGGAGTTTTTGGCCTCGGGCATCGAGGCGGTCTATCTGGCCAGCCCAAACGCCTTACATTACGGACAGGCGATGGCCGCCGTCGCGCAGGGGCTTCATGTTCTCTGCGAAAAGCCGCTCGTGCCTTCGGCGGCCGAATTTCGGACCTTGGCCTCGTCGGCTGCGGCGCGGGGCGTCGTGCTGATGGAAGCCATGCGGCCCGCGCATGATCCCGCTTTGGCGGCGGTGAAAGAGGCGCTCTCTTTGCTGGGGCCGATCCGTCGGGCCACGTTCGAATACTGTCAGTATTCCTCCCGTTACGACCGCTTTCTCGCGGGAGAGCTTCCCAACGCCTTCAATCCGGCGCTTGCCAACGCCGCGCTTCTCGACATCGGCATCTATCCCCTTTTTTGGTGCGCGGCGCTCTTCGGTGCGCCGAAGAGCGTGGACGCCTCCTCGGTGTTTTTGCACAACGGTATGGAGGGGGAGGGAAGCGCGCTTCTTTGCTATGAAGACAAGCAGGTCCTGATCGTTTATTCGAAAATTTCCGATTCGGTGACTCCCTCGGTCATTTCGGGAGAACGGGGTTCTCTGACGATCGACCGCCTTACAAAGCCCAAAACGCTCTCTTATTATCCACGGGGCGGCCGGCCGGAATTACTCGATTTTTCTCCTGTGGAAGACAACATCGCCTCGGAAGCGGCCGACTTTTTGCTCCTCATACGGGAGGGCGGCGCAAACCCTTTTCTGGCTGCGACCGAATGCGCCTTACAGATCGCCGACGCCATCCGCCGAAAGGCGGGAATCCGTTTCGATCTGTCCTGAGCGAAGGGTCGTGCGCCTCTTCTTTGGCTCCTTCTCATCTCTTGTCCCCATAAAAAGAAACGGCATCGTTGTGATGCCGTTTCTCTTTAAAAAATATTAAAATTTGGAGGCCTTATTTCAGAACAAAAGAATTGCAGTCGGTGCAGGAGGGCATTTTGGGGTCCTTCTCGTGGGTGCCGACCTGAATCTTATCGAGCGTGCAGTAGTTTTCGGTGTTGTTGTGATACTTGCACTGGGTGACCGTACACTCGATGCACTTGTTCACGTTTTGACAGCAGGATTTGTTGTTCATGGGAAGCTTCCTTTCGTTGATGAATTTGCGGCTTTGCGAACCTTGCCGCGCAGAAATAGTTTCTGCATTCCGCGCTTTCTTTATGCGGGGAAGATTTGCGCTCTTCTTCCTGAAAAAGAAACTTTTAAAAAACCACGGAAGGCTTATACTTTTCTTCCTTTTTCAAAAAAAATATGGTATTTATATAAAATTAAGATATAATATATCGTTGTCGGATTTTGTCAGCGCTATTCTGACGGATGTATACGGTGAAGAGAGGATCCACTATGACGGAAAACAAGACGCGCACGCGGCGCTGGGAGGAAGAGCCCGCGCCCGAGAAAAAAAGGGGCGGCCGCAAGAAGAAAGAGGCCAAAAGTGCCAGGCCGAAAGGCTCCCATGCTTTTATCTTCCGCCTGCAATTCGTGTGGTACAATCTGAAGGGAAAGCGTTGGGCCTTTCTGCTCGGCCTTTTTCTCACTGCCTTTACCTCTGGAATTGTGATTGTAAATCCCTATCTTTCCAAGATTCTGGTGGACGACGTGATCCGGGGGAGCAAGCGGAATCTTCTGATTCCGGTTCTGCTTCTGATGACCGCCGTGGTGCTGGTCAAGACAGGCGTTCACATGCTGAAGGTGGTTCTGATGGAAAAGGCCAGCCAGAGCATGCTGATGTCGATCCGCAAAAAGATTTTTGCCAATGTGCAGTACCAGGAGATGAGCTTTTTTGACAAGGTAAAAGCGGGCGACATCATCACCCGCACCACAGGCGACCTCGAGTACCTGCGCCACTTCTGCGCCTGGATCTCCTACGTCACGGTGGATACGGTCGTTACCTTCACGGCGGCGGTGGTGATGCTGGTGACGGTCAGCCCGATTCTCACCCTTTCGCTTCTCGCCGTGCTTCCCTTTATCGTGCTCTGCTCCTATCTCTACAACCGCCGGGTGGCCCCCCTCTATCGCTCGATCCGTCAGCGTCTGGCCGATCTGAACGTGGGCGCTACCGAGAACATCAACGGCAACCGGGTGGTCAAGGCCTTTGCCCGGGAGGAATACGAGAAAGAAAAATTTGCCAAAATCAACAAGCAGTACATGGACGACAACATGAAGGCGGCCTTCGCCTGGCAGCGTGTCGTGCCGGTGATCGACTTTTTGGCCCAGATTCTGACCTTCGTAACGATTCTTGTGGGCGGCCTTCTGGCGATATGGGGCAAGATCTCGCTGGGCGATCTGACGCTCTTTACCGGGCTGACCTGGGCGCTCTCCGACCCGATGCGGCAGGTGAGCAACCTGTTGAACGATATGCAGCGCTTTTCGGCCTCCTGTGACAAGGTGATCGAAATCTATTATGCCCGGCCGCTGATCACCGACCGCTATAATGCTCTGCCCGCCGGCGACCGTCTGCGCGGAAGAGTGGAGTTCCGTGACGTTTCCTTCGCTTACGCCGGCGGCACGCCGGTTCTCGATCATGTCTCGTTCCGCATCCGGCCGAACGAGACGGTGGCGCTGATGGGGCCGACCGGTTCGGGGAAGACGACGATTGCCAATCTGATCACCCGCTTTTACGACGTGACGGGCGGAGAGGTGCTTCTCGACGGCGTGGACGTGCGGGACCGAACGCTTGAGAGCATCCATCGGGCGGTTTCGGTGGCCACGCAGGATGTCTTTCTTTTCTCCGACACGATCGACGGAAACATTGCCTTCTGCAATCCGGACATGGAGCTGGAGCAGGTTTACGAGTGCGCCGAGCTTGCCTGTGCCGACGGCTTTATCCGCCGGATGCCCGAGGGCTACAACACGATTGTGGGCGAGCGGGGCGTGGGCCTTTCGGGCGGGCAGCGGCAGAGGATCGCGCTGGCCCGCGCCATTGCGGCGATTCCCTCGGTTCTGATTCTCGACGACACCACCTCGGCGGTGGATATGGAGACCGAAAAGAAGATGCAGTACAACCTGCAGCATCTGCCCTTCCATTGTACCACGCTGATCATCGCGCAGCGCATCTCATCGGTGCGGAATGCCGACAAGATCCTGATTTTGGAGGACGGCAAGATCACCGAAGGGACTCACGATTCGCTCGCACGCACCAACCGCTATTACCGCAGGGTCTGCGAATTGCAGCAGGTGCGGGATCTTCCGCCCTTTGAAGGAGGTGAGATCTAGTGGCACGCAACAAATACGATATCGATGAAGAGCTCGACAAAGGCTTTGACTTCAGCAAGCTGAAGCGCGCCGCCGTTTACATAAAGCCCTACGGCAAGCTGCTCCTTTTGGCGCTTTTTCTGTCGGCGGCGAGCTCGGTTCTGGCGCTTGTGACCCCCACGCTTTTGCAGCGGGTGATGGACGTGGCCATTCCGAAGGCCGATCAGGGCTATCTTGTCAAGCTCGCCTTCATGACGCTGGGTGCGATTCTTCTCAGCGTGCTCTTCGGCGCTCTGCGCGGCCTCATCATGTCCTACTGCGGACAGCATATGATTTACGACATCCGCAAGGACGTCTTCGACCATCTGCAGGCGCTGCCCTTTTCCTACTACGACAGCCGCCCGCACGGCAAGATTCTCGTCCGTGTGGTCAACTATGTGAACAGCGTGTCGGATACCCTGACCAACGGCCTTGTCAACGCCGTTCTCGATCTGATGAACCTGTTTTTCATCGCCATCTTCATGTTTATGATGGATGTGAAGCTGTCGCTGATCATCCTCTCGGGCATGCCGGTGCTCCTTGTGGTTCTGGTGCTTCTGAAAAACGTGAAGAAGCGGGCCAACTTTGTCTTTAACAACAAGAACTCGAACCTGACCGCCTATACCTGCGAGTCGATTGAGGGTGTCAAGGTGTCGCAGATCTTCAATCGGCAGAAGGAAAACATGTCGATCTACGACCGCCTGAACCGCGTCTATCAAAAGACCTGGTTCCACATGGCTTATCTGAACAACGCGCTCGGGCCCATTACCGAAAATCTGAAGCAGGTCGTTCTGGTGCTGGTCTATGTGGCGGGCATTCTCTGGATTTCCCCGTCGGTGGAGGTGGGCGTGCTGATCGCGATGGCCACCTATTCCTCGCGTTTCTGGCAGCCGGTGGTCTCACTGGCCAATATCTATAACAACTTTATCAAGACCACCTCCTATCTCGAAAGAATCTTTCAGACGATCGACGAGCCGGTGGATATCTGCGACAAGGAAGGCGCCGTCGAGATGGAGGGCATTCGGGGCGAGGTGGAGTTCCGCGACGTGACCTTCGAATACGAGAAGGGCGTTCCGGTGCTCGACCATGTGAGCTTTACCGTAAAGCCGGGCGAGAGCGTGGCTTTCGTAGGTCCCACAGGGGCGGGCAAATCGACGATCATCAACCTGATCAGCCGCTTCTACGATCCCGTGTCGGGCGAGATTTTGATCGACGGAAAGAACATTCAGGACGTCACCATCGAATCGCTCCGCTCGCATATGGGGATCATGATGCAGGACAGCTTTATTTTTACCGATACCATCGCGGGCAATATCCGCTACGGCAAGCTGGACGCCACCGACGAGGAGGTGCGGGCGGCCTCCCGTGTCGTCTGTGCCGACAAGTTCATTGAAGAGATGCCGGAGGGCTATGAGACGAAGGTCACCGAGCGGGGCGGTCAGCTTTCGCAGGGGCAGCGGCAGCTTGTGGCCTTTGCCCGGACGGTGATTTCCGATCCTGCCATTCTGATTCTGGATGAGGCGACCTCCTCGATCGACGCTGAGACCGAAAAGCTTTTGCAGACCGGTATCGAGCGGATTCTGAAGGGGCGCACCTCCTTTGTCATTGCGCACCGGCTCTCCACCATTCGCAATTGCGACAAAATCATGTTTGTGAACGGCGGCAGAATCACCGAGTGCGGCTCCCATGAGGAACTGATGGCGAAAAAGGGCGACTATTACAAGCTCTACAACGCGCAGTAAGGCC
>CALXKW010000063.1 GCA_944389045.1 uncultured Clostridia bacterium | reverse complement strand
ATTTGAAATTTTGTACGGCCAGAGGAAAGCAATAAGGAAAACTCTGGATTTTTCGGGAGGAGGAGTCGTTTTTACAAAAAAATTTTTCTAAATAATCTTTCAAAATTGCTCTTTTTGAATTGACACCGAAAGGGAAGTGTGCTAAACTGAAAACAGAAAAATATTGTCAGGGGTATTTTATGTTGGATTATAAACTCGATCTTTCGGATCATTCGTATATGAGGGTGCTCACCCTCGATTCCTCGGTCAATGTCTTCCCGTTTTGTCTCTACGAGGCGGGCTATTTTGAAGCGGGGCGGGAGTATTTCACCGTGCGTGACTCGAAGCCCATGTATCTTTTGATCTATACTATCTCAGGGGGCGGAACGGTGCGGACCGCCGACCGGATGCGCCATCTTGGGGCGGGCGATGCGGTGCTTCTCGATTGCCGCCGCTTCCATGAATACCGCACGGTTTCGAGCACTCCCTGGTGTTTTCACTGGATCCATTTTGACGGCTCCTCGATGGCAGGCTACGCGAGCGCCCTTTCGGATGAGCTGGCTGTGGTGGAGGTGAGCGAAAAGCTGCGCATGAACCGCTATTTTGAAGAGCTGCACGCTCTGGTGCCCGAGGCCAACAGCTATTCCAAAGGGGCGCGGATTACCGATCTGATCGCCGGAATCCTTCTGCTTCTTGTCAACTCCCGTTTCGGGAGCGGAAGCGACATCGAGCCCGGACGGGATGCGGTGAGCACGGCCTGCCATTATATCGAGGAGAACCTCTCGAAAGAGATTACCATCGACGATCTTGCGGAGGTCGTCCATCTTTCGAAATTCTATTTTATCCGTCTTTTCAAGCGCTATATGGGGGTTTCGCCCTATCGCTATGTGCAGATTACGCGGATCAACCGGGCCAAGGAACTTTTGATCACGACCGATTACCGTGTCACCGAAATCGCCGATATGACCGGCTTCTCGAACGCCACCCGCTTTACCAAGCTCTTTTCGGAAATGACCGGTACAACGCCTACAAAGTACCGCAAGAGCTCGTTTCAGTTTTCCGGCAATCCTAAAGAGCAATAATCGTAGGGTTTTCGGCAAAAAAGGGACTTGCGTCCTGTTCTGTTTCCGGTGTATAATTTTTACAATATAAAACCGAAAAGGAGAATTAGCGATGAAAAAGCTCTGTCTTCTGTTGGGATTTGCTCTTCTGATCGCCGCCGTGCTGGTATCCTGCGGGAAGAACACGCCGGGTACGACGGGCGCAACTTCAGACGATCCCGAGGGTTCGAAAGATGAGGTGACCAGTACGAACGATCCTGCAACGGTTGAGCCGCAGGCCGACCTGCTTTATCCCGCCTTTGAAGATCCGGCGGCGGATATGAGTACGAAGCCTTTGTGGTTCTGGAATACTTCGCTCGAGGACATGACGACCGAGCAGGTTCGTGAGATCGTGAGGGAGTCTTACGAGAAGAGCGGCTACAGCGGCTTCGGCATCCTGCCTTACTGGATGGACGGGTATCTGTCCGACAAATATTTTGAGCTCTATGAAGCGGCACTCGATGAGGGCTCCAAGTACGGCATGAAATTTTCGCTCTACGACGAGAACGGCTTTCCGAGTTATACAGCCGGAGGGCTCTTCGCCGAGAAATATCCCGAGCTCACCGCCAAGCGTCTCGATATGACCGAGTCGTCTTATGTGAAAGACGGCAAGATCTTTCTCAAAATCGCTCAGGGAACCTTCATGGGCGCCGTGGCCTACAACACCGTGACCCACGAGATGATCGATATCTCCGACAGGGCGCATCTTGTCACTCTTCCCGAATTTGACGCAGAGGCCCAGCCTGTGGGCATCATGGCGTCGAGCGTCTATTCCCTTTCCGCGGGCTACGATATTTCCAAGGCTTTCGACGGCAGCAAGACCACCCGCTGGAACGCCCTTGAGCATTCGGGGAGCGGCGAATACATTCTGATCAATTACGGCAAAAAGACCAGAGTCGACGAGGTCAAGCTCTATGAGGGCGCTGACAAAGAGCTTCAGCGCGTGAAAAAGGTCGAGATTCAGTATTGGGATCTTGACGAAGAAGAGTGGGTGACCGTGGCTTCGGCCGACGGCGGCATCACCGACAAGGGCGTGGATCTCAAATTTGACGCGATCGAAGAACAGTATATTAGGATCTATTTCCGCACGGTGAACGGGGACAGCGTTTCGATCACCGAGGCCGCCCTCTATGCCGACGGCAAAGAGGTGACAAAGCCCGGCTTTGTCGATCCGCCCAGCGATGAGGATTCGGACGTCGGCTATTTCTCCTCGAGCGACTATTCCGACTCCTATAAAGCGTCTATGGCCTTTGACGGCAACCGTTCGAGCCGCTGGAATGCGGGGAAGGGCAGTTCCGGTAATCAGTGGCTTTCGGTCGATTACGGCCGCGAGGTGACGGTGGATCGGGTCGTGATCTATGAGGCGCTTGACCGGATCACCTCCTTTACGCTTCAGTATCTCGAGGGCGACGAATGGAAGACCTGCGCTTCCGGTAAGACGATCGGCGACAAAAAGGAGATCTCCTTTTCTCCCGTGACCACTACCGCTCTTCGCCTGTATATCAATACCACAAACGGCGGAGAGGCCTCGATCTATGAGATTGAGGTTTTCAACGGCGACACGATGATCCTGTTGGAAGAGGACTATTCCGACTATAAGGGCTCCTATATCGAATATCCGGTGAGCGGCGATAACTGGAAGCTGATGGCGTTTGTCACGGTCAGCGAGGGCTGCATCGGCATGGACTATCTCTCCGAGGAGGCCGTAGCCGGCTTCATCGAGATCACCTACGAGGAATACTACAAGCGCTTTAAGAAATACTTTGACAACGGAACCATCACATCGGCCTTCTATGACGAGCCCTCCTTCTGGCCCGCCGGCGGCCTGACCGCCTACGGCGTGGAAGGCGCGCGTATGTGGACCGACGACTTCAACGAGGTCTTTGCCGAGATGTTCGGCGAGGATATAAACCCGGTGCTCTATTATGCCGCCATGTGGTACGATATCGGCGACAAGACCACCGAGGCGCGGGACCGCCTCAACGCGGTCCGTACCGAGATGTTTGCCAAGAACTACATCGGTCAGATCAACGACTGGTGCGAGGAGCACGGCATCGATCTGATGGGCCATATGCTGTTCGAGGATACCGACAACCCGGTCCCGCTCGAGGGCGATCTGATGTATGCCTTCAAGTACCAGTCGGTGCCGACGGTGGACGTGATCGACGGGTACGGTATGACCGAGGATTATTATAAGATCATCTCCTCGTCCGCCTACAACTGGGACAAGGCGCTGGTCGGAAGCGAGACCTACGGCGCGATGGGCGCCAACATGCCGGTGTCGCATCTCTATAAGTGCGCCATGGACCTCTATGCCAAAGGGATCAACGTCATTGTTCCCCACGCGGTTTGGTATGACGGGAAGAACAACGTCGTCTATCCGCCTGAGCTTTCCTGGCGGAATGAAAAGTATGCCGCAGAGCTTCCGATCTACAACGACTATGTTTCGCGCCTTGCGGTGATGCTGCAGAGCGGGCGGCATGTGGCCGACGTGGCGGTGCTTTATCCCATCGACACGCTCGAATACGACTATACCTTCAACGGCGGCTACGGCGCCGCGGCGGACAGCAACTACATCGCCCTGACCGCTCTGCTTTCCGAGACACTCCGTCTCGACTTTACCTATCTGCATCCGTCGGTCATCGACGAAAAGGTCTCGGTGAAGGGAAGCACGCTGCATCTCGACAACGAGGTCAATTATGAAGACTACCGCGTGATGGTTCTTCCGTCGATCCGCGTCATCAGCCTTTCCAATCTGCAGAAGATCTATGACTTCTACAAGGCCGGCGGCGTGGTGATCTCGGTGGGCTCGCTTCCTTATCTTGCGACCGAAGCCGGCGAAACCGATGAGGTGGTAAAGCTGATTACCGAAATGTTCGGCGTGGATCCCCGAACCGGCGCCTCCCAGCGTATCGAGAAGACCAACGAAGCGGGCGGAAAGCTTTATCATCTGGCGTCGCTTGCTCAGTTCGAGTCGGTGATGGGGACGGTTCTGGACGATTTCGACGTCAAAATCGATCCGGTCACGACGAGGGGCGGTCATCTCACCTACATCCACAAGGTGGTGGAAAACCGGAATGTTTACTTCTTCGCCAATTCCGCGGACAACGCGGTGAATACGACGGTTACGCTGCGGGGCGAATTTGACGAACTGGAGCTTTGGGATCCGATGACCGGCGAAAAGAGCAAGCTCGAAACCTCGGTCAAGGACGGAGTGACTTCGTTTACGCTTTCGCTCGACAAGGTCACCTCGGTATTCGTGGTGGAGCCGCTTCCCGCTTCCTGATTTTGGCGGATTTTGGGCTGGTCGCAGGGATGCGATGCGCGTCTTTGCCGCTCGTGTCTTGGACCCTTCTCGAAATGCTATTTTTCGAAAATTATTTTTCGAAAAACTATTTTTCAAAAAATATTTTGAAAAAACGAAAATACCGAGAGCCGCTGATTCAGGCGGCTCTCGGCGTTTGTGCCGAAGGGAGGCTTATGCCGAAGGGGTCTGTCCGCCCGCATTGCCGATAAGGCCGGGCCGCTCCGTGCGGATTTCTTGCATTTTCCTTTCAAAAAATGGCAAAGTGGGCCTTGCAATTCAAAATGGATTATGGTATACTGTTTTCGAAAGACCGAAACCACACGTTGACAAAGGAGGAATGCGGGGTGCAGGAGCTCAAACGGATTGTGGCCCAGAATATTGCCGCGCTGCGTACCAAGGCGCATCTGACCCAGTTTGAGCTGGGCGAGAAGCTTCGCTATTCCGACAAGGCGGTCTCCCGATGGGAACGCGCCGAGGCGGTGCCCGATGCCTATGTGCTCCTTATGCTGGCGGATATATTCGGCGTGACGGTCGATTATCTTCTGAAGGAACACTCCGACGAGGAGCTTCTGGACGAGGCGGCCGAGGCCTGTTTCCAAACGGGCGGAGAAAAGGCCGAAAAGAAAAAGAAGGGACTTACCAACCGCGGCGTGATCACACTCCTCTCCTTTCTTGGCGTCTGGACGCTGGCGCTTCTGATTTTTGTCATCACCGCCATCGTCAAAAAGCCCTTCTGGCTGATTTTTGTCTATGCGGTTCCGGTTTCGTTTGTCGTGCTGGTGGTCTTCAACTCGATTTGGGGAAAGCGAACGCTGAACATTCTTTACATATCGGTTCTGATGTGGGGTGTTTTGACTTCGATTCATCTCTCTTTGCTCTCCTACAATCTCTGGATGATCTATCTGATCGGCCTTCCGGCGCAGATCATCATACCCTTCTCCTTCAAGATCCATCGACGTCCGCCGGAGGAAGAGCGATCAAAGAAGTAGCCGGTATAATGAGCGCTTCACCGAACGAAAGGACCCCGTGATAAGGCCGGCAACGAAGCGTATGCGGGCGGTTGTCTGAAATGGTGCGTAAAGGAAAAGAAGAAGACCAAATATCGGGCTAAAAGAGACGCATTTCAAAAAGCCGCTTGGAAAGCGAGTTTTTTGCAACTCTACAAATTCGAGAGTCGATTTTTTCGGCTCTCGTTTTTTGTTTTTGCAGTTGAGAGGGGACGGACAAACAAATAGGTGGCTTTTTTTTCGGCAAAACTATAAAATGAAAGAGGTTCGGGAATAGGCCTTTGCTTTGAAGCTCCGATTTCCGGAAAGTCCGATAAGGCTGGCGGGCCCGATGAGGCTTCGGAGTTTCCGCGCGGTCGGGCGTCTCGGCTGATGCGAGCCGAAAAGCGTGAGATTCATGCGGCTCATGCGGTGCCGGGGCGGGAGCTCTCTTTCGGGAAGGCCGTCCGGTAAGCCGATGCGCCGGGTATTTTAGCAAACGCGAAGCGAGCTTTCTTGAGGCGCTTTCCCCATCCCGGCCAAACGGCGGGCCGATGCCGATTTTAGCAAACGCGTTTAGCGAACGTATTTAGCAAATGCATTTAGCAAATGCATTTAGCAAAAGCGTTTAGCAAAAGCGTTTAGCAAAAGCGCGGCGAATTTTTTTGAGGCCTTTCCGAAGAAGGGTTTATTAAAAAGTTCCCAGGGCCCCTTCTTTATGCCGGATTTACTAAGTGATGCTTCTAAGAACTCCCTTTTTTATAAATTCCGCCTCTACGGAATTTCTCCTTGACAACGGCGCTCCGTCGGGCCTGACGGAAAAGGTGTCCGAGGGGCGTCCGATGCCGGTCATGCCGGCCTGTCCTTGTTTTTCATCCTTCACATTATATATATTTCATTGCAAGAAAGGAAATTGATTATGGCAGATTATGTGATCACCTGCTGCTCCACGGTGGATCTCACCGCTCAGAAATTAAAGGAGAGAAACATCCCTTACATTCCCTTCCACTATTATCTTGACGGGAAACCCTACGACGACGATCTCTTTACCTCCCTGTCTCCTAAGGATTTTTACGGTGCGCTGGTGGGGGGCGCCGAGCCCTCGACCGCTCAGGTCAACACCGACGAGTTTATCGATTTCTTCACCCCCTTTCTGGAGGCGGGAAAGGACATTCTTCATATTTCGCTCTCCTCCGGTCTCTCCGGGGTCAGCAATTCCGCCAACGTAGCGCGCCGTGACCTTCTCACCCGCTATCCGGATAGGAAGATCTACGTGGTCGATTCGCTGGGCGCTTCCGCCGGCTACGGTCTTCTCGTCATGGCCGCCGCCGATCGGCGGGACGAGGGAATGACGATCGATCTTCTGAACGACTGGCTCAACCGGCATAAGCTCGAACTCAATCACTGGTTTTTCTCCACCGATCTGACCTTTTACGTCAAGGGCGGCCGGCTTTCCCGCGTGGCCGGCTGGTTCGGAACCGTTCTTCATATCTGCCCGCTTCTCGACATGGACGCACAGGGACGCCTCACTCCGCGCTACAAAATCCGGGGCAAGGGCAGGGTGAAGGAGGAGATCGTCGCCAAGATGAAAAAGTACGCGGCCGGCCGTCAGGACTATGATGGGAAGTGTTATATCTCCCATTCCGACTGCTATGAGGACGCCAAAGCCGTGGCGTCGCTGGTGGAGGCGAGCTTCCCGAAGCTTTCCGGGAGGGTCGAGATCTATAACGTCGGGCCGACCATCGGCTGTCATACCGGGCCCGGCACGGTAGCGCTCTTTTTCTGGGGGGACAAACGCGATGATCAATGAAACGCCGAAAACCGGGAACAAAGACCTCTCTCCCTTCGTTCGGGGGTTTGCCAAGGGGGTTCGGGTTCTCTCGATCCCTCCCGTACTGATCGGCGCACTTATCGCCATTCTTTGGTTCGGCGCCGCGTCGGTCTTTCCCAATCCCTCCTCACTCATCCTCTCCTATGTCTTTCTGGCACTGGTTCCGCTTCTGGCCTACCCCGTGGCGGCTCTTATTCCCCGTCTGCGCCGCGGCGGCCGAAAAGTTCAGCGGGAAACGGCTTTTGTTTTCAGCTTTTTCGGCTACCTCGGGGCGGTGCTCTACGGCCTGATCGCCAAAGTGGGGCGGAATCTGATGCTTCTCTATCTCACCTACTTTGTCTCGATCCTCTTCCTTCTCTTTTTCAACAAGGTGGTGGGCCTTCGTGCCAGCGGCCACGCCTGCGCCGTCACCGGACCGCTTGTCTTTCCGGTCTATTTTGTCGGCTGGCAGTGGCTTCTTCCCTGTCTTCTTGTTTTGGGATTGGTCTTCTTTTCCTCTCTGCTTCTCAAGCGTCACACCTGGAAGGAGCTGGCTGTCGGGAGCGCCTCGGCGCTGATGGGATTTTTCGTCTGCCTCTTACTTCTGTAATTTGTGAAAAACGGCAAGAATTGTGATACGTCCGAACGAAAAGTTATCGGGGAAAATCTATTTACAAACCGCGCCGAATGTGTTACAATAAAATCGTATAAAGGGGATCCCCGGCTTTCGGACTGCTCCCGTCTGTGCGAGAACGCACGAACCGGAGCGGTCCGGATGTCTTTGTCGGAGGGCATGGGGCAAACACGACCCGACGGCTTCGGACCTGTGAGGTCTGGGGCGGCTTTCGGGCCGCGCCGAAGTCCCGCCCGCTGCGGCGCCTGCCGGTTACGGCGGCCGCGCCCGACCGGTCCATCGCCGCCGGGGAGATTGTGTAAACGCGGGCGACCGGCCTTTTTGCGGCAGGCCACGGATGCTGTATAAAGCAGCACATTGACGATTGTGTAAACGCGGGCGACCGGCCTTTTTGCGGCCGCGCCCCTGACGAAAACGAAGGACGGGACATGCTGAGAATCGGATTGGATGTGGGTTCGACCACCCTGAAAACGGTCGTTTTGGATGAGAAGGACAGAATCCTTTTCCGGAAATACGAGCGCCATTATTCCCAGATCGCCGAGAAGATCACCGCGATGCTGCGGGAGATCCGGGCGGCGCTTCCGGCCTGTGAAAAGGCCGGTCTTGCGCTCTCGGGCTCGGCGGGCATGGGGTTTGCCGAATCGCTCGGAATTCCCTTTGTGCAGGAGGTTTTCGCTACCAAGGTGGCGGTGGGAGAGAAAATTCCCGATGCCGACTGCATCATCGAACTGGGGGGCGAGGACGCGAAGATTCTCTTCGTTTCGGGTCTTCCCGAGGTGAGGATGAACGGCACCTGTGCCGGAGGAACCGGCTCTTTTGTCGATCAGATGGCCACGCTTCTCGGCATTACGCCCGACGAAATGAACGAGCTGGCCAAACATTATACCAAAATTTACAGCATCGCCTCGCGCTGCGGCGTCTTCGCCAAGAGCGACATCCAGCCGCTCATCAATCAGGGGGCGCGCAAGGAGGACGTGTCGGCCAGCATTTTTGCCGCCGTCGTCAACCAGACCGTCTCGGGGCTGGCGCAGGGACGGGAGATTGCCGGAAAGGTGGTCTATCTCGGAGGTCCGTTGACCTTTTTGTCCGAGCTGCGCCGGGCTTTTGACAGGACCCTCGCCCTCGAGGGAATCTGTCCCGACGATTCGCTCTATTTTGTGGCACTGGGCGCCGCTCTGTCGTGCGAAAAGAGCGTTTTTTTCCTCGACGAGCTGATCGCGCGTACCGCTTCGCACAAGACTGCCGGAAATTATCTCGGGTGCCGGCCGCTCTTCTCCTCCCGCGAGGAATACGACGCTTTCTACGCCCGGCACCACCGGGAGGACGACCGTCCCGCGGCCTCGCTCGGCCCGGACGGCCGCGCCTATATCGGCATCGATGCCGGCTCCACTACGATCAAGGCGGTGGTGATCAACGAGGAAGGCGGGATCGTCTTCTCGCAGTATCTCACCAACAGCGGCAATCCGGTGCCGATCATCAAAAGCTTTCTTGAAGAGGTGTACCGGCGTTATCCCGCTATCCGGATCGTCTCCTCAGCCTCCACGGGCTATGGGGAAGAGATCATCAAAAACGCCTTTCATACCGACTACGGCGTGGTCGAGACGGTGGCCCACTTCACGGCGGCCAAGGCCTACGACCCGGAGGTGGATTTCATCATCGACATCGGCGGACAGGATATCAAATGCTTCAAGATCCGAAACGGCGCGATCGACAACATCTTTCTCAACGAGGCCTGTTCCTCGGGCTGCGGCTCTTTTCTTCAGACCTTTGCCGGTGCGCTCGGCTACTCGGTGGAGGAATTTTCCCGCCTCGGACTTTTCGCTGACAAGCCGGTCGATCTCGGCTCCCGCTGTACGGTTTTTATGAATTCCTCGGTCAAGCAGGCGCAGAAGGACGGCGCCTCGGTCGAGAACATCTCGGCCGGCCTCTGCATCAGCGTCGTAAAGAACGCGCTTTACAAGGTGATCCGCGTTTCGGCGGGCGAATCGCTCGGGCGGCATGTGGTGGTGCAGGGCGGAACCTTTCTCAACGACGCGGTTCTCCGCGCCTTTGAAGAAGAGATCGGGCAGCCGGTCATCCGGCCCGCGGCGGCGGGCAAGATGGGAGCCTTCGGCGCTGCCCTTTACGCCAGGGAGCGCGCGGCGAAGAGCGGCCGCACCGAAAGCACGATTCTCGGCCCGGAAGAGCTTCGCCGCTTTACCCATGAGGTACATGCCGTCACCTGCAAGGGCTGCACCAACCGCTGTAAGCTGACCGTGAACATCTTCGACGGCGGCCGGCGGTATATCGGCGGCAACCAGTGCGAAAAGCCCACCGAGCAGAAGATCGTCCGCGCGCCCTTCAGTACATACGCCTACAAGAGGGAGCTACTGGAGGCCTACTCCTCCTTCGAGGGCGAGCGGGAGACGATCGGGCTTCCGATGGCGCTCAATTATTATGAAATGCTCCCCTTCTGGCACACGCTTTTCAAGCGCCTGGGCTTCGGGGTGAAGGTATCGCCCGCATCCTCCAAAAAACTGTATCTGTCGGGGCAGAACTCGATTCCCTCCGATACCGTCTGTTATCCCGCCAAGCTGGCCCACGGCCATGTAAAGGCGCTGATCGACGCGGGCGTGAAGACGATTTTTTATCCCTGTCTCAGCTACAATTTTGACGAAAAGCTTGGCGACAACCATTTTAACTGTCCGGTGGTGGCCTATTATCCCGAGGTGATCGCCGCCAACACCAAGTGGCCCGAGGGCGTTCGGATCCTGCACGATTATCTGGGCATTCACCGTCCCAAGGATTTTACGAAGCGCTTTTATGCGCTTCTTGTCCGGGAATTCGGACAGGACCCCCGTCCCATCCTCTATCGCGAGGTCAGGGAGGCCGTGCAGGCCGCCTACGCCGAATACGCCCGCTACCGGGAGCTGATTTCCGCCAAGGGGGACGAATATCTTGCGCTGGCAAAGGAAAGAAATCTGCCGGTGATCGTACTGGCGGGGCGTCCCTATCACCTCGACCGGGAGATCAACCACGGCATTGACAAGTTTATCTGCGACAGCGGCGTCGTTCTTCTGTCGGAGGATTCGCTGGGGCATCATTTTTCCCGGGAAAAGCTGGCCGTTCTGAACCAGTGGACCTATCACGCCCGTCTTTTCGC
>CALXKW010000062.1 GCA_944389045.1 uncultured Clostridia bacterium | reverse complement strand
ACGGTATAGCGCAGATTTTCCTGACGGTCGCCCATATACTCTATGCTGACAATCCCGCATTCATCCAGAATCTTCAGTATTACCCGCAGTTTTTTGTAGTGAATCCGGGGATTTCCGGCAAACTGCCCCAAAAGCTCGCGAAGCCCGGTGATCTCCCCCCGGCCGTTGCCGAAGCGGCGCTTGAACCAGAGATAGACCGGCGCAATGTCGTCCCGCGTGGGGAGAATATCCTCGCTTTTGTCAAAAGCTGCTCCGTTCATCAAAGCCTCAAAACGCGCACGGTCGCCCTCGTCGATCGTCAGAACGCCTTCCCCGAGCCGGATTCCCTTCACCACCATCTGCACCGAGCGCTGACCGCGGAATTCGTTGACGCCAAGCTGAAAAAGAAGATCGATCCGATCGCCCGGATAGTATTCGATATCGCCCCGCGTTTTGCCGAAGCAGAGGGCGGTAAGAGATCTTCCGTCCTTTTCCAAAAGAAGCCTGGTATGCTTTTCTCCCAGAGGCAGAAGAGAACGGATCACCGCGTCCCGCAGCAGAAAAAGAGGTGTGGGATTGGCGATGCCGTAAGGTTCGAGATAAGAGAGCGCCTCGGCCGTTTCAAGCGTCAGATCCGCAGCGGAAAGCTCGCAGTCAACGTCCACTCCGGCCGCGTTTTCCGCCTCGGATAGATGTTCGCGCACATAGTTATTGATCGAAGCGCGGAAATCGGCAAGCGAAGCGCGCTCGACCGAAAGGCCGGCCGCCAGCTCATGCCCGCCGTATTTTACAAGAAAGGCGGACGAGTCGGTCAGCGCCTCGACCAGATTGATGCCCTTGATGCTGCGGCCGCTCCCCTTGCCGATCTCTCCGTCGAAGGAAATGAGAATCGAAGGAAGACCGTAGCGCTCCGTAATGCGCGAGGCCACGATGCCGATCACGCCGTGATGCCAATGATCGTCGGCCAGAACGATGATCTTATCCTTGTCGAAATCGCACTCGTTTCGGATTTTTTCCGCCGCCTCCTCGATGATCCGGTTTTCCTCGGTCTGACGCTCGCGGTTGATCTCGCAAAGCTCAGCGGCAATGCGCTCGGTCTCGGCGGGCGAATCGGAAAGAAAAAGCTCGACCGCTTTCTCCGCGCTGTCGATGCGGCCGGCCGCGTTGATGCGGGGCGCGATGACAAAGCTGATCGCCGAGGCGGTGACCGGCGCGCCCTTTTTGTCCTTTCCCCGGGCGGCGGCAAGAAGAGAAGTGACGCCGTAGCGGGGTGCTTCGCTCATCCGCGCCAATCCTTTGCTGACCATAAGGCGGTTTTCGTCTACCAGCGGCATGACGTCGGCGACCGTACCCATCGCCACAAGATCGATGAACTCGTCCGACAGGGCGCCGAGAAAGCCGCTCTCCCGCTCGCGTCCGGCATTTCGCCTTTCCTCACAGGCCGAAAGCAGCTTGAAGACCACCCCCACGCCCGCGAGCTCCTTGAAGGGATAGCAACTGTCCGGACGGCGGGGATTGACCACCGCAACCGCGTCGGGAAGCTGCGACTGACATTCGTGATGATCGGTGATCAGCGTGTCGATCCCGAAGCGTTTGGCATACTCCACCTCATCCACGGCGGTCACTCCGGTATCGACCGTCACCATCAGGGTGACTCCTTCGGAGGCAAAACGGTCGACGGCGGCATTGTTGATGCCGTATCCCTCGCCGCTGCGGTCGGGTATGTAGTAGCCGGCCGCAAGGCCGCGCTTTTTGAGATAGAGAGAGAGGACACTCACCGAGGTGACGCCGTCAACGTCGTAGTCCCCATAGATGACCACCTTTTCCTGCCGGGCAATCGCCCGCTCCAAACGGTCGACCGCTTTTTCCATGTCGGGAATGAGAAAGGGATCGTGAAAAGCGGCGTCCGACTGCGTAAGAAAAGAGCGGGCCGCCTCGGGCGTGTCCATTCCCCGGTTGAGAAGAAGAAGCGCCGTCACCGGCGGAATTCCCGCCGCGGCGGCAAAATCAAGCACCGTCTGCGACGCAGGGGTATACGGACTGATCAGATTCCATTTATTTTTCAGCATATCCGAATTGCATTGCCTTTCCGCGTAATAATTCTCTAACCGTTCGGAGGATTCTTTCCGATCTTTGTTTAAATCCGAAATCCGCTTCTCTGTCCGAACCGTCTTCGCCTGAATCTCCAAAATCCGGCCTCAGAAATTTCCTTATAAAGCCGCGTCAGAAAACGATGTTTCAGCCGCGGGAGGACACTGTCGTCTGCTTCGGCCGATTCCCGAAAAGAAGACCGGCTCAATCTATGCCTTCCGCCGGCTCCGACGCCTCCTCGGGCACTGTCTTTGCCGCCGCCTCTCCGGACGTTGCTTCTGCTGACCCCGACGCCGCTTCGGACGCTTCCTTTATCCGCTTTTCCTTCGCCGTTTCGGCCCCGGCCGGTCCTTTGCCCGCTTCGTCTTTAGTCTCGGACGTTTTTTCGGTCCCGGCCCTTTCCAGTACCGCCGTCATCGTGACCGACAGCGTTTTTTTCAGCCGCCGCACGACAAGCGCGATACCGACATAGGTCAGAGCCATGGCGAGAAGAGCCGCCAAGTAACGATATAAGCCCACCCGGGTGATAAGACCGGCCAGAAAATAGGCCCCGAAAGCCATACCCAGGGGGAGAAGAAAGACCAGCGCCGCCGTTCCGATGACGGCGCCGCTACCGGTCTCCACTTCCACTATGTCCCCCACTTCGGCCAAACAGCGGTTTTCCACCGCGATTTCCAGCACCTGTGAACAGGAGGAGCATCCCGATTCCCGGTGACACCCCTCGCAGATCGACTGCCGTCTCACTGCCAGAAGCGCCGTATTTCCCTTCAATTCTTTCACGGTTGCCTTCTGTCTCATAGGGCTCCTCCTCTTGCGTTTTTTCAAGCGTCGCCGTTCTTCCCCCAAACCCGTCCCGGCTCCTTCCGGAGACAAAACGACTCAGCTCCGCGCTACGCCGGAAAACCGAACCGGCCGCACCCGCCTTCCGGCCGGTTTCGGCGAACGGCCGTCTGACGACTCTTTATTCTTCGATAGGGCCAAGAAAGGACAGGCCTTTTCAGGAAACATTTTCTGTTTCGGTCGTTTTTTCATGCTTTGGGGGCCAGCCTATCCGTCCGCCAGCCTTGAAACGACAGGTTCCGCGTTTCAAAGCCCTCGGGCCTTAAGAATCGGTCTTTTCGAGCGGACAATAGCGTTCGATGATGGCGGCGGCAGTACGAAGGCCGTCCACGGCGGCCGACATGATACCGCCCGCGTAACCGGCGCCCTCTCCGCAGGGATAAAGCCCGGGCAGTGCGCCGGCCTCCCGGCTCTCTCCCCGCAGGATACGCAGAGGCGCCGACGTGCGGGTCTCTACCCCGGTAAGAAGCGCCCGCGGGTCGTCAAAGCCCCGGATCTTCCCCCCGAAATCCATGATCCCCGTCCGAAGCATCGAAGTGACGAAGGGCGGAAGAAGAGCGGCCAGATCGGCAAGCGCGTACGCGCCGCCCATGTAGGTCGGCAGAACCGCCGTCGGCTCGCTCCCCGACCGGCCGGCGAGAAAATCGCCCACGGTCGAGACCGGCGCGGCATAGCGGCCGCCCCCTGCGGCAAAGGCCGCCCGCTCGAGATTGCGCTGAAACGCGACGGCGGCCATGGGATCCTCTCCGTAATCGGAGGGCAGCACCGAAACCGCCAGCGCCGCGTTGGAATTGGCGCCGTCCCGGGCATGGAGGCTCATTCCGTTGGTGACCACGCCTCCTTCCTCCGAAGCGGCGGCCACCACCTCGCCGCCGGGACACATGCAGAAGGAATAGACGCCCCGCTCCCCGATCACCCGCGAAAGATTGTACTCGGCCGGGGGAAGAAGCTCTGCCGCCTCCCCGTACATCGCCCGGTTGATCGCCTCGGCCCGGTGCTCGATCCGAACCCCCACCGAGAAGGCCTTGGGCTGAAGGGCGAAACGATTTTTGTAGAGGTATTCATAGGTGTCGCGGGCCGAATGGCCGACGGCGAGAACCACAGCCCCCGCCGGAATCTCGTCCGGCCCGACGCAAAGAGCGATTCCGCCGCCGGACATAGGCCGGAAAGCCTCCACGCGCGTGTGGTAATGGATTTTTCCGCCAAGCGCCTCGATGTGCGAGGCAAAATTGGTGACGATACGTTTCAAAAGATCGCTGCCGATATGTGGACGGGCGTTTACCAATATATCGCGCGGCGCACCGAATTCGACCAGACGCTCCAGCACATAGGCGCAGAACCGATCGTTCTTGCGGGTGACCAGCTTGCCGTCCGAAAAGGTGCCGGCGCCGCCCTCGCCGAACTGGATGTTGCACTCGGGGGAAAGAAGGCGCTCTTGATAGAAGCGCGCGACCGCCCTTTCGCGGAAGGCGACATCGCCGCCCCTCTCGAAAACCATCGGCCGGTAGCCCCGCTCGGCCAGCGCCAGCGCCGCGAACATGCCGCAGGGGCCGAAGCCTACCACCGCGGGCGGCGCGGCAAGCGAAGAGGCCCCCGGCGACGGCGAAAAGTCCGCGCGGACAAGAGGAATCGCGTCAAGCGCGGCAAGCGTTTTTTCGTCCGGAAAGGATTCCGGAAAGCCTTCGAGTTCGGCCGCGACCGAGCAGAGATAGACGATGGCGTTTTTGCGGCGGGCGTCTATCGATTTTCGAAAGAGCGACATGCGGCACGCCCGCAGACCGGCCCGTCTGAGCTTCTTTTCCGCCTCAGCGATCGCCCAGGCTTCGGGGTCGGTCAGAGGAGCCCGGAGATTCTGCAAAATCAGAAATTTATTATTCAAGCGGCTTCACCATAACCGTATAGGGCGCGTCCTTATCGAAAACCTCGTAAATACGGCCCTCAAATTCCGGAGAAAAGATCACCGTCACCGGCGCCACGGTCTGGGTCGCCACGTTGATATCGGTCAGATTGACCACCAGATTGATGCCCGAATCGCCGCTTTGAATGCGCTGTTCAAGCAGAAGATAGTAGGTCTCATCCCCCACCGTGCGCAGAGTCAGCGTCAGATTGTCGCCTACCAGCTCGGCCTCCCCGCCGATGATGGTGACGTAGGACTTGGGTATCATAAGGCGGTAGGTCTCTCCCACCGCGATCTTCGCCTCGGCGCGGATCACTCCGTTTTCAAAAGGTTCGCCGTCGAGTGAGACAATCTCATCAATTCCCTCGGGAAGTCCTTGGGATTCGAAAGAGAGGAGAGCCGTTCCCCCCGTCACATCGGTCAGATTTTTGGAGGAAAAGGTCCCGAGCTCGATCTCACTGAGCGAATCGACCACGGAGGGAGAGCCCTTGATCACCACCGAGGAGGGAGAAAGCGTGACCCGGTCGGAGGATAACAGGCCGTCGCTGTCGCGTACCGTTAACGGAACGGTCTTTTCCTTGATCAGCGAGATGGACACGCTGACCGTTCCCTTGTATACTCCGCCCGACAGGCTGCCGCTTTCGGTGATCGTCCCCCCTTTATAGGCCCTGACGTTGATCGAGGAATCCTCGATCACGTCCCCGTTCTGATCGATCAATTCCACCTCGGCCGAAACGTCGCTGTTGGTCGAAAGCGTGATGGTGGTGTTCGAACGGATCCGCACGTCGGCCACCCGCGAGAGGACCATCGTAGGGGCGTCGACCACCACATAGTCGATATCGACCGTGGATTTTTCCAAGTCGATGCGGCAGAACTCCGCCACGTTCCAGCTGTCCAGACGGATTTTGGAGGAATCCACCGTAAAAACGCGGGTGCTGCGGCGGTCCACAATGACCTGTACGGTCTCGGAGGGCATAGCCAGCGCCACGCCTGAGGGCATGTTGTATTTGACGGTCAGGGAATAGCTTCCGGGAGACGAGATGCCCGACAGATCGATATAGGCGGAAAGGTTTTCGCTGTTCACCTTCGAAAGAGCGCTGCGCGTTCCGGTCAGGGTCACGTTGATCCGGTCAAAATCCATCGACTGTACCGCCAGCCCGTTTTCCTGAATTTCCTCGACGCCCTGAATGTCGATCGGAATCAGATCGAAGGTCTCGTTTACCGCCACATCGGTGGTGCTGATCACATAAAGCCAGATTAAAAAAGCGATGATCAGGGTCACCACTTTGGCGACGTTGTCCAGAACCTTGCTTTTTTTTACGGTATAGTCCCCGCTTGTTTCTTCGACATGGCGTTTATATTCATCTTCTTTTTCTCTTCTCACAGCGATCCCTCCTCTCTGTCATCCGGATCCGAAGGAGTTCCGTCTTTTCCCTTTTTCACGCGGAAGCGCTTTTTGAAGGGTCTCGCCTTTTCGCTGCCCTCCAGCATAATATCGGTCAATTCCTTGCGAAGCCGCGTATAATCGTAATTTCGCGTCAGACGGCCGTTCAAAGCGACCGAGATCACGCCGGTCTCCTCGCTGACCACAATGACGGCGGCATCGGAATTTTCGCTCATCCCGATGGCGGCTCTATGACGGGTTCCGATATCCTTCACAATATCGGTATTGGTCGAAAGGGGCAGAAAACATCCCGCTGCCTGAATCCGCGCACCCCGGATGATCACCGCCCCGTCGTGCAGAGGAGCCTTGTTGAAAAAAATATTTTTTAACAGATAGGAGCTCACGTCGGCGTTAATCTCGGTTCCGCTGCGGATGAATTCCCCGAGCTTGGTCGAGCGCTCGATCACAATCAGCGCACCGGTCTTGTCGAGCGACATGTCGCAGACCGCCTCGCAGATGTTGTCGATCGCCTCGCTGTAGAGCGCCGCGTCCTTGGTATCGGTGAGATTCTTGATGCTGCGGAAGGGTTCGCCTCCCACCTTTTCGAGCGCCGACCGCAATTCGGGCTGAAAGACGATAATCAGAGCGATCAGCCCTACCTGAAGCACGTTCTGCAGGATAAACTTCATGGCGATCAGATTGTAAAAATCGCTCACAAGCTGCAGGGCCAGAAGAATCACCACGCCCACGGCCAGCTTGCCCGCCCGGCGCTCGCGTATGAATTTGTAGGCCAGATAGAGAATGACCCAGACAAGACAGATATCAAGAAGGTCCAGAATATCCATCTCGGTGACAAATTTGAAAATTTCCTTCAGACCATCCATACGACACGCTCCCGGGGCGGCTGTGCGCCGCCCTCTTCTCTTATGCTTTTTGTCTTTTGCGCTTCTTTCCGCGCTTTTGAATAACTACTCATTTTTCTGCCGCTATCCGCTATTCGTCACGACTATTCGTCACGACCCGGTGCAAAAGCCATGTGCCTGTAAAATGCCGCGAAACCGAAAATTTTATGAAAAAGCAAGTCTTTGAACGGTCCTAAGCTAAGAAGATTTCTCTGGCGGAAGAAAAAGAGCCGGCTCCTCCTCGAGCGCCTCCACAAGACCGGCGACCACACGAATCGGAGTGAGAAGCGCGTCCCGAATCTCCTCCCGGCAGAATCTTCCCAGCACGAAGGGTTCAAGCGGCTCTTCCCAGCCGTGAAGGGCAACATGAAGCTCGCGTCCGAAGAAGCCGAACATCAGATCCCCCATAAGCGTGCGATTGACCGAAAGGATCGCCTCCCGCAGCGTAGGGGTCAGAAGCGCGGCGGCCTTTTCCCCGTCGGAGGCGCTGACCCGAAAATAGCCGAGAAATTCCTCATCCTCCACCCGAACCGGCGCAAGCGGCGTCCGACCGGTATCCGAGAGGCTTTGCGCGGCGGCAAATCCTTTTTCGCGGATCAGCATATCGCAGGAAAAGGGCCGATCGAGGGTTATGATCACCCAAAGCCCGTCAAAAAAGGTGACAGAAGCGGTGGTTTTTTGGTTTAGAAGAATGTTTTTTATCGAAACGCTTGCCGTTTCCAGAAAAAGGGGGCCGTGACGGCCCGAAAGATAGCCCTGCGACCTGTATGTATTGCCCATCAGGATCATTCCCGCGGCCGCCAGCCGCTCTTTCGGAAAGCCTCTCTCGGGCGCATACACAAGCCCCTCGCAGTATTCGGACCAGACCGCCCGGGCAAGCCCGGTTCGGAAGCCAACCTTATAGCGATGCACAAAAAACGCGATGCCGCCGATCAGTCCCAAAAGAAGAAGCGACGGAAGAATACCGATCAGAAATAACGGAACAAAGCCCGCGCCGGCCTTTTCCCCGAAAATCGCCGGAAGCAAAATCCCCGCCGCAAAGACAAGCGCCGCGGCGGCGGAAAGAACAACCACCCGGCGGCGGTATGTTTCCAAACGGTCGAAAATATCCATTGCATTACCCCTTTCCGGCGCGAGGGGAAAGAGCATTTTGATATAAAACGCCCATTATCCGTCTTCTATCGCTATTTTATCACAATTATATAACAATTTCATTCGCCTGTCAACCAAAACCCAGCTTGAAAGAAAATTTTTTTCCCCTTATCCGCTCGGACAGGCCTTTTCGCAAACGGCCGTCCCGAATTTTTTGTAATCTTTTCCAGATCCGGTTAAAATTTAAAAAAGTCCTTGAAAATAGAGCGTTCGTACGGCAAAGCTGTGTCCGGGCAGTTCGGACGGAACCTTCTCTCTGCTCGGAGAACAACCAAAACCGCGCGGCAAAGAGAAGATCTGACCTCCGCCGTCTGTGTCCTCCGCACACGGCGGTCGGCAGAATGCAGAGAGAACGAGAGAGCGGCGATCAAAGCGAACCGCGCTCCTCCTTCTCCTTCCGAACCATTTCCTTCAGCGCCGCAATCGCCTGCGAAAGCCCGCCCACCTCGTCGATGATGCCCTCCTCCACCGCCTGACGGCCGTCGATGATGCTACCGATATCGGTCGCGATCTGATCGGGAACCATCATGAGCTCGGTCAGCCGCTCGGCCGAGATGGCCGAATGCTCAGCCACAAAACGCACGATCCGCTCCTGTACCCGTTCGAGATAAAAATAGGTCTGCGGCGCGCCGATGACCGTGCCGCTAATCCGCACGGGGTGAACCGTCATGGTGGCGCTGGGCACAATAAAGGAACGGCGCGCGCTGACCGCCAGCGGCACCCCGATCGAATGCCCGCCGCCGAGGACAAGAGACACCGTCGGCTTTTTCATCGACGCAATCATCTCGGCGATGGCAAGTCCCGCTTCCACATCGCCCCCCACGGTGTTGAGTACGACCAGAAGCCCCTCGGCCCGCTCGTCCTCCTCCACGGCCACCAGTGCCGGCAGAATGTGTTCGTATTTCGTCGTCTTCTGTGTGTCGGGAAGAAGAAAATGCCCTTCGATCTGCCCGATGATGGTGATCGAACGGATTCCGCTCTTTTCCTCCCTTTCCCCCAAGGGGAAATAAAGTCCGCTCTCCTTCTCACGCCGGTTCTTTTCTTCGCCGCCCTTCTCCGGAGAAGACTCGGTCTCGTTCAAAAGAAGTTCCACCCCGCTCTCCTTTTGCCGCTGCTCCGCCTCATTTTGCTTTCCCCGGCCGAAGGCATCCACTTTCTTGTCGGAAGCCTCTCGTTTTTTATTCGGGACGGGAACCGCGGGCTGTCCAAATACCTGCCAAAAATCGTTTTTTTTCATGAAAATTCTCCGATTCTGTTTACATTCTGATTTTTTTATGTTAAAATAACCGTAAGATTGCAAAGGTTCTTTTCTTTATTATAAGCAAAAGAAAAATCACCATACGATGTGAAAGAGGAAACAAAAATGGAAACTTTTATCGTGGAAACGTCGGCGCGCCATATTCATCTCACCGCCGAACAGGTGGAGACGCTGTTCGGTAAAGGCGCCGCACTCACCGTAAAAAAAGATCTCAGCCAGCCCGGCCAGTACGCCTGCGTCGAACGTCTCGATCTGGTCGGTCCGAAGAAAACCATCTCCGGGGTCAGCATTCTGGGGCCGGTCCGCAAGGCGGGACAGGTGGAAATATCCTTTACAGACGCCCGCACGCTCGGCATCACGGCTCCCGTCCGTGAGAGCGGCGACGTGGCGGGAACCCCCGGCATCAAGCTGGTCAACCCCGCGAACGGGGCCGAAGTCGAGCTTCCCGAAGGCGTCATCGTGGCCAAGCGGCATATTCACATGACCCCCGCAGACGCCGCGCGGTTCGGCGTCAAGGACAAGGATGTGGTCGCGGTCAAGATCGAGAGCGAGGGACGCACCACCATCTTCTGCGACACCGTGGTGCGGGTCAGCGATAAATTCGCGCTGGCCATGCATATCGACACCGACGAGGCAAACGCGGCCTGCGCCTTTGCCGGCACAACCGGCAGCCTTGTATCGATCGACATTCTGAAATAAAGAACAAGATAAGACCCCGACAACAAAGCAAGGCCGACCGAAAAGCGGAACGCCGACACATATACACATATATAAAGAACATACATAAGGCTTTTCCCAAAAACAGGCCGGCCCCATAAAGGAGCCGGCTTTTTTGGCCCGCGAATCGAAAAAGCCCGCCCTCCCCGATACCCCGGAGCACTCCGTCTTCTCCCTTAGGCTGTAAGGCTCCCCTTCATGAAGCAAAAACCGGTTTATCTTTTAGAAAGCAAGACGATAGCCCTCACCATGGTTCAAGAAATATTCTTCCGGACCAAAATTTCAAGCCGTCTTTTTTCAAGTTGATTCTATGCCCGGATTCGGTCTTCGGATAGACCGGTTTTTTGTATGATCCCGCCGTCTTTCCGAGCTTTTTGCTCCTGTAAAAAAGGCAAAAAACCAAAAACATCCCGCCGCCAAAGACAGAATCTCTGGTTTCGGGATGTTTTATTCATTCTGAAGAACCATAAGCGAGCGAGGGAGCACGTGTGTGTAAATATGTAAGGAAAGAGAAGAGCGATGGCAAGAGGACGCCCGAACGGTGAGTGCCCCGCAGTGGCTCCCAAAGCCCTCGCGGGTCAGGAGAGCACCGCGTCCGTGCTTATTCCCTCCGGCCTCTTTCCGCTGCGGTCCTCCGCAGCACGCGGCCTCAGCCCTTCAGAGTCCGAAGGACCTTGGCGGCGATGCCCTCTGCGGAAAGGCCGAAATAGGCGAGAACCTCGCCCGAGGGACCGCTGATTCCGAAACAATCGTCAACGCCGATCCGGGTGAGCCGCGCGGGCGCCTTCTCACAGAGAACCTCTGCCACGGCGCCGCCGAGGCCGCCGATCACCGAATGCTCTTCGACGGTGAAGAGGTGACCGGTTCTGACCGCATAGCGGGCGACCAGCTCATCGTCAAGCGGCTTGATCGTGTGCAGGTTGATGAACGCAGCGTCGATTTCCCG
>CALXKW010000061.1 GCA_944389045.1 uncultured Clostridia bacterium | reverse complement strand
ATCAGCGAGGAGATCACGGCGAAGGCCGGCCGTCCCGCTGCCTGAAAGAAGATGGCGGACATTTTGATCACACAGGTGAAGGCGATCAGGGAGAGGAAAATCCGAAAGGTCTTTTCCGCAAAGATCCAGTAATCGGCGGGATTGGGAATGTTGGTCGGAACGCCGAAGAGAGAGACCACCGCACGGGGAAAGCATTCGAACAGTAGCGTGGAAAAAAGGCCGATGACAAGGGTGCAGAGAAGGATGGCGCGGTAGAGCTTTCGGACGCGGTCGAACTTTCGGGCTCCCATATTGTAGCCGACGATCGGCTGACAGCCGAGTACGATCCCCACCACCAGATTGACGACCACCGTGAAGACCTTGTTTTCAATGCCGATGACGGCGATGGGAATGTCGGCTCCGTAGGAGGAGAGGGCGCCGTATCTGGCCAGCGTGATGTTCGAGACAAAGGAGACGAGTACGATCGTTATCTGCGTGATAAAGGAGGAGGCGCCGAGCTTGAGGGCTCCCGAAAAGGCGGAAAAATCGGGAAGAAGGCTTCGGGGGGTAAGACGGAAGGTTTTGGTGCGGAACAAATAGAGAAGGCAGAAAAGAAGGCTGACCACCTGACCGATGACGGTGGCCAGCGCGGCGCCCGCCATCCCCTTTTGCAGACCGAAAATGAAAATCGGGTCTAAAATCAGATTGACTGCGGCGCCCGCCAGCATGGCCGTCATGGCCCAGCCGGGGCTTCCGTCGGCACGGATGACCGAATTCAGCATGTTGGCCAGCATGTAGGCCGGGAAAAAGAAGAGAAGAATGTTGAAATATTCGACCGCCAGAGGAAGGCTGTTTTCCGATGCTCCGAAGAGAAGGAGCAATTCGGTGCGGAAAGGAAAGAAGAGGGCGATGAGAAGAAGACCGGACAAAAGCGTGAGGACGATCCCGGTGCCGATGGCGCGGTCGGCCTTCCGGTCGCCCTCCTGCCCCTGGCAGAGGTTCAGATAGGCGGCGCATCCGTCTCCGAAGCCCCAGGCGAATGCGTGGGTGATGACGATGAGCGGGAAGACCACGCCGGTGGCCGCGTTGCCCAACGTGCTGAGTTCGCTGTTGCCGATGAAAATCTGGTCGACGATGTTGTATAGGGCGCTGACAAGAAGCGAGAGAACACAGGGAATCGAAAATTTCAGCATCAGTTTTCCGATTTTCTCTTCCCCTAAAAAGCGAATGTTGGCGGATCGGCCCATACGGTCTCCTGTTTTGTATTTCCCCCTTTTCCGGGCTCTGCCGGTTTTCCTGACAGAAGGAGGGCAAACAGCGGTTATTCTACCACAGTCCCGGTCTTTTGTCAAGACTTGCCTTTCAATTGCCGTTTGCTCGTTCATAAAAAATTAATAAATCTTGCTATTGAAAAAGAAAGCCTTGTGTGGTATAATAACCCATGCGGCTGACTGCGTTACGGAGAAGTACTCAAGAGGCCGAAGAGGCGCCCCTGCTAAGGGTGTAGGCCGTGAATAACGGCGCGAGGGTTCAAATCCCTCCTTCTCCGCCATCGAAAACACCATTGAAATCTGAACTTCTAAAGTCGGATTCAATGGTGTTTTTTATAAATCCGATGCGAAGCTTTCAAAGTAGCATTTCAATCCCCAATAATGAGAAATGTTCCATACTCTCAATAAATAATCAAAGCTATCCCTTCCGTTTTTTCGGGCAGCAAATCCAACGCTTGACTAAATAAGGAAAAAGAAACCCGCCGGACGTTTTTGTCCGGCGGGAAGCGGGTAAAGGGGAAAACGACTGAGACGGCGGCCGGGGAAAGGCTCAGGGCTTTCCCCGGAGCGTATGGGGCTTGGCCGGCGGCTTGTCGGCCAGCATGAGCAGCACCGCTTCGAGCGCGCGGGCCGCGTCGCGCGAGGCGACCGCCTCTTCGGAAGGAAGGTGAAGAAACCCGCCGTAAAGGCGCCTTCCGCTCTGCCGGATCTGGAACATCAGACGATAAAAGAGGTTGTTGCAGACATAAGTGCCCGCATCGAAAGAGGGCGCCGCGGGCACCCCGGCCGAATGGATGGCGTCGAGAACGTCGGTGATGGGCAGATTGGTGTAGAGGGCGCTCTCCCCCTCGTCCACGATCGTTTCGAAGATCGAGACCTTTCCGTTGTTGTCGGGCGTGGCGGAGTCCTTTATGTTGACCGCCACATATTCCGGCGTGATCGCGCTTCGCCGCGCACCTGCCCGCGCGGCCGCGCCGGTACAGAGCACCACGTCGGGCGAAAAGCGGAGAACCGCTTCCCAGAGCAGGTCGGCACAGCGGTCGTATTCCACCGGCAGAAGCATTTTGTGGACAAGTATGTTTTTTCCGGGCCGCTCGGAGATCAGTTTGACCGCCTCCCAAGAAGGATTCTGGCGGAATCGGCCGAAGGGCTCAAAGCCCGTGACGATGGCTTTCATAGCTATCCTGCCTTTTTCAAAACCAAATCGGAAAGAACCGTCTGACAAAAGGAGCAAAGGGGCAAAACATCGGAGGGCGCGAAAGGGGGAAAACGGGTCGAAAAAGAAGCCGGCGGGAGAAGGGCGGAATGATCAGCCTTTGCAGAAGCCGGTACAGGTCATGAAAGCCACCGGCGTGCCGAGCTCGTCCCGGATGGAGATTTCGGCGGTGACCACCGTGCGGCCCTCCTTGATGGGTTTGGCCTCCGCGATCAGCGCGTTTCCTTTGGCCACGCCAAGAAACTGGATGTTGGAAGAGAGGGAGACGGCGCCGTACTTATTTCGATTGGCCAAAAGCGCGAAGGTAAAATCGCCCAGCGTGAAAATCGCACCGCCCATCACAGCGCCGTCCGCATTGCGGTGCGCGTCGGAAAGGGGCAGGCGGCAAACCACACGGTTTTCCTCTACGGCGTCGGTCAGAATGCCGACGGTCTTGGTGGCGAAAGTATCCTTATCAAAATAAGAAAGCAGTTCTTCTGAATTCATAAAAAATTTTCGTTCTCCTTTTCGGGTTTTTGTCGTCAGAAAGAGAGGCGCTTCTTCAGCCAGGTCAGGATGTCCTGCTCCACGGCCGTCCGGCAGGAATCGTTCAGAATTTCATGGCGGCAGCCCTCATAAAGGCGTATTGTAACGTCGCGGACGCCGGCTCGGCGAAAGGCCCGTCCGGCCGCGCGCACGCCTTTTCCCCTCGCTCCGACGGGATCCTCCTTACCGGCCAGAAGCAGGAGCGGGATTTCCTTGTCGGCCTGGCGGATGTTCTTTTTGGAGACGATGAAGGAAAGCCCGTCAAAAAGATCCATGAACATGCCCAGCTTGATTTTGAAGCCGCAGTCGGGGTCCTCGTCGTAGCGTGCAAGCTCCTCGGGCAGAGAGGTGATCCAGTCGTTTCCGCCCGGCGTTTGGGAAAATCTTTTGTTGTAGCTTCCGAAGACCAGCCGGTCGAGAAGCGGGCTTTCGCACTGCTTCGAGCCGAGACGGGCAAGCTCTCTTTTCGCTGTCAGCTTTCCCGCGAAAATCACGGCCTTCGACATGTTGCCGGTGCCGCTCAGGATCACCGCGTCGGGTTTGGTGAGAGCGCGCAGATAAATGGTTCGGACCAGAAAAGACCCCATGGAATGACCGAAAAGAACAAAAGGCAGACCGGGATAACGCGCCCGCATTTCTTCCGAAAGGGCGGCGCTGTCCCGCGCCACGGTATCCCAGCCGTTTTCCTCGCCGAAAAAGCCGCGCTCGGCCTTTTCCACGCCGGGGCCGTGGCCCAGATGGTTCTCTCCGAAGACGAGGAAGCCCTGCGCGGTCAGAAATTCGGCAAAGCGGCGGTAGCGCCCCACATGCTCGGCTACGCCGTGTACGATCTGAAAGAGGGCGCGGGGCTCTTTTTCGGGCAGAAAGAGCGTGGCTGCGAGGGTGTGCTTTTGGTCGCAGGAAGAATAGGAAAAGCTTGTCTCGGTCATTTCTTTCTCCTTGGCATTGACGGCGATTCCGCCGCTTTTTTCGGGGTGCGATTCCGCAAAACGACGTATTTTATTATGGCCATTATAACACCTTTTAGGGAAAAAAGCAATCTTTTTTCTTCTGTACATTCTCACCGGAAAAGCGCATAGAAACCGCCGTTGAACAAAAGGCGCGCAAACAGCGGCCGAAAGATTCGAAGAAGTGCGGTCGGCCCCTTCTCTTTTCGGGAGAAAAGCGGAAAGTGCCTCTTAAGAAGGAAGGCGGCGCCAGGGAAAACGGCGGTGTTGACAAAAGAAGGGTTTTCTGCGATAATAGAGGAGAATAGAAAATACGGAAAACGACAGTGACGGCGACGCTGCCGTGACAAAGAGCGACAGAAAAATAACCTCCGCCTGTGAGGCGGAGAAAGGAGAGCGTATGAGCATTCTGGCCATCGATCAGGGCACCACCTCGTCCCGCGCCATTCTTTTCGACAAAGATTTTCATGTGGTCTCTCAGGCCTCTCATCCCACAACGCAGCTTTTTCCCCAGCCGGGTTATGTGGAGCAGTCGCCGGAGGAGCTTTATGTCAGCGTCCTGCGCTCCGCTGCCGACTGCATGTACGGTATCGACGAGATTCCCGAGGCGGTGGGGATCGCCAACCAACGCGAGACGGTGGTGGTCTGGGAGCGCGCCACCGGCCGGCCGGTGGCCAACGCCATCGTCTGGCAATGCCGGCGGACGGCGCCTCTCTGCGAGGAGCTGAAAGAACGCGGCTATGCCGGGCGGATCAAGAAGATCACCGGCCTTCCGATCGACGCTTATTTTTCGGCCACCAAGATCCGCTGGATTCTCGACAATGTGGAGGGCGCCCGAGAGAAGGCGGAGCGGGGCGAGCTCGCCTGCGGCACGGTCGATTCCTATCTGATCTTCCGTCTCACCGGCCGCCATCTCACCGATATTACCAATGCCTCCCGCACCATGCTGTTCGACATCGTGCGCTGCGCGTGGGACGAGGAGCTTTGCAGACTACTCAAAATCCCGCTCTCGATTCTGCCCGGCGTGGTGGAGTCGGCGCACGATTTCGGCGCGATCCGGCCGGATAAGGATATTCCGGCCTTTCTCTGGAATGTCCGCATTCTCTCGGCCATCGGAGATCAGCAGGCAGCTCTCTTCGGGCAGCGCTGTCTTTCGCTGGGGGATGTGAAAAATACATACGGCACCGGCTGCTTTACACTGATGAACGTGGGCGAGACGCCGGTCTTTGACGACCATTTGATCACCACACCCGCCTGGAGGCTCGGCGGACAGACGACCTATGCCTTAGAGGGGAGCGTCTTCAACGCGGGCAGCTCGGTGCAGTGGCTCCGCGATTCGCTGGGCATCGTCTCCACCGCCGCCGAATGCTCCGCTCTTGCCGAGACCGTTCCTTCCACCGACGGCGTGGTTTTTGTCTCGGCCTTTACCGGGCTCGGCGCGCCGCACTGGGACATGTACGCCCGGGCCGGCTTTGTGGGACTGACGCGGGGGGCCGGGCGAGCCGTGCTTTGCCGGGCGGTTCTGGAGGGCATCGCCTTTCAGGTCTACGATCTGGTGCGGAGCATGGAGAAGGTATCTAAAGTCACCATTTCTTCTCTTCGCGTGGACGGCGGCGCCTCCGCCAGCCGTTTTCTGATGCAGTTTCAGGCCGATCTTCTCGGCATCACGATCACCCGTCCCGATCAGGCGGAGACGACCGCGCTGGGGGCCGCCTTCATGGCAGCGGTTGCTCTGGGCCGTTTGAATTTTGATAAGATGAGGTCGCTCTCTTTTTCGAAAACGCTCTTTTCTCCTTCACAGGACCGGAAGGCAGCGGAAGAGGGCATCGCCCGTTGGAACCGGGCGGTGCGTGCCGTCCGGTCTTTTTGAGAAGAATTCGGGCGGGACTTGACATTCCGGAGCATTTATAGTAGAATAAACATATATTTTGATGAATTTTCGCTTTTCTCGGAAATGGCACCGAGAAACTTCTTACAGGCGGGGAAAGCGGAAGCAAGAAAGGCATACCGCATTATGAGCAAACTATTCCGAGTCGTTGCACCGGCTCTGCTCTTTATCCTGTTTGTGGCGGTTTTTTTGGCCGGCAACGCCGCTCTGCGTGCCAGCAGGGACGATGACGGCCCGCTCTCGACCGACGGGGTTCTTGTCACCGAGGCGCCGGAAATACCCGAAGGCGTCTTTTACGTCCGCTGCTCCGAACCGGAGGAGAACCGCTTTTCGATCCAGTTTATCGGGGCCGTCCCCACCCGTTCGGCGGACTATGTGGGGTTTGAGGCCAATCAGATCTATCCCGACGGCACCCGGGGTGCGCTGACCGCCGTAAAGCTCTATACGCTTTATACCGAGATCGAGGATCCCATCACCGGCGTCACCATTACGCCCGCCGACTTCGGCATGGAGGACGGCTATCTCTTTGTCCGCGCTCTCGACAAGATCCGCACCGATCAGCCCGATCTCTCCTATGAGGTCGCCGCCTTCTATGTGGTCGGCGACGAGAAGATCTATACCGCCAAGCAGACCTTTTCTGTCGAAGAGCTTCTCGCGGAACATATCCTAAACGATCCCCATCCGATCGAAATCGAAGAAAAAAGCCCTTTGATCGATGTGCAGAACTGGGTCCGTTATACCGACGAGGAGATTGAGCTTGCAGAGGGAATGAGCTCTGACTATTACATGGGGGCTTCCGCGCCCGATAATAACGGCAATTTAGACGTCTATGTCTGCTTTGCCCTGCCGGATAATCTCTACAACAGCGTGGGAATTCGATATCAGTTCTCTATGGAAGACGAAGAGAATCTGGTGACGGTCACCACGGCGCTCTCCCGGATCCGAACCGGCGTTTTGTATGAGCGCGTTTATTCGGAGAAGGATATTCTCACAATTGAAGATTTCGGTCTGACCGAGGGGTACCTTGCGGTGGTCTGTCTTTCCGAATATGTGAATACCGTTCTGCGCGAGGGAAATGCTCTGAACCTTGTGGCCTATTTCTCGCGCAACGCCATCGAAACCCGAATTCTGGATATTCAGATCGATTTTTCAGAGCTTCTCGAAAAAACCGTTCTGGTGAAGGCCGGCGTGCCGGTGGGCACCTATACCTTTATTCCCACCAATTACGGCGATTGGGATGTCTTTGAGGAAAAGGCAGGAAATGCCGAGGGGGAGGGGGCCCTTTTCATACGGGTCTCCCGGATGGTGAAGGCGGACGACGCGCGCTATTTCAACGTGCAGCTTGCCGCCGCCACCCCCACGAGGTTTGCTGAGCGCATCTCTCTGTTCTATACCGTGTACGACGAAAATGGAACCCCTGTTCCCGAGAAGATCGACAAGGAAAGCGAGGTGCTGACCCTCTTCGGCAGTATTTTCGGAAACAGTCAGGAGGAGTCGATCACATCGGAGGATTTCGGCATTGAGCGTGGCTATCTGATGTCGATGCTTTTGCAGAACGTCGCTCTTGCGGAAGCCGATTATACCATCGGCATCCGGGCGGTCATCATCAACGGGGAAGAGAGTACTACGCTGGTTTCCCTGCGGATCCCCGTGCAGGAATTGGTCGATCGAGTTCCGAATTACGAGGGATGATCCGAAGAGAAGGCGCGGAGAAGATTCGAAGCGGGGCGCCGGAACCTGTAGCGGGTCGTTCTTTGTCCCCGAAGCCTTTCGGCGTGACGAGCGATATTTGCTCTTCAACTGTTCCATTCTGAAATGTGAGAAATTGAGGCCGATTTATGAAAAAATTTTTACTTCCGCTTATAGCCGCGGCTCTTCTGGTGGCTTCGGTTACCTTTTTTACCGCCTGCGGGCGGGAGATGCCCGCACCGCTCGAAACCGAGCTCCCTCCTGAGACCACGCCCTATGTGCCAGGGGAACTGAACATCGAGTTTTTTGAGACTGTGTATACCAATATGAGCCCATGGAAAAAATATCCTTCCGATACGTCTTCCGATACCGTCTCCGATGCGGCGGAGGATTCCGAGACGCCGGTCGATGCCGATACGGCGGCGGAAGGCTGAATCAAGAACGTCGCAGGAAGGGCGAAATCGATTTTTCAAAGGAATAAATAAACCGGTCCCCCGGCGAAAAGAGACCTCTTTTCGCCGGGGGACCGGTTTGTTTTTCGGCTCTTTTGAGCGAGTAGCTTCCGGTAAAAGTAGCTTTTCGCGGCCAACGGCTAAAGAAGTGCCTTGGCGGCCAGCTTTTCGGGGGAGCAAGGGTTTCTGTTAGAGAAATTTCGGCGCGCCCTTTTCGGATGAGGCGAAAAATTCGGTTTTGGCTTTTTGGAAAAAGGGGCGCTTTCCCTCTTCTTCGGGATGACATTTCAAGGGCGGGTTCATATACTGTTACAGAAGACGCTCCCTTTTTTCTTCGTGAGATGCCTCTGCCGCACCCTTTTTCGAGGGCGGGCGGCGGCGCTGACCGCCGACAAGAGAGAGGGGCGGCTTCGCTTTGAAGTTCCGAACAACGAGAAAGGAACGGAATTTTATGATCGACCATTACACTCCAGCGGAGAATAAAGCGGCGCCCCCTGCCAAAATCGCCGTGATCGGCGGTGATCTCCGGCAGTTGGAGGCGGCCAAGGCTTTTGCGGCGCGGGGCTACGAGGCCCATGTGTTCGGACTTGACATTGTGGGAGAGAGCCACAGTTTAGACGGGCTGATTGTGGCAAAGACGCTGGCGGATGCTCTTCTCGGCGCTCTTCTCGTCCTGCTTCCGCTGCCTTACAGCCGTGACGGCATCAACATAAACGCTCCTCTTTCCACCCGCCGGATCCCGATCGCCTCGCTCTTCCCGCTTTTGTCGGGAAGACAGAAGATTGCCGCGGGGCTTCTCGGAGAGTCGCTTCCCGAGGGTTACGAGGTCTTTGATTACGCGCAGAGCGAAACCTTCGCCATCCGCAACGCCCGCGCCACGGTGGAGGGCGCTCTGGCCATCGCCATCCGGGAAACGCCCGTCACTCTGAACGGATCTCATGCCGCGGTCGTCGGCTACGGGCGCATTGGTAAGATGCTGGCCGCCGATCTGCGGGCGCTGGGCGCTCACGTCACGGTGGTGGCCCGCAAATCCACCGACCGGGCCTGGGCCTGGTCGGACGGTGTGGAAGCGGAAAATTATCCTGCGCTTGCCGAGCTGTGCGCCCGGACAGAGCTTCTGTTCAATACCGTACCCGCCCTTGTGGTGGGAAGGGACGCTCTCTCCGCCCTGCCGAGAGACGCCGTGGTTATCGAGCTCGCCTCGCTGCCCGGCGGCGTGGATCTGAGGGCGGCTGCCGAGCTGGGCGTCAACGTGATCACAGCGCCGGGTCTTCCCGGCAAGTATGCGCCCCGCACGGCGGGAGGCATCATCGCCGACACGGTAGCCGAAGCTTTTGGTTTCTGACTGGCTCTTCGCACCTGAAAACCGACGAAAAGAAAAGACATATGGAAATGAAAAATCTCAAAAAAACGACGATCGGGTATGCCCTCTGCGGCTCTTTCTGCACGCTGGAAAAATCGATGGCGGCGCTTGAGGAGCTCACCCGGCAGTACGAGGTAATCCCGGTGTTCAGCGAGAAAATGGCTGCGCTGGATACGCGCTTCGGAAGAGCGGAGGAAATAACGGAAAAAATTGAGAACCTTTGCGGGCGTCCCGCCGTTCGCACGGTTGTGGAGGCCGAAAGAATCGGTCCGGAAAGACTCTTTGACGCGATGGTGATCGCACCCTGTACGGGGAATACGCTGGCAAAGCTGGCCCGCGGTGTCGTCGACGCCGTGGTTCCCATGGCGGCAAAGGCGCATCTGCGGAACGGCCGTCCCCTTTTGATTGCGCTGGCTTCCAACGACGCCTTGTCGGCGGGACTTTCCAATCTGGGCGAGCTGATTCTTCGGAAAAATATCTATTTTGTGCCGCTCGGACAGGACGATCCGGAGAAAAAGCCCACTTCTTTGGTGGCGGATTTCGAAAAGATCCCCGCGGCGCTCCGCGAGGCACTCGAAGGCCGTCAGATTCAGCCTCTCCTTTTGCGCTGACCGGTACCAAAACCCATCGTCCGTCATATGATAAGCATGAGGGGACGGGATTTCCCGTCTCCTCTTACGATTTTTTACCCATTTGGCAATCAAGACCTCAAGGAAAGGAAGGCCGCGCCGTCCGCCTTTGCCCCAAAACGCGAAGCGCCGGGTTCCGGGCGGCCGAACCCTGTTATGAGCAAATGCATCATTACCGTGCCGTCCATGACATTTGCGCAGAAGGCGAGAAAGGTGCTTTTAGCCAATCGGATCGACTGCACCGTCGCCAAGCTGACTCCGGAACAGGCGGAAAAGGGCTGCGGCTGGGGGATCGAAACCGAGTGCCGGAATCTGGAGAACGTCACCCGCGTGCTCGACATTTCGGACGTTCCCTGGCGGCGCATCCTGCATCGGGAGGGGCGATGAAAACGATCTATCTCGACAACGCGGCAACGAGCTTTCCCAAGCCGCCGCAGGTGATCGAAGCGGTGGCCGACGCCATGCGGGAAAGAGGCGGCAATCCGGGGCGTTCCTCTCACGCGCTGGCGGCCGCGGCGGCCGACGCCGTTTTCGAAGGGCGGGAGGCGGTGGCCTCGCTCTTCGGGGGCCGGGCGGAGAATGTGGTGTTCACAATGAATGCCACCTATGCTCTGAATCTTGCCATCAAGGGACTTGTCCCCGATCACTCCCATGTTCTGCTTTCCGATATGGAGCACAACTCCGTAAGGCGGCCTGTGGCGGCCCTCGCCGCCCGGGGCGTCACCTACGATCACTACCGTTCGCTGGGAAGAAGCGAAAAGGATGTCGAAAGCGTTCTCTATTCTCTCCGAGAGAAGCTGAGACCCGAAACCTCCGCCATCATCGCCTGTCACCGCTCCAATGTGCTTCCCATCGAGCTTCCGCTGAAGGCCATGGGTGAGTTTGCCGCAGAAAAAGGGCTTCTTTTCATCGTGGACGCCTCCCAGTCGGCGGGCAGCTGCGAGATCGATCTGGAGGACTGCCGTATCTCCGCTCTCTGCGCCCCCGGCCATAAGGGACTGTTCGGACCGCAGGGAAGCGGCTTCGTGCTTTTCGGAGAGGGCGTAAAGGAGCGCCTGCCCGCCCCTCTTCTCGAGGGCGGAAGCGGCAGCGACTCGATCAGCATATCCATGCCCGATCTTCTCCCCGAGAGGCTGGAGGCGGGAACTCTGCCGGTAGAGACCATCGCGGGTCTTGCCGCCGGCATTTCCTTTATTCAGAAGGAGGGGCTCGGGAAAATCGCCGAACGGGAAGGTACTCTG
>CALXKW010000060.1 GCA_944389045.1 uncultured Clostridia bacterium | reverse complement strand
ATGACCGCTTGCTTCGCTTCGAGGAAAAGAAGGAAGATGTACCTTTAGCTCAGCTGGTAGAGCAACTGACTCTTAATGCTTCGCTTCGTTTATGAGAGCCTATGAGCGCCGTCGATTTTGACGGCGCTTTTTGTTTACTTTTTGAAAAAGCTTCCGGCTCGTCTGGCGCTGCCCTATTGCAACTTGAAAGGCGGGCGGATTCGATGGTTTTCCTTGGGCCGGACCGGAAGCGTCCGCACCGTTCTTCGGTCCGCCGCCAAATCGACGATACTTTTCCAAATCGACGGTACTTTTCCAAATCGACAATTTTTTTCTTTTTATGCATACGGAACGGTGCATTGCCGATTTGGCTGTCCGTCCTGTGGCGTTTTCCGTTGAACCGTATGGGGAGGGACGGACGGAAGGGTCGGTATCGCTGTTCCGGGTGTTTTTCGGGCATTGCCGCCGCGAGCTCTTGTTCGGGTCCGTCTCTCTGCCGTCAAATGACCTTTCTATATTAAATTAATTTTTTAAATTGATTTCGGTCGAACCCGAAAACCGCCTTTTAATCAATGTCGGTCGGAACGGCCGTGTCGCGGGATCGTCGAGCGGACGCGCGGGCGAACGTGCTTTTTTTCTCCCTTTCCCGCGGTTTTTCGGTCAGAAGCGGGATAAATCGCATTTACAGTTGACGAAGAGCCGAAAATACGCTATAATAAACTCATCGGTTGGGAATGAATTTCTGTCGTTTTTTCTTGGAAAGGAGTTTTCATGACACTGTGGGGAATGAATCTGGAGGGCGTTCTGATCGGGTTGGGCGCTTTTTTGACAATCGGAATTTTTCATCCGATCGTCATCAAATGCGAATACTATTTCTCCGTCCGCTGCTGGCCGTGGTTTCTCGCGGCCGGATGTTCGTTCGCCGCCCTGTCTTTTTTGATGGACAGCACTCTCTTGTCGGCTTTGTTCGGTGTGATCGCTTTTTCCTGTTTCTGGAGTATTCTCGAACTGAAGGAACAGCGCGAACGCGTGAGAAAGGGGTGGTTTCCGGCCAATCCCAAACGTGCCGGACAAGAAAACGGTGAAGACGGTGTCGGAGGAGAAAGGGTCGAATCCATCCCGGCGGAAAAGAAGGAAGCTAACCGAAGGGGCGATCAGGAGGCTGCGGACGATCGCAGGGAGGATTTTGGCGGGGACAAGACCGCCGTGCAGTCTGCAAAAGACGAAACGCCTTCGTAAGAAAACCCAAAGCGGCCTCGCGAACGCGAGCGCGCCTACCGGGCAAAATATTTTAAAAATAAAGCCGTCTGAGGCGAAAGAGCGTTCTAAAACAGCACAGGCTGTGTGACGATTACTTGAATAGACAGCCGGACGGAGGAAGAATCAAAAGAAGGATCCTGTTTCCCTTTTGAATTTCGAAGGGGAGCGTTTGGGGGAGGGGCTTTTTAAAAGCCCCTCCCTTTTTTGGGTAAAATCTGTTCTTTATGTACACAAAAAAATATATTAATCTTGACAAAGAAAAACAAATTGGTTAAAATAGATAAAAATGACAGCGTAGATCGGGGAACTTTTGTGTATGAAGAAAACCAAAAAGAAAAAGGACGACAGGGAAAAGATTTCTTTCAGGCGAATGCTCTCAAACTGTGCGTTTGTGCTGCGCCTGATACAGAAGACCGCGCCCTCCTATCTTGCGGTCTACTTTCTCTGGTCGGTTGTCGGCGCTCTTCTGAACTTTTTTTCCAGCGCCTATCTTCTTCGCCGCATTGTGAACGATGTGGAGCTGGGGCGTTCGCTGAAAGGGACACTGATCCTTCTTGCGGTCGTGGCCGCAGGCCAGCTTCTTTTCACGGTTGCAATCAATTTTCTCAGCAGGCTTCTTTTTCCCCGCTATAATCAGCGGATTGTGGCGAGAATCGAAACCATGCTCTTTGAAAAGTCGGGACAGGTGGAGCTTGCCTGCTACGAGGATCCCGCCTTTTACGACAAATATGTGCGCGCCATGGAGAACGCCTACGGCAAAAGCATGGAAGTGGTTTACACCATCGACGGTCTGATCTGGTCGACGGTCAGTCTGTTTTCCAATTCGCTGCTTCTCTTTTTCATCGATCCGCTTCTCATGGCCTTCGGCCTTCTTCCTCTTTTTCTGGGACTTGTCCGAAAAAAACAGAACAAGGTGTATCACGACTTCGATGTGGCACGCAATCCGGTGGAGCGCAAAATCAACTATGTGCAGCGATGCTTTTACTTAAGCGAATATGCCAAGGAGATGCGTCTGGGCAATATCTATAAAAAGCTGTTTGCCGATCAGAAGGAGGCCTTTCTTTCCTACAAGCGGCTTTTTCGGAAGTACGGTCCGGTGAAAGGGGCGCTGCGTTTTTTTCTCAATGTCGCCATGGACGCCCTGATGGTGCCGGGGGTGATGCTCTACGCCGCCTATCGCGCGGTGGTGAGCAAAACGCTCCTTCTCGGCGACTGCGTCGTGATTTTCAATTCGATCGCCGGGATCTCCTGGACGCTTTCCTCGTTGGTCTCGCGCTTCACCGATCTGCACAAGAGCGCCGTCTATATCGAAGATTTCCGCTATTTTCTCGACTATGAGCCGAAAATTTCCGACCGGGAGGAAAGCCGCTCTCCGCAGGCGGGCGAAATTGCTTTTCAGGACGTCAGCTTCCGCTATTTGGGCGCGCAGTCCGATTCGCTGAAGCATATTTCCTTCACGCTGGCCCCGGGCGAAAAAATCGCTCTGGTAGGGAAGAACGGTTCGGGAAAGTCCACGCTGGTGAAGCTTCTGCTTCGCTTCTATGAGCCGACGGCGGGAAAGATCACGCAGGCGGGCGAGGATATCCGTTCCCTGACGCTGGCGGAGTATCGCGCGCAGTTCGGAGTCGTCTTTCAGGACTACAAGATTTTTTCTCTCTCGGTGGCCGAAAATATTCTGATGCGGCCTCTTGAGGAGGGGGACGAGGAGCGGGTAGTCGACGCTCTGCAAAAAAGCGGCGGCTATGAAAAGGTGGCCGCACTTCCCAAGGGGATCCACACCACGCTGACGAGGGAGTTCGACGACGAGGGCGCCAATCTCTCGGGCGGCGAGGCGCAGAAGATCGCGATTGCCCGTGTCTTTGCGAAAAACGCCTCCTTTATGATCCTCGATGAGCCCTCCAGCGCTCTTGATCCCATTGCGGAGTACCGTCTGTTCGAAAACATTTTAGAAGCGGGCCAGGGCCGCGGCATGATCTTTATCTCCCATCGTCTTTCCTCTGCGGTTCTGGCCGACCGTGTCCTGTACATGGAGCAGGGCGAGATCGTGGAATGCGGCAGTCATGCCGAGCTGATGGCAAAGGGAGGCCGCTATGCTTCGCTCTTTCGGAAGCAGGCGGAAAACTATCGGGAGAGTGATGGAAAGGCCGAACAAAAATGGGAGGATGGTCTTTTCGATACCGGACAAAAAAGCGCAAAAGAATCGTCCGGCACTGTGACGCCCGGCGTCAGAACGGCAGGCGTCGGGACGTCGGATGGCGAAATTGCCGGCGCCTGGATCGGCTCCGGGGAGAAAGACGGCATGGAAGCGGCTGGGAAAGACGGGGGATGGGAAGAGAATCTCCGGGAAGAAGCCGGGAAAGAAGGAGCCGGGGCGGGCCGGAGCGAAAAAGCCGACGCCGACGCCGTCTGTATGGGAGGAGGGCTTGTATGAGCAGCGAAGAAAAAAAAGAAGAAAAAATCCGCCAGAAACCCGGAAAGATACTCTACAACAACGCGGTCATGCTGGGACGAGTCGCCCGCTATATTCCCGTCTATCCCTTCTTCATGGTTCTCGAAGGACTGATATGGGGGGCGATGAACTCTTTCGCCACTTATTTCACCGTCCGGTTGTTCGATCTTCTCGACAGGCCGGATGTGACCTTTTCCGAATTTGCCGCGACCATCGGCGTTATGGCGGCCTCCTACACGGCGGCCTATCTCTTTGACGCCTGGTACTGGGAATACTTCAATTCGCTGCTCCATCAGAAGCTCCAGTATCATATGCAGAAGGAGATGTACGAGAAGGCAAGAAGCGTGGATCTGGCCTGCTACGACGATCCCGCCTTCTATAACGATTATGTTTTCGCCATGGATCAGGCCCGTGACCGCGCCTGGCAGGTCAGCGAGGGCGTGGGCAAGATCATCAACCGTCTTGTAGCTTCGGGGACCATTCTGACTCTCTTGACCGCCATCAATCCCTATATCGCCCTGATACTGGCGGCCAATTCACTGATTTCGATTCTGATGAACGGCTATTTCAACAAGGTATGGTATAAAAAAAGTCTGGAGCAGAGGCCGATGCACCGGAAAAATTCCTACATCAACCGCACCTACCACCTCGCCGATTCCGCCAAGGAGCTTCGGACAAGCGACGTCGGCCGCAATCTGAACGGCATGTACGGCGATACCGTGGAAGAGCTTGTTGCCACCGACATAAAATACGGAAAGAAACTGCTGCCGGCGAGTCTGTTGTGGGATTTTGTCTCCTGGGCGGTCAGCTTCGGCGTTCTCTTCTTCGCCGTTCTGCTTCTGAACGGCGGTTCGGTGGCCCTCGGCGGCTTTGCCGCTTCGATTTCGGTGATGTGGCAGCTTAACTGGTTGCTCACCGATCTGATCGAGAGATTTCAGAAATTGCCGGAGCAGTCGCTCTATATCGAAAAATATCTCGCCTTTCTGGCCTATGAGCCGAAGATCCGGGGCAAAGAGAAAATTCCCGAAGCCTTCGAATGTCTCGAACTGGAAAACGTAACCTTTTCCTACCCGTTCGGCGAGAAAAAAGAGGTTCTCTCCCATGTGACGATGCGTGTGGAGCGCGGGGAGCGCATCGCTTTTGTCGGCTACAACGGGGCGGGCAAGACTACCCTGACCAAGCTGATCATGCGCTTCTATGATCCCGACGAGGGCGTGATTCGCTATAACGGCGTGGACATCCGCGAATACGATCTCGAGGCCTATCGCGCCCAAATCGGAGCCGTATTTCAGGATTTCAAGATTTTTGCCGCCACCGTCGCCGAAAACGTGATGAACGGTCCCTTTGCCGAAGAGGACCGAAGCACGGTTCTTTCCGCTCTTGCCGCCGCGACCTTTACCGAGGAGTTGGAGAAGCTTCCCAAAGGCATCGATACCCCCCTGACCAAGGAGTTTGACGACGAGGGCGTGAACCTTTCAGGCGGGGAGGCGCAGAAAATCGCCATTGCCCGCGTCTTTGCGGGAGGCTATCGCTTCCTCATCATGGACGAACCCTCCGCATCGCTCGATCCTTTGGCGGAATACCGGTTAAACCACGGCATTCTGGGGAGAGCCGCCGGCGACGGCCGCACGGTGCTATTTATCTCGCACCGCCTTTCCACCACGCGCATGGCCGACCGCATCTACATGTTCTCCGAGGGAAAAGTGGTCGAATCGGGCTCCCACGAGGAACTGATGGCGCAGAATGGAGACTATGCCCGCATGTTCCGCTTACAGGCCAGCAAATACCGCGAACAGGGCCGCGAGGAAGCCTTTGTCTGACAACAGGGGGCAGGGGGCTCTCCTCCGAATCGGCGGTTACTCCGATAAAATGCAAGCAGATGGGCCGAAAAACGCATTGACCGGAAAGACCGGGGAGCGCTGTGCGCTAGAGAAAGAGAGAGGAGGACGGCGGGCGGTGAGCGCGTCAAGGGGACTGAGCAAGGGAAAGTGCGGCCAGTGAGAAATCCCCGGCAAAGAAAAAGAGCAACAATCGGGCGGCGGAAATCAGCGCCAAAGTGTTTCGGGATCGAAGCCGAAGACCTGAACGACCTCCATTTCGTCCGAATTGGCCAGATCGCGCGGCGTGACGACCCGGCCGCCGTCGGAATCCAGGTCGATTCCGAACTGCCGGTAGGCGTACCAGACGATGTGGGCGCACTGCGTCTCCTGCCCGCTCTCCTTGTCGGTCAGAATGCCGGTGGCGATGCTGTACGGAAGGCCGACAAGCTCCTTTTCGGCATAATCGGATACCGCGAGCTTGGTCTCTTTATCGGCTTTGGGGGAAAGGAGAAGAAAGGTGACCCGTCCGGTGAAATCCTCCACCGAGTCGATCGCGCTTCCTGCTCCGTAGGCGCTGGTTTGCAGAACGCCGCCCGAGGAGGCGTCGGTGACCAGCCCCGCATGACCCATCGCCATGCCCGAAAACTGCGTGGAGGAGGTCACAAGAACATCGCCCTCCTGAAGATAGCAGTGCGTCACGGGTTCGTCGATGTAGGCGGTCGCAAAGAAGGGCGAGAAATAACTCTGCCGGGTCGGGTGCGCCCGGAAATAATCCTCCTGAATTTCCAGAATGCGCTGTTTTCCTTCTTCGCCGCGCGCAAGACAGCGCTCGACGCCGATTGCGGTCAGTCCGGTCTGGCGGTAGAGAAGGTCGTAATCCTCTTCGGTGAGTTCCTCTTTGTCAAGAAGGGATGCGATGTCTTCTTTTTCATAATCGGGATGCCAGTAGGATGTGACGGCGGCCGAAAGAAAGACCGCCGTCTGCATCCCCAGCGAGAGAAGAACAATCAGCGCGGCAAGGGTGACGGCGGCGGCAAGAAGCCGCTTTCTGACCGTCCGCTTTTTGAGGGCCGGTTTTTCATCGGTTGGGTTTTCTCCGCTTTTATCCGCGCTTTCGGCCGCCGGCTCTTTCTCGAAGCGAATTTTCTTTTCCGGTTTTTCCGTGCGTGCCGCCTCGTCTGTATTCTTTGCCTGCCATCCGACTCTTTCACGTCTTTGTTCTTTTTTCATATCGCATCTTGGCGGAGCCATCCTCCTGTTCCCGAGCACTTTTTCTATCCTGATAAATTCAGTATAGCAGTTCTTTTCTTCGAAAGCAAAAGAAATTTTTCTCTTTTATATGAATATTTTATGAATTGTCTCTTGCTTCAAGGCGTTCGGGCAGATTTTGGGTCGTCGGGGAAAAGCCGGAGGATTGGCGGAAAGAGAGCATCGAGGAAAACGGCCGGTCAGAAAAGGCAGGAGGGAATGGATGCTTTTTTCTTATCGGGGCGCCTGTGGGGGAGACGGCGGTCGGCCGAAGACCCCCGGCCGCATCCCGGGCACGAGGAGCGCGATCCGCGCGGCGAGGGGAAAAGAGGCAGGAAGGCGCTTTTTGAGCTTTGACCGGCAGAAGGCCGGCGAAGGAGAAGAAACGCGGGGAAAGACGACAGCCGCTTAAGAACAAAGAGGAGATCTATTTACGCGGCTTCAGCTTGACACGGAAGAGGTGGCGGAGAAGCGCCCTTCCGTTGAAGGGAAAGAGCGGGTAGAGATAGCTTCGGCTCCCGTCCACCGATTTGTTGGAGGCGATGAGAATGACGATGAGGGCCGTTCCGGCGACAAAGCCGATGATGCCGAAAAAGCCGACCAGAACGAGGAGCATCATCCGCATGAATTTGAAGGCGTAGCCGAGCTCAAAGGAGGGCTGCGTGAAATTCGAGATGGCGACAAAGGCCATGTAGAGGATGACCTCGGGGATAAACCAGCCTACATCGACGGCGAAATCGCCCATAATCAGACCGGCCACCACCGACAGGGAGTTTCCGAGCGTGGAGGGGGTGTTCAGCGAGGCGAGGCGCAGACCGTCGAGCATCAGCTCGACGATCAGGATCTGGAAAAAAATCGGAAGGGCGGGGTCGCCCTCCACCTTGATAAAATCGAGCCAGCTGGGAATATACTGCGGGTGGGTGACGAGAAGATACCAGAGCGGCGTGAAAAAAAGCGTGACGAAGAAGATCAGGGTTCGGACGAAGCGCTGGTAGGAGCCCACCATGGGAGGAAAGTAGTAGTCGTCGCTCTCCTGCGTGAAGTCGAAAATCGAGGTGGGCAGAAGCATGGCCTGCGGGGCGTTGTCGCAGAGAATGACAAGATTGCCTTCCATCAGCGTGGCGGTGGCAGTGTCGGGCCGCTCGGTGTAGCGGAACTTGGGAAAGATGTTGTACCAGTGCCGTTTGATCAGGCACTCGGCGAGCGATTGCTGTCCCATCGTGAGCGAGTCGACGTCGATGCTCTCGAGCTTTTGTTTGATGGTATCGACATAGGCGGGGTCGGCCAGCTTCTCGTCGTAGCAGAGCGCGACATCGGTTCGGCTTTCCTTGCCGATGGTCACCCGGTGAATGACCAGGCTGTTCGTACGGATGCGGCGGCGCAGGGCGGCGATGTTGGTCTTCAAAAGCTCGTTGAAGCCGTCGCGGGAGCCGAAGAGCACCCGGTCGTTGTCCGGCTCCTCCGCCGAACGGGAGGGCAGGGAGCGGGTGTCGGTGAGAATGCCCTCGTTCATTCCGTCAAGAATCAATGCGGAGGCGCCGGAGAGAATCTGCCTTGCGATCGTATCGACATCGGCTTCCTTAAAGGCGTCCCCGTAGGGAACAAGATCGGCCAGAAATGCTGCCGGCGTCAGGGGAATCTCTTTCTGTCCGATATTCTGGTAACGGTAAACCAGATCGCCCAGAAGGCTGTCGCTCGAAAGGGAGGAGATGAAGTAAAGCGAGGCGGCTTGGCCGCGGATCTCGAGCTCTCTTTTTTTGCAGTCGAAGCATTTTCCGAAACCGATCGCCTCCTCGACGAGACGGCAGTTTTCGTTGTAATTGTCGGTCAGCGCGGTCATAGCGGTCTCCTTTGTCGTTTGCTGGGAATAGTATGCGGCAAAGCGCGGCATTTTATGAAGGCGGCGGCCTTCATCGGGCCGTGCCTGTCGATTGCTCTCAGGTTTTTACGAAAAAGCTTATTTCCGCGGAAAAAAATTTCCCGGCCTTTACAAAAAGACGAAAAGATGCTATAATAAATTTCAACGAAAACCCTACCGAAGAAAAGGATGCGGACATGATCAAAATTTCCGATTCGAAGAAAGTACGGATCTATCTGGCGGTGTCGGTCGCTCTGATCGTTTTTATTTTCGCCATCGTTTTTTTTCAGTTTCCTGACAATTCGCGGGAGAGCTTTGTCTTCCGGGTCGAGGAGGACGGGTATGCCACGCTGATGGGCTATACCGGAAACGCGAAGCGTCTGGAGGTTCCCGCACAGTACGAGGGGCACGAGGTGCGTTATGTGGCGGAGTATGCCTTCGGCGGACATTACAGCGCGCTGAAATCGATCGTCCTTCCCGATACGGTGAGGGAGATCGGCGACTATGCCTTTGCCAACTCCCCTGAATTGAAGGAGGTCGTTCTTCCCGCCAATCTGGAGAAGATCGGCCGGGGGGCTTTTTCCTACTGCGAAAGGCTGAAAAAGATTGTTCTGCCCGCCTCGCTGAAGACAATTGACGACGAGGCATTCTACGGCTGCATTCGTTTGGCCGCGCTTGCCGTCCCCGCCGGGGTGACCTATATCGGAACCGACGCCTTTGCTTCCTGCGAAAATCTGCTTCTTGATGTGAGCGAAAATCCGCTGGCCGCAGAGGTCGCGGAGCTCTACCGCATCGAAACGGGGCGCGTAAATCTCACCGATCTTTATTTCGGCATCATTCTGGGCGCCTCGCTTGTTCTGCTTGTCCTCATTTTCCTGGTTCGCTATCTTCTTCTGCGGAGGAAAAAAAGGCGTTCTCTTCACCATGCCTCGGAAACGGAAGGAGGCGGAAAGCCTCTTTCCTCCGCTTGAAAATCCGGGAAATTTTTTCAAGAAACTTTCGAAAAAAACTTGACAAAAGAAAAAAACTGTGCTAACATTATAAAGTACGGTGAAAGCCGTTACACGCGCCCGTAGCTCAGTGGATAGAGTGCCCGGCTACGAACCGGTAGGTCGCAGGTTCGAATCCTGCCGGGCGCGCCAAAATGGGGGACAGCTTTTTGTCACCCCATTTTTCTTTGTATATATGCGGTATATACGCGGGCCCTGAGGGCTTTGGGAGAGAAAGCCGCAATTACGGTTTATCCCTAAATGTCTCGGCGGCGATCTCTCGTAAAATCCGGCGCGGAAAAGCCTCGGTCTGTCCCGTTCAGACCGAGGCTTCGTTTGTTTTTTTCTTGCGGCGGGCTTACAAGGCATGTTCGCCAACCGGTCGTTCCTCTTACGAACAAAGCCGAGAGGGAGAGCGGGTCGACACCAAAGCCTGCGGTATATCTTGTCTTTGGAAGGGATTCTTTATTCGGCGCATATCTTCAAACCTTGAATCTTTTTCTTCGCCGCCGGAATATACATGAACACCGCGCAGAGCAGGGTGACGACTTCTCCGAGCAAAAAGGTCCACCAAACAATCGACACATTCTCCGCTCCCGTCACAAAGCGCCCCAAAAGCCCGGCCACGGGCAGGATGAAAAGCACCGGCCGGCCTATCGAGATGAGCAGGGACCGGCTTCCGCCCTCGATGCCCTGGAACACGCCTTGGAATGCGATGCAAAGCCCGGCAGGTATGAATGCGAGAGACACAATGCGCATACAGTCCACGCACATGGTGTAGGGGATATCCGAAAGGGAGAAAAATCCCGTCAGCGGTTCTGCAAGCAGCTCAATCGCCGCAAGCCCGAACACCCTCAAAAATTTCATAAAATTTCAAAAAATGTTTTTTTATTTCGTTTTTTCTTAATTTTTTGTTGACAATATTAAAATTATGCGCTATAATTTCCTTGCTGGATAGGCGCAATCTACAAAAACGACAGGGAGGAACACATGAAAAAAATCATCGCAGCATTCCTCGTTTTCGCCATGCTCGTCTGCATGGTCCCCGCCTTTTCGCTGGCGGCGCCGGCGGACGATAGCGAGCCGGAATATGGGCTTATGGCGGATTTCTATCAGCTTATCGGAGTTTCCGATGTATCGGAAGTGTACCGCGACATCGTCGGTAGCGATTCGGGCGATGACCACCGGGACAGCTTTGACGACACCCAGCGCTACGACCGGTCGATCGAGCAGCTCCGGAAGGTTTCGGCCGAAACCGGAAGCGCGGAAAATCTGACCGGGTTTACCCCCTATGACGCGGGGGCTTCCGGAGACGGCTACATGATCCGTTGGACCGGAACGATCACGGCAAAGACCTCCGGGACCTATTATTTCGTCGGACATAAAATCGACAACGGCTTTGTCGCCTTTGTCAAGCAGAACGGCGAGATGAAGAAGGTCTACGAGTACTGGGCTTCTCACCACTGGTTCAACCGTGACGGCATCAGCCTTTACTCGAATCTCGGCGGCTTTACGCTTGAGGCGGACACGCCGGTCGATGTGGAGATCTGGTATCTTGAGACCAACGGCGGCGAGGCCCTCGATATGGCGATCTCGCAGAGCCCCGACAGCGGCGCCATGAGCTTTGAAGAGGCCGGCATCTCCTTCTCGCTTAGTGCGACGCGCTACAACACCAACCTAAGCATAAAGAAAAAAAAGGTTTACGAGGTGCTTCCCGACGGCACTCCCGCCCGTGATGATTCC
>CALXKW010000059.1 GCA_944389045.1 uncultured Clostridia bacterium | reverse complement strand
GGGAGGGAATCAGGCCGGCGATCATGGTGAGCGCCATGCTGATGATGACGAGAATCACCGCGTGCAGGGGCTGCAGGAAGGCGTCCAGGTTGGAGACGCCCGAGAGGGCGTGGATGATCAGGTTGATGGGAATGCAGAGTAAGAGCGAAACCCCGATGCCGATCAGGCCGGCGGCGAGGCCGACGATGATGGTTTCGGCGTTGAAGACCAGAGAGACGTCGTGCTTCGACGCGCCGATCGAGCGCAGAATGCCGATCTCCTTGGTGCGCTCCAGGACCGAGATATAGGTGATGATGCCGATCATGATCGAAGAGACGATCAGCGAGATCGAGACAAAGGCGATCAGAACATAGGAAATCGCGTTGATGATTTTGGTCACGCCCGAGAGGAGGAGGGCGATATAGTCGGTGTACTCGATCGCGTCGTCCTCGTCCACCGACTCGTTGTAGGAGGAGATGATGCGGGAGATTTCGTCCTTGTTTTCGAAGGTGGTGGCGTAGATGTTGATCGAGGAGGGTGTGGCCGGATCGACGATGCCGAGCAGAGTCTTATTTTCCTCAAGCGTGCTCTTGGAGGTTACCGAGGGCATATAGTTGTCGTAGTAGCCGGCAAGCTTTGTGACGTCGGTCTCACCGATGAATTCCTCGTCAAAGAGCGCCGCTATCTTCTGGTAGCGCGAATCGGCATAGAGATCGGAAAGGCTTTGATAAAGCTCGGCGGCCGCCTTGGAGGCCGAGGCGTTCAGAGCCTCGGCGAGCGCTTCGTCGTCGAGTGCGGAGAGATACGCAAGTATCGTCGTCTGAGGCAGAGAGGTGGAGGAAGCCCAGTCGGCGGCGATGTAGGCGATCTTCTGCTCGCGCGTGGTCAGCGCTCCGGTGATCTGTGCGACGAGGGGGACCAGCTCCTCCTCGGTGGGGGTGTTCATGATCGTCTCGACCCGGTTTTTGACCTCCGAGGCGTAGGCCGAGAGAATCGTTTTGCGGAGCTCCTCGGTGACAAGGGCGATGAGCTCTTCGTCCGAGTAGTCCGAGAGATAGACTTCGATCTGTTCGACCGACATGCCGAAGCTTTCGGCGATCAGCGCGACCATTTTGTCGCGGGTGTCGTACTGGGCGAGAAATTTATCGAGCTGTTCGCTGACATAGTCTTCCGAAGGAACCGAAAGGATGGTGATGTAGAGCTCGGTCTTTTCGCGGTCGGAGAGCGAGGTGAAATATTCCTTGATCTTTTCGGCCTTTTCGGCGTCGGAAATGTCGTTCTCCTCGGTGATGAGGAAGGGGAGGCCGGTCAGCACGTCGAAGTTCTGATTCGCGGGATCGGACTGGGCCTTGACGACCTCGCTTTCGCTGTTTTTCTCGATGATATAGTCGGTGAGGGCGGAGGTATAGCCGAAGGGCGCGGAGAGCGCGCCGGCAGTGGCGTCCTCGTTGGGGCGGACGATGCCGACGATTTTCAGATCGTAGGCGTTTTTGATCACAAGATCCATCATGGCCTCGTCGTCGCCGATATACTCAAAGATCCCGTCCCCGTTTCGGTCGGTGTAATAGTCGCTGGGGAGAAGAAGCTTCATTTCGATCTTGAGAATGTCCTCATAGGAGACCTTCCGTTCCGAGTAGGGGACCTTCCCTCCGCTTAGAACGGCCGAGATCATCTCCTGAATCTCCTCTTCGGTCATATAGCCGAGCGCGTAGAAGGCCAGGTCGGAGATCTCGTTGTCTTCATTGAGGACAAGAACCAGCTCGTCGGCGGCCTCGGGCCAGGCGCCGTAGATCAGGTCGTACTGGTCGAAAAGCATCTCGGAGACCGGCTCGCCGTCCTTGCCCGAAAGCATCTCCTGCCAGAGGTTGATCATCGAAAGATTGGAGGAGAGCATGTTGTACAGGCCCTCGTTGGATTCGGTGGTCGATCCGGAGGCGTCGAAGGCCTCGCCCAGGTCGCAGGTGATGAACTTGCCCTCCTGGTTCTTCACATAGCAGTGGAGGGGCAGATTGTATTTGTACTGGATGGCCGAGGTGTAGTGATAGAGGCCGGTGGTGCTGGTGGCGGGATTTATTTCCCGGTCGAGAAAGGCCTTGAAGGCGGTCAGGTTGTTGGTTTTCTTATCCGCCGCGAAGATCATGTTGAAGAGCTGGTAGAGCTGCGGGTCGGAATAGACCGCGTCGTTTTCGTGCTCGGGCCGCTCCTCCGAGGAGGAGCCGCCGAGGAGCGCGGAATAATCGCTCTCCTGGCTCAGAATGCTGATGGGATAGGAGGAGAGGGTGTCGCGCTGAACCGACGCGATGTAAGCGTTGACGCCGGTCGAGACCGCAAGGATCAGGGCGATGCCGATGATGCCGATGCTCCCCGCAAAGGAGGTGAGGATCGTCCGGGCGCGCTTGGTCATCAGATTGTTGAAGGAGAGCGAGAGGGCGGTAAAAAAGGACATGGATTTCTTTCCCTTGGCCTTTTCTTTTTCCGCCTTGGCCCGCGCCGCGGGAATCGCCGCCTCGGCTTCGGCCGCGGTGAAGGGATCGGTGTCCCCCGTGATCCGGCCGTCGAGCAGATTGACGATGCGGGTGGAATATTCCTCGGCCAGCGTGGGGTTGTGGGTCACCATGATGATGAGGCGGTCTTTCGAGATCTCCTTGAGAATCTCCATGACGGCCACGCTGGTCTCGGTGTCGAGCGCGCCGGTGGGCTCGTCGGCCAAAAGGATGTCCGGGTCGTTGACCAGAGCGCGGGCAATGGCCACACGCTGCATCTGGCCGCCTGACATCTGATTGGGCTTTTTGTGAAGCTGGTCGCCGAGACCCACCTTTTCGAGCGCCTCGGTTGCCCGTTTTTTTCGTTCGGCCTTCGAAACGCCCGAGAGGGTCAGGGCCAGTTCGACGTTGGAAAGCACGGTCTGGTGGGGAATCAGGTTATAGCTCTGAAAGACGAAGCCAACCGAATGGTTGCGGTAGGTGTCCCAGTCGGCGGCCTTGAATTCCTTCGTGGAACGGCCGTTGATGACAAGATCGCCGGAGGTATAGACGTCCAGTCCGCCGATGATGTTCAAAAGCGTGGTTTTTCCGCAGCCCGAGGGGCCGAGAATCGAGACAAACTCGCTGTCTCGGAAGGCCAGATCGACCCCTTTGAGGGCGTGAACCGTCGTGTCCCCCGCGGGATACTCCTTGGTGATGGATTTTAGCTGAAGCAAAGTGGACCTCCCTTGTTTTTCGGTATGGGATTTATATGTGAATGATTCTATTAAAAACGGAGCGATCTTTCTGAAGATAGCCGCATTTTTCAAAAAATATGCAGAAATCCGGTTTTTCATCGATGTCCGGCCGGCATTCGGTTGAAGAGGATTTTCTTTGAATCGCCGGTCCTTGAAAGTTGTTTGGAGAACTCTCGATTTTTCCTAAACTTTGCAAAAATGTCCGACGCCGCACCGAAAAAACGGCGGAGTCGGACATTGCGCGGAAAAAGGAAGGCGAATTTTTGGTGCGTGGAGCCTGCGGAAAAACCGACATGAACGGAAAATGAATCGCTGCGGCGGACGAAAGATTGTTCCGCCGGATCAGGCGCGCCCCCCGACGGCCTTTTCCGGCAGAGCGGCCGCGGTTTGAAGCGGACGGGATTCCGGAGCGGCTTTGCCCGAAGCGTCGGTTTTTATGTCGGGGTCTATGATGTTTTCGATGGCTTCCGCCGAAATGCGGGTCGGTGTGCGGTGCGCTCCGACAGAGGGATGGTTTGTGTTGCGGAAGCAAAGCTTCAGAAGAATCGGGCAGAGCATCGAGGAGAAGACGATGAGGAAGATGGTCGCTACCAATGGGTCGATGCCGAGCAGAACGCCGTCATCCCCGTAGTAGATCAGCGACTGGCCCGTGGCATATACGGCCAGCGCCACCTCGCCCCGGGCGATCATGCCGCAGCCGATGGCGAGAGAATCGCGGCCCCGGTAGCCGAAGAGGCGCGAGGTGGCCGAGCAGCCGATAATCTTGCCGATAATGCCGAGAAAGACAAAAACCACGGCGAAGAGAAGACCGGCCAGCGTGAAGTGCGAAAAGTCGGCGCTGATGCCGATATAGGCAAAAAACATGGGGGTGAAAATCATGTATCCGCTGACGATCACCTTGCGGTCGACAAAGGAGGTGTCGTCAAGGCTCGAGAGCATCAGTCCCGCCATATAGGCGCCGGTGATCGCCGCGATGCCGAAGAATTTTTCGGCGCAGTAGGCGAAGAGAAAGCACATCGAGATGGCAAAGATGCTGGTGCGGCGCTTGTGGGGCCATATCCGGATCATATGCTTGAAGAGCAGGCGGAGAAGCAGTCCGACGCCGATCGTGAAAACGAAAAAGCCGACGGCTTTGAGAAGGGTCATGCCGATGCTGCCCTCGCCGGTGATGCCGGTGACGATGCTGAGAAGAATGATGCCCAGAACGTCGTCGATGATGGCGGCGGAAAGAAGCGTCGTGCCCACCCGGGTATTCAGCTTGCCGAGCTCACGCAGCGTTTCGACCGTGATGCCCACGCTGGTGGCCGCGAGAATGCAGCCGACGAAAAGTGCGTTGAAGAGCTTGGGGGTGTTGGTGATCTCCTGAAGCCCTCCCATGAAACAAAGAGCGCCCAGCGTACCGAGCGCCACGGGAACGATCACGCCGACACAGGCGATCGCCGTGGCGGCGGCTCCGCTCTGCTTCATCTTCCGGAAATCGGTCTCAAGACCCGAGGAAAAGAGGATAAATATAACGCCGATCTGCGAAAAGCTGTTGAGAACGTCCATCTCGGCAGGGGTGGGATCGAGAATTCCGTGAAAAGACCAGCCGAAGCGGCTGAAGATGGCAGGGCCGATCAAAAGGCCCGCCAGAATCATACCGACCACCTGGGGAAGCCCGATCCGACGGGTGAGCATCCCGAAAATTTTGGTGGAAAGCAGTATGATCGCGCAGTAATATATGATGTTCATAACATCCATAACGGATCCTCCGAAAATCCTTTGGTAGTGGCTTTCAGCCTCCCCCATTATACACCGAATGGCTCTAAAGTCAAGCCTCTAAATGACGAATTTTCGAGGTTTTGCCGGGTTCCCGTATGGATATCCCGACTATATCATGCGTATTTTACGGAAAAATGAAGGTTTTGTGACGGAGGTGTGTCGATGTGTGGGAAAAAGGAAAGAAATTTTTAAAAAAGGAGTTTACAAACTTCTCCGAAAAGAGTATAATGAGACCAAAGCCCGAGTTCCGTATGGGATTTTCGGGTGGGGAAAGACTGTGACCGGAAGAGAAACGGTGAAAGCGTGAAGCGCCAGAGAGAGGGCCCTCGGCTGAAAGGCTCTTGCTTGACCGTCCGTTTTATGCATCCGCGAGTCGGCGGGGTGAAGAGAGTAGTAGCCCGGCCCGGAGCCCCCGTTAGCGGGCAATCGAGTGAAAAAGCAGAGTGGAACCGCGATTTTGTCGCCTTTGTGTGAAAGCACAGGGGCGCTTTTTTCGTTCCGTTCGCTTTTTGGGGAGCGTCTCTCTTCGGACAGCTTGGAAGAGTAATCTCCCGGAAAGAAATCAGAAAGGGGCTTGTTCTATGAAATATCTCATCGGGAGAATCGCCGTCGGACTTGAAAACATCGGCTATGACATCCGGCAGATCCGGGAGCGGGATCCGGCCGCCGCCTCCAATTTAGAAGTGGCGCTCCTCTATTCCGGCTTTCACGCCGTGACGGTACACCGCCTCTCCCACGCGCTTCACAAAAGGGGGTACAAGGTGACCGCCCGTGCGATCAGCCAGATGATGAAGACCCTCACCGGGATCGAGATCCATCCCGGCGCAAAGATCGGAAAGGGACTCTTCATCGACCACGGAAGCGGCGTCGTGATCGGCGAGACCGCCGAAATCGGGGACAACTGCACCATCTATCAGGGCGTGACCCTGGGCGGCACCGGAAAGAACTGCGGCAAACGCCATCCCACGCTGGGCAACGACGTGATGGTGGGGGCGGGGGCCAAGGTGCTGGGACCCTTCAAGGTGGGTGACCGCGCCAAAATCGCCGCGGGGGCGGTCGTGCTCGACGCCGTTCCGGCCGATTCGACCGCGGTGGGCATTCCCGCGCGGGTGGTCAAGATCGGAAACGTCCGCACCTGCGAGCTCGATCAGGTGCATATCCCCGACCCGGTCGCACAGGAGCTCTGCCGGATGAGCGCGCGCCTCGACCGGCTCGAAAAGGCGTCCGGATCCCTTGCGAAAGCCGTGCCGAAAAAAACGTAAAGAAAAAAGCCTATCCCACCATGCGAAAATAGCGGGGCTCTCTTCCCCCTCATACACACATACTCTCTCTCTCTGCGGCGGTAACCGTTTTTCGGCATCCGTCGCGGGATACGGCGCGGGATACGGCGCGGGAAGGCCGGGCACCGAACGGAAAGAACCGCGTGTGCCGGATGCCGGTAAGGACCGGCGCGGCCGCGGTAAAACGTAAAACCAAACAACGAAATTCAAAAAGGCTGGAGAAAAGATGAAGCTCTACAATACGCTGACAAAAACCGTGGATCCCTTTCTTCCGAGGGATCCGAAGACCGTGAAAATGTATACCTGCGGGCCGACCGTCTACCATTTTGCCCACATCGGCAACCTGCGCACCTATCTGATGGAGGACGTTTTGGAGCGTTATCTCCGGTTCGAAGGCTATACGGTCGAGCGGGTGATGAACATCACCGATGTGGGGCACTTAGCCGGCGATACCGATACCGGCGAAGACAAGATGGTGGCGGGGGCCAGAAGGGAGCACAAGAGCGTCTATGAGATCGCGTCTTATTATGAGAACGCCTTCTTTGAGGACTGCCGCCGGCTGAATATCCGAAAGCCCGAAAAAGTGGTGCCCGCCACAAGCTGCATCGAAGATTTCATCTCGGTGATCAAGACGCTTCTTGACAAGGGGGTTGCCTATCCCGCCGGCGGCAATATCTATTTCGACACCTCGAAGGTGGCCGATTACTATACGCTGACCGGGCACTCGGCCGAGGCGCTGAAGGTGGGGGTCCGGGAGGATGTGGGGGAGGACGCGAACAAGCGGAACAAGAGCGATTTCGTCCTCTGGTTCACCAAATCCAAGTTTGAGGATCAGGAGCTCAAATGGAATTCCCCCTGGGGGGTGGGCTATCCCGGCTGGCATATCGAATGCTCCACGATCTCGATGCGGGAGCTGGGGGACTATCTCGATCTGCACTGCGGCGGGGTGGACAATATCTTTCCGCACCACACCAACGAGATCGCTCAGAGCGAGGCCTACCTCGGGCATCCCTGGTGCGGGCACTGGTTCCATGTCCACCATCTCAACGACGAGACCGGCAAGATGAGCAAGTCGAAGGGCGAATTTCTCACCCTTTCGCTTCTCGAAAAGAAGGGCTACGACCCGCTGGCCTACCGTTATTTCTGTCTCGAATCGCATTACCGCAAGCCTCTGACCTTCTCCTTCGAGGGGCTGGACAACGCGGCCTCCGCTTACCGGCGGCTGATTTCCCGCACGGCGGCGCTCCCGCGGGAAGGAGAGGCGCGCCTTCTTGTCGAAAAATACCGGGAGGAAATGCGCCGCACCGTGGGCAACGATCTGAACACCGCCATGGGCATCACGCTTCTCTACAACATCCTGAAGGAGAAGGCGGGCGGCCGCGCCCGGCGCGAGGCGCTTGCCCTTGTGGACGAGGTGCTCGGCCTCTCGCTTCTCGAAAAGGCGGACGCTCTCTCTGCGGCGGAAGGCACTGCGGGAAAGCTGTGCGGGGCGGCAGGCTGTGCAAAGGAGTGCGCGGAAAACGGACGGCCCGCCGCCCCGGACACGCGGGAAAACGGAGCGGACGGCGACCCCGAGGCCGAGGAGATCGAGGCGCTGATCGCCCGCCGGGCGGCAGCAAAAAAAGAAAAGAACTACGCCGAGGCCGACGCCATTCGGGCCGCGCTTGCCGAGAGGGGCGTGACGCTTACCGACACGCCGGCGGGGACGGTATGGAGCCGCCGCTGACCGGCTTTAACGCTTTGGGCGTGCGAGCGGGGCGGAACGTGGGCCGTTTTACGGTTTTACTCATAGACCCTGGGTGTGCGAGAAACGAAACCCCGGATTTTACGGCGAAAAAATCTGGGTGAAACACAAAACGGAAGGGGAGCGACAGATGGACCAGAACAAAAAACTGCTTGCCATCGGGGAGGCGCTGATCGACTTTATCCCCGACCGGACCGGCTGTGCCTTTGAGGAGGTCACCGCCTTTTCCCCCAAGCTGGGGGGCGCGCCCGTCAATGTTCTGGGCGCCTTTTCGGCTCTGGGCGGAAAAGCCGGGCTGCTCACCGCCCTCGGAGAGGACGGCTTCGGCCGCCGGATTCTCGGCGAGCTTGCCGCCGCCGGCATCGATACCGCGGGGGTCCGCCTGACCGACCGGGCCAATACCGCACTTGCCTTTGTCAGCCTTGACGAGAGCGGCGAGCGCTCCTTCTCCTTTTACCGCAGCCCGTCGGCCGACATGCTTTTCTCGGCCGACGATTTGGATCCCGCCTGTTTCGGCGGCAGCTTTGCCCTTCATTTTTGCAGCGTTTCGCTCGGGGATTTTCCGATGAAAGAGGCACACAGGCGGGCGATCGCGTTGGCGCGGGAGGCGGGCGCTCTTGTCAGCTTCGACCCCAATCTGCGCTTTCCTCTCTGGAAAGAGCGGTCCGCGCTCTTTCGCGCCGTGTGGGAGTTTCTTCCGAAGGCCCATATCCTCAAGCTGTCGGAGGAGGAGCTGCCCTTTCTTCTCGGCGGGAAGAGCGGGCTGGCCGAGCAAGAAGCGGCGCGCGCGCTTTTAATCGGAGAGGTTACGCTCCTTCTTCTCACACGGGGAGGAGCGGGCGCCTCGGCCTATCTGCGGAGAAAGGACGGAAGCCTTCTTTCGCTCTCGGTGCCCGGCTGTCCGGCAAAGACGGTGGATACCACCGGGGCGGGCGACGGCTTTGTCGGCTCCTTCCTCTTTTTCCTTGCCCAGAGCGGCATCACGCCGCAAAGTCTTGCGGCGCTTTCGGAAAAGAAGCTTGCCGAGGCGCTCTTCTTCGCCAACCGTTTCGCGGCCGCCAGCACGGCCTGCTACGGCGCGTTCGCGGCCTATCGGGAGGCGGCGCGGCTCGTTGTGGGGCAGGCGGACGACGCGGGGGAAGGCGCGGAGCACGAAGCCGAGAAAAAAGACGGGGAGGAGCCCGGCCGAATGTGAGGCGGCCGGACAGAGGGAGCGAAAAGCGAGGCGAGAAGCTCGTAGAATCGCGAAAACGGCGCGGATTCGGGCGATGGAGAGCGCGGCGGATTCTTGAGAACCCTCTGATAAAAGGCGTATGCAGAAGCTCCCTCTGCCCGGCCGGGATCGAGTCTTGCTCCCGATACTCAGCGGCATTGGCAGAAAGCCGGTCCGTAGGACGGAAGAAATAACCGAAAAAGCCGAAGGGGTCTTTCTTCGGCTCAGCCTGAAGACAAAGTCCGGAAACGGGCTTTGTTTTTTTGCAAAGAAAAAACAGAGTATCGCGGAAGGAAAAAGAATTTTGTCTGCCGTTTACGGCTCTTTCTCCTGCGGCTCTTTGGCCGGTCTTCCGTGCCGCCGCCGGTACGCGCGGGGAGAGAGGCCGAAGTAGGAGGAAAAGGCGGCCGAAAAGTAATTCGTCGAACGAAAGCCGTTCATCGCCGCCACCGCCTTGAGCGGCAGGTCGCTCGACGCCACATAGCCGGCAGCGACGGTGAGCCGGAAGCGGAGAAGATATTCCGAAAAGCCGATCTTCATGACCTGCTTGAAACGGGAAGAAAAGTATCCGGCCGAAAGCCCTGCGGCCTCGGCGACCCGGGCGAGCGAAAGAGGGGTTCGGTAGTTTTCCCGGATGAAGAGGAGGGCTGCGCGGATCGCCTCGTCCTCCTGTCCGGCCTCTCTCCCGGCCTCGTCCGCTTCCGGCAGATCTTTTTGTTTTTCGCCCGTTTTTGCCGTGCGGCCCTGCTTGTTTTGCGCGGGATCCGGCCGCTTTCCTTCCGGGGACATCCTCTCTTCGGAAGGTGCCGCCGGCTTTTTCGGTCGGTCGGGTGGGGCTTCCCCGCGCGCCCCTGTTTCTCTTCCCGCCGCGGCATAGTTCGTTTTTTCGATTGCGTCCTCTTTCTCCAGAAGGGTGTAAAAGCGCAGGCAGAGGGATTCGATCGCATTTTTCACAAGAAGCGAGGAGAAGGCGTCGGGGCGGGAAGCGAAGGCCGTATAATCGGCGTGAAGTCTTTCGAAATCGGCATGAAAGACCGGCTGCGCTTTTTCCGGAAGAAAGAGACAGAGGGGCGCGGGGGAACGGTAGAGACGGTCGGTCAGCCGTCTGTCAAGAAGGTTCTCCCGAAAAATTACGTTGAAATAGCAGAGTCTGCTTTTCGGCGCGGTGGTCAGCCGGTGGTAATCGGAGGGGGTGGTGAGGAGCAGAAAGCCCGCGCCGGCCGGAAAGAAAAGGCCGTTCACCTCGTAGGAGCCTTCGCCGGCATAGAGATACGAGAGCTCGTAAAAGTCATGAAAGTGATATTTCCCGTCGAAGACGCCGCTCCCGTCGGTGACGCAGTTCCATACGACGAAGTCGTCCTGCCCGAAAAAGACCCGCCCGTCGAGTACGCCCAGCGCGTTTTCATTCATCGTTTCTTCCTCTTTTGTTTATTCTTCGGTTTATTATAACAGAAATCGCCGTCCGCCGTCAACGGTTCTTCTCTCTCTTTTCAAAGCCGGCGCGCCGTGCGGCGGACACGGAGAGCCGCCGTGAAGCGATTTTTCATAAGTTAAGAAATCTTACGATTTTATCTCGAATTTATCGAATTTTTAATCTTCTCTTGCCAAAAGCTGAGCTTCATGATAGAGTGAAAGCGGGAGGCCGTGCGGGGCGACGAGGCTCGGCGAAGTTCGGATCGCTCCGATGCGCGGGCCGGATTTCGGAGGCAAGGACGCTGTTCTCCCCACGGCATACAGGCGCATACATACGATCGCATACATACGATAATGAACAAGGGAAAGAAGGGTATTTTCATGACGCATCACGCTGCAAGGAAAGAAAATCGGAACCGGCGCGTTTTTCGCGGCGAAAAAAAGAGCGATCCGCGCGAGTTTGTAAGGAAAAAAACGGCGCGGGAGAGAAGGCGCCGGGCGGCGGGAATTTTTCTGACGGCCTTCTGTTTTGCTCTCCTTCTTGCCGCGCTTACGGCGGGAAGCGGACTTTTTGCCGCCGGCACGGGAAACGCCAAGAACGACTATCGGTTCGACGGCGTCTATATCACGCGCGAGAGCCTGACGGTCCGGGTCGGGGGAAGCTTTACGCTCACGCTCCGCAAGATCAACGCGGGGAGCGCCGAGGAGGTTTGGGAGAGCGCCGACCCCGCCATCGCTACGGTAGAGGGCGGTGAGGTCTTCGGCGTCAAGGCGGGAAAGACCACCGTCACGGTGAAGAAGGGCGAATTTTCCGACACCATCCCGGTCACCGTCACCGAAAGCGATCCTGTCCTGGACGAATACGCGCATACCGGCGAGCTTCTGCGGGACTTTCTCGATCTGCGGTTCGGCATGTTTTTGCATTTCAACAG
>CALXKW010000058.1 GCA_944389045.1 uncultured Clostridia bacterium | reverse complement strand
GGGGGCGTAATAGGGGAAGAGCGAAAAAGGGGGGAGGAGGGGATCCGTCCGATGTTGGGAGGCGACGCCTTGATCGAGGATCGCGAAAAGGGCGTCGGAGTCGAGCCTCTCTCCGGCCGGGCGGGCGTAATAGGCCTTGTCGGGGATCAGCGCGAGCGTGACCTTGTCGTTTTCGGGAAAATAGCGTTTGATGATCCGGTCGATCAAAGCCGCGTTTTTTTCGGCCAGCTCGGTGTTCAGCGGGGAGAGATCCTTAGCCGTGCCGTTCTCGGTGAGAAAGTAGCCGTCGATGTCCGACAATCCGAGAATCTTATGGGAAAACCGGTTTTTGAGGCGGCGGAAGCTTTCGCGGAACGGAAGGTTGTCGAGAAGGTAGCTTTCGAAATCCGAGGCGAAATCGCCGTCGCGGAGAGAGGATAGCGACAGGTCGGGCGAATCGGCCGCCAGGCGTCTTTCGCTGACGATATAGTTCCGGTCGGGAAGAAAGGCTTCGGCGGCCGCCGTGCCGAAGAGAAAGACAAGGAAGAAAAAAACCGATGCCAGGGAAAAAAGGTTTCGTTTGAAAAATCGCATAACAACCTCGGCGTCAGAAACGGAAATAGAGGAAAGGGCGGAAGGATTCGCCGGCGATAAAGGAGACCGAGAGGATGAGGAGGGTCAGTGTGGCGGCCGGCTTCCAGAAAGCAAAAGAAGAGGGGGAGGCGGAATCGGCCTTTTTGCTTCGTCCGGCGGACAAAAAGGCGGACAGCCGGTGGAAAAGCGGGGTGGCCGCCAGAGCGGAGAAGAGAAGGAGGGGAAGAAAGCTCTTTGCGTAATAGAGCGCACGCCGGTCGTAGAGCGGGACCGCTCCCGCCCCGAAGAGGGCGCCGAGGTCAGAAAGAGCGGCCGGAAGGCTTGCCGCGTTAAAAAGCACGAAGCCGAGCACGACAAAGAAGAGTGTGTAAAGATGTCCCACCGTCTTTCCGAAAAAGCGGGGAAGGCGGCCGAGAAGCCGGAGCGCGCCGAACTTTTCGATCAAAAGCAGAATTGCATAGAGAGCACCCCAGAGAAGAAAGGTCCAGGAACTGCCGTGCCAGAAGCCGGTGAGCAGCCAGACGACCGCGATGTTCAGCGCAAGCCGCGCCTTACCCTTCCGGTTTCCGCCCAGCGGAATATAGACATAGCTTTTGAACCAAGAGGAGAGCGTGATATGCCAGCGCCGCCAGAATTCGGTAATGCTTGAAGAGATATAGGGATAGTCGAAATTCCGGGGAAAAGAAAAGCCGAAAATCCTGCCCAGCCCCACCGCCATGTCGGAATAGCCCGAAAAATCGAAATAGATTTCAAGGGTAAAGGCGACGGCATAAAGCCAGGCGAAGAGAACGCTTTTTTCCCCCTCCTGCCAAAGGCGGACAAGCTTTGCCAGCGTGTCGGCGAGAATCACCTTTTTGGCAAGTCCGACGACAAAGAGAAACGCGCCGTCGGCAAAGCCGCCAAGCGAGTGGGAGCGGTCTTTCAGCTCTTGGGAAACCTCGGTATAGCGCACGATCGGCCCCGCGATGAGCTGTGGAAAAAGACAGAGATAGGTCGCAAAGGAGAGCGGATCCTTTTCCACCCGGGCGTCGCCCCGATAGACGTCCACCGCATAGCTCATGGCCTGAAAGGTATAGAAGCTGATGCCGATCGGCAGAGCGGGGGGCGAGAAGGAGAGAGGAATTTTGGTGAGATCGGCGAATATTCCGACAAAAAATCCGCTGTATTTATAATAGAAAAGGAGACTCAGATTGGCGGATACGGTAAAAAAGAGGAGACGCGCGGCGGCTTTTTTCGAGGATGCCTTGGTGATGAGAAGCCCCATCCCCCAGTTGAAAAAGGCCGAAAGAAGCAAAAGAAAGGTGTAGACCGGTTCGCCGTAAAAGTAGAAGAGAAGGCTGGCGATCAGAAGGACATGGTTTTTCGCCGGACGGGGGGCCATAAAATAGAAAAGCAGGGTCAGGGGCAGAAAGGCGAAGAGGAAGGCGGCGCTCGAAAAAAGCACGGTCTCACTCCTCCTCTTTGCGGACGTTCTGAAGGATCCCTGGTTTGGCAGGAAAGGGCCCCGGACGCACAGGCGTTTTTTATAGTATGTCCCGTTCGGAGGTGCTTTTATTTACCTTTTCTGAGCGATTTTGTTGTTTTTTATGGCCTCTCTCTCTCTGCAAGCCGAGCAAGCGGCAAGGCTTTTTCGATTTTGTCCGTCTGCCTTTATTGTGCCTTGGCGGCAAAGGACGCCTGTCCGAGCGCCGCGGAGGGCGAATGCGCCCGTAAGGAAACGGGCGGGGCGCTTTTATGCACCCCGCCCCGTCGTGCGGCCCTTTTTCTCCGGTTTGTCAGACTGCTTTTACAAAGTGCAGAATGGCAAGAACGATTCCCACAAGGCCGTAGATTTCTATCAGCAGTCCGAGAATCCATTTGATGACGCCCAAAACAATCAGATTGGGAACAAGACCGATGATCAGCCCCGCCACGGCGCAGAGAACCACATAGATCACGATGCCGATGATCAGCCCCGCCACACCGTCATTTCGGAAAGAAAAGGGAAAAAGCTTTTTCAGAGAGTCCATGATATCATCTTCTTTCTCAAGTACGAGAGGCCGAGGCCTGTCGTAGGAATTAATTTATTTTAGCACAAAAAGGGACGAAAGTAAAGTTTTTTTTGACCGGCCGGAGAAAAATCTCCGCTCCGGACGGGAAGAGCGTCTCGCTGCCCGCCGCAAAAGCCGAAGGGGAGGTCGGCGGGTGAGGAAAAAGCGCTTCTTTTTTTTCGAGGCTCTTGTACAGACGAGTCGGTTTTGTTATACTATAGGCAGCGAAGGAAAAAACGCCGCCCGGAAAGGCGGACGCCCCGGCTTTTTTTCAAACGCTTTTCAGACGGGTACGGGCAGGCGAAAAACGGGGCGGGAGAAAAACAAGGCGGCGAAAAAGCCGCGGCGAAAAAAGCCGCGGGCAATGCCGCGAAAGGAGTGTATCATGTGGGTGCTGTTTGCCTTTGCTTCGGCGTTTTTTGCCGGTGTGACTGCCGTTCTGGCCAAATGCGGAATCAAAAAGACCGATTCCACCGTGGCGACCGCCATACGAACCGGCGTCGTTCTGCTTCTGTCGGTCGTCATGGTGCTGATTGTCGGCTCCGGTGAGGCGATTGTCGGGCTGTCCGCCAAAACCTGGATTTTTCTGATCCTTTCGGGCCTTGCCACCGGCGCGTCCTGGCTTTGCTATTTCCGGGCCCTGCAGCTGGGGGATATCAACAAAGTGGTACCGGTCGATAAATCCAGCACGATCCTGACGCTTCTCTTCGCCTTTCTCTTCCTTCACGAGCCGCTGACCCCTGTAAAGGCGCTCTGCGTCCTCCTCATCGCGCTCGGAACCTACTTCATGATCGAAAAGAAGAAGACCGTCCTCCCGCCGGCCGGCCCCGCATCCGGGGAGGCGGGCAAAAAAGCGCCCCGGGGCGGGGAGGAAGGGACGGACGGAAGTCGCGGCCTCTCTTCCCCCGATGCGCCGCAAAACCCGGACCCCGCTTCTCCCGCTTTGGCGGCGGATCGGAGCGCGGAGCGCCCGGCTCTGTCTGCCGGGGGCGGCGGCTTTTCAAAAGAGCCGCCTTCCGGTCTTTTGGAATCCGCCGTTTCCGGGGCGGAGAGGAAAGCGGCGGGCGCGGGAAAGAAAAACAATCGCACCTGGTTCTTCTTTGCGCTTCTGTCGGCTCTTTTCGCCTCTCTGACCGCCATTCTCGGCAAGGTGGGGATCGACGGGGTGGAATCGAATCTCGGAACGGCTATCCGGACCGGCGTCGTTCTGGTTATGGCCTGGGGGATGATCTTTGTCACGAAAAAGAAGGCGGAAATCCGGAAAACGCCGGGAAAGGAACTTGCCTTCATCTGCCTTTCGGGTCTTGCCACCGGTGCGTCCTGGCTCTGCTACTACAGGGCTCTGCAAGACGGCCTTGCCAGTGTGGTGGTACCCATCGATAAGCTCAGCATCCTCTTTACCGTCGCCTTTTCTTACTTTGTCTTCGGCGAAAAGCTCACCGCCCGCTCCGCCGCCGGCCTTTTTCTGATCGTGGCGGGGACGCTCGGGATGCTGCTCCCTTAGAGAGGCGGCGAGCCTTTCGGCCGCCGCCCCGGCAGACGAAAGGCACTTGACAAAAAAGGGGGAGTATGCTATGATGATAGCGGCCACCACGGAGGGATATCGAAGCGGTCATAACGAGGCGGTCTTGAAAACTTCTTGTCATAGCGGAAGCAAACTTCAAAAAAGCCTTGTGTTTCCTTGACTTTCAAGATCTTTCTCCTGCGTCGCATCATTCTTTCTAACGTTTTTTCTAAAATTTTTTCCAGGTTCTAAAATTGAATACCCTTACGGAGGGATATCGAAGTGGTCATAACGAGGCGGTCTTGAAAAACTATCGTTCTGATCACAGCATACTCCCCAAAACCCTTGATTTTATTGGGTTTTTCGCACTTTTCCTTACACTTTGCGAGATGGGCATCTCGCAGTTTTCTCGCAATTTTCTCAATTTCATACTTTGGTATTTGCTGACCTTGCGGTCAGTTTGATACACGGAGAGTTATCGAAGCGGTCATAACGAGGCGGTCTTGAAAACCGTTTGCCGGCAACGGCGCGTGAGTTCGAATCTCACACTCTCCGCCACTTTGGGGTCAGGATGGCAGTCCTGACCCTGTTTTTTGCTTATACGGCTTCTTCTGATGACAGAACCTTGTCGATGATTTTGGCACTCTCTCGCTTGCTTTCGCTGTCCACGTGCGCATAAATATTTGCCGTGGTACTGATATTGCTATGGCCAAGCCATTCCTGAATCTCTTTCATGGAAATATCGTTTGCCAGCATCAGCGAGGCACAGGAGTGCCTTAGATCGTGGAAGCGGATCTTTTTCAGCCCGTTTCGCTCGAGAATCACCTTGAAGTGTTCTGTGACATACTGTGGTTTCAGAATATCCCCCATCGCATCTACGCACACATAATCCAGGTATTTTCTGTTGTACGATTTACGCAGGACTCGTTGCATTTCCTCTTGCCGCGCTTTTTCTTCCTCTAAAGCCTTTTTGATGAATGGCATCAGCGGGAGTGAGCGGTAGGAGGATTTTGTCTTCATGACATCAAGACCTTCGATCTCGTTGCCGTTCAGCTTGTTTTCGATGATCTTGTGCCTGATATAGATTTTGTCTTCGACAGGGTCTATCGCATCCCATTTCAGTCCCAGCACTTCGCTTCTCCGAAGTCCGTAGTAAGCGGTCAGTATGACTGCTATCTTCATAGGATCGCCTTCCAAGCACTCAAGGAGCTGTTTGATCTCCGCAGAGTTGTAGTACGTTCCTATGTATTGCACTGCCTTTGGTCTGTCTGCTTGGTCGCAAGGGTTGGTCGGGATCACACGGCGTTTAACGGCTTGCTTGAATGCAAGATGCATCATCGAATGATACCTTTGTGCGGTTGCACCGGTAAGCCCGTCATTCCGGAGCGATATGTAGAATGCATTTATCTCATCACCGGTCAGTTCTTTGAGGGGAATGCCCAACTTCTTGAAGTACGGTACGATCCTTCCGTCCGTCATTCTTTTGTAACTGTTATACGTAAGGACGGAGATATTGCATTTGTGGCTTTCAAGCCATTCCACAATGTATTCGTCCACCTTCTGATCCGCCAGTCTCATTCGCTCCTGTTCTGCATGCGAAAGCGATTCTTTCAGGTACAGATCGCCGGAGTTGTATTTGGAGAGTAGTTCGTTCAAGCGGTGTCCGGCTTCCGTCTTGCTTCCTTTTTTGGCTTCCAGGTCAAGGCCTTGCCATTTCTCTTTGCGCTTTCCTTCCGCAGTGTATAAGTTGATTACAGCGTACCATTTGCCGTTTTTTTCGGTCAGCCGACCGGTTATTCTTTTCATGAATATCATCCTTTCTATTTTTGTGTTTGGCAAATGACTTCATAGCGCTGTCGGCACTATGAAGTATATCACATTTGCCCTCATAAATCCAGCGATTACCGGAGATTATACGGGATTCAATTGATAATTATTTGTGTCCAAAAGAAATGTGACAAGACACATTTTGGGGACGATTGTTTTACCCCCGACTTTGATGGAAGACAGCCTTCCACCGTTCACCAGATCATACGCTTTGTTCTTTCCGATCCGAAGTATTTTTGCCACTTCAATGACCGTCAGAACTTCGGGTTCATCTTTTAGTATTGATAGATATAATCTTTCGCTCATATGTTTTCCTTTCCTTCTTATTTGACATGTACCAGTGCTTAAGTACACGTTTTGGTTACGAATACAGGCGTTTGAATGTCTTATAGATATCGATTCCGAGGCTGGAAAGAGATGCTCGTTCCACTGAGAGCGCGGATTGTTTGTCGATTCTGCCAACATAGTGAAGTAAACGCTTTTTGTCTATGGTTCGAATCTGTTCAAGCATGACCATTGAATGTTTCGGTAGGTTTCCGTCTTCCAACTTGATTGGAACGTGTGTTGGTAATCTCATTTTCTTCTGTTGACTGGTGATTGCTGCGATGATGATCGTCGGGGACGCCTTGTTTCCGGTGTCATTCTGAATCACGAGGACAGGTCTTGTGCCACCTTGTTCGCTTCCGATTACGGGTGACAGGTCGGCATAGTAGACTTCATTCTTATGAACCGTCATATCTTCTTTACCTCCTGATAATATGTAATGGCTGATGGTTGGATGAAACGGTTAAACCGAAACAGTGCGCCATCAGCCGAAAATAGTTATACTCATTTTCATGAGTAATAGGTTCGTTTTGTTTTTTTGAATATATGTCTTATCGTATTTGTCGCCCGACACCCCCGATATTGTGGTTTTATCCACGGGCATATAACAGACGGTCAACAGCGTACTGACCTCATTGGCGTCTCACCAGCCGCCGGGTTCTCCGGCACCCGCAATTACGGAAGTATCATTATCCCCAACCCCTGTCATGGCCTTCCAATGATTGCTACTCATTGGTCCAAGTCCTGAAGGACATTTCTGTCGTTCGCTTGTGTGGCTTGCGCTTTCGCGCGAAGTCGGTAACGTATCTGCTATATCGGTATTCAGTTGTCAACGATCAGTGAGGATCATTTTGTTCCTCACCTATATGAAAAAAACAGGGGGTTTTGAGTACCCATTTTTCTGTGTTTTGAAAAACTTTTTTCGAAAAATGTGGTTCTTTTATGATTTTTCTGCGTCAAGTGCCTTTTTAAGCTTCTTTTCGACTTGCTGAAGGCTCTTAACTACGGCTCTTTGTTCACAGCCCTCTTTTTCAGCAATCTCTCGTGTCGTCATTCCATAAGCTTTAGAAAGAACGTATCTTTTTCTTTGAGTAGGAGTGAGAAGGGCTAAAACCTCACTTGATTTAGCGATTATTGCAGCATACTGCTGTCTTTCTTCTTCCTCTCGGATATATTCGTCCTCAACCGATTCCTCGCATACGAGGTCAGTTTCGAGGAGGTTTTCGATGCTGACATTCTCGCGCGTGGTAAGGTCATCGTGTCTGCGGTATTCGAGAGCTTCTTCTGTGAGGCGTGTTTTCCAAGCATCGAAGTCTTTGATGCTCATTTCGTGGAAGGGGACAACTCTGCGAGTGGTGACTTTCTTTCCTTTTCTGCCATCCTTCTTGCGGTATTCAACGATCTGAAGGTTTCCGTTTGCGTCTTCTTCTTTGCGATAGGTAATGAGCTCGTCTGCGAAGTTGTAAACGAGGTCGGGGTTGTTCTTGTTGAGCTTATAAAATTCTGCGTTCTGATAATCCATTTTTGTAATTCCTTTCGTTTGCTTTTTCTTTGCTTACTGCGAGTTAAATTTGATAGGTTGAGCAAACTTTGGAATTACGGATATTTAGATATGTAAGGCTCCCAAGGCATAAAAAATCCTTTCTGCCGGGAGAAGCAGAAAGGAACAAAAATGGAGCCGCATGAAAGTTGCATTATGCCACAGAAAAGTTATCCAATATTGCTATCGGATGATACTTTCATGCGGCACAAGGGATGTTGCGACTTTCATCGACTCCACGGCTCATACATGGTTTTTATTCAATTTTGTTTATAGTCTTACTGTTACTGTTAGATCGGGGATAGGTAAATAAGAGTAATGTCTGTAATCGGCTGCCTGATAGGTGGCAACCTGTCCGCATCGAGGACAGAAAGCAATAAAATGACCTTTCAGATCCTCGTACTTCGTTATGGTCAGGCAATTGCAGTATTTACACGGAATCTTCTTCTGCGCCATCGCTGTCAGAGAAGCAACGACTGCTTCATCTTCCTTTTTTATTCTTTCAAGGTAGGCCTGATCAAGTACAATTCTCTTCGGCACTTTGATCACCTCCAAAACAAGAGCGCGTCCATGACAGGATCATATTCTGACAACGGTTTGTGTTCAAGCATATCAAGTCTGTCAAGTCTGTAGAACAGGCACTCCTGAGATACACCAAGATATTGTGCCATCATTCTGAGAATCGTTCGATCCGCACGAAACAGAATATTTGTGTCATATACGGTTATCTTTTCTTTCTTTGCAAAAGTGTACAATGTCCAACCGACTAAATTCGGACGAAGCAACAGACAGGATGCAACGACATTTGCTTGCCACTCTTTGAAATCATTTTCTGTTTTCAGCTTTTTGTGATGACTCCTTATTCTGTAATTGATAATCTGATGAGGAATATAATCGGGGTCCTGCCAATTGATCAGGTCATGTCCGCATTCATGAGCAATGGTAAAGTTCCGTTCTCCCAATCGTGTGGGTTCACTTAACCGTTTGTCAAGAATGATCTGTTGACCTGTTCGCATTCCTTCGATATGTTCGTTGGGATCGAACTGACAATAGGATATATCCAGTTTGAGATAATCTTTTGCAAATGCATCTACATTGAGTGGCGAGTAACTGTCGTATTCGCTTCCGAGGTAATCCCTCAAAATGTAGTCGGCAAGGTTTTCAAACTCGGTCTTTGTGCCTATAATCATTCGGTCACCTCGATGAGCACCTCGTCTTCCATAAACCATTTTCCTTCTTCATCGTAAAGGAAACGAGGCAAGCCTTCCACCATTACGGTATATCGGATGCCGCAGCCTCCCACCTTGGTGGAAGCTGCACGTTCAACCTTGGTCACACGGTCGATGGTATATGTGTGACCGTCTTTCCACTGAAATTTTTTCGGGCGTACCTGCCCGTCTCTACTGACAGTAACAACAACTGCCACAGGCTGTTTTACATGTTTGATTGTTTGCATTGTAAACCTCCTACATTGGTACACCTGTCGGCATGATAATATCGGGATTATCATGCGGTGACATCTTTGGGTTATCCAACAGGCAAGCATTGCGGATGATCTTTTTCCCAAAGCGATAGCGCAGTTCTTCAATTGCTTTGTCCAGAGATTCTGCTTTCGCTACTCTGATCGGATCAGAGAACATATCCAACTGACAAGGCGTGTCCAAAGACATGAGATTGATTGCACGGACTGTCAGAGAACGAATTGGGTTTCTCCAATCATAGCTGCGTGTAAACAGGGAGAAGGCCTCTTTCGCTATGCAGGAAGGACTTTGCGTGGGAACGGGGAGCCCACACTGCCATTGCTTTGTAAATAACTGATTATCTCTAACCGCTATTGCGATACCTGTTGCTTTTTTATTGAAGACATAGAGTCTGTGCCCTATGTCTTGGCAGAGTTCGAGAATGAACTTCCATACTTCTGCGTCATTCTCCAAATCCTGTAGAGCTGTCATACCATGACCAACCGTTTTGTCGGGAGCTTCTATATCTCTGACAGTAACTTGGGAATCGTCCATACCATTGGCGAATCGCCAGAGGTCAACTCCACACTTACCGAGTTTCCTTTGAAAGAAGTCGACGGGAAACTGTGCGATCTGTCCGATGGTGTGTATACCGACCGACGAGAGCTTCTTTTCGGTCGCACGCCCTACTCCTAACATATCCGTCGCCGGAAGATCCCATATCTTTTCCTTGAACGATTCCTTTGGAATAACCGTTATGGCATCGGGCTTTTTCATGTCCGAACCGAGTTTGGCAAATATCTTATTGAAAGAAACACCTATGGAAACGGTCAATCCGAGTTCGTACTTAACGGTTTCCTTTATTTCTTCTGCTATATGAAACGGACTGCCGATAAAGTGTTGGCAACCTGTCACATCTGCCCACACCTCATCCATTCCGAATGGTTCGACAAGATCAGTGTATCTTCCGTATATCTGTCTTGCGAGCTTTGAAAAGCGCATATACTGTTCATAATGGGGCGGAACTGTCACAAGATTTGGGCACTTCTGTTTGGCTTGCCATATTGCTTCGCCTGTAGAAACTCCAAATGCTTTCGCCTTATAGTTTTTTGCCAGAACGATCCCATGCCGCTCTTCCTGACTGCCGCAGACGGCAATCGGATATTTTTTCAAATCCGGATTGAGCATACACTCGACGGATGCGTAAAAATTATTCATATCAATATGTAGTATGGCTCGCTCTGACATGACGCATCTGTTCCTTTCTCTGCTTTTGCTCGAATCACAATGGAGTGATTACATTATACACGAATTTGGTTCATTTGTCAATAGGCTTTCTTGAATTTAATTCAAGTTTTCTATTGACATTTGATTTTTATTGTGCTATAATGGCATCATGATAGATTGGAGGGTTGTGTCATGAAGTCTATTGGCTTGCGGATTAAAGAAGCAAGACTTGCTAAAAATATGAAACAAGATGAACTTGCTGCACGCATCGGAGCAAAATCACCTTCTGCTGTGTCAACTTGGGAAATCGGAAAGGCAAAGCCGGATTGTGTCACACTTTTACGAATTTGCGAAGTGCTTGACGTATCTGCCGATCAGTTACTCGGTATAAAAACGGAAAAAGAAATGCCATCACTAACTGAATGGGCAATGTTAAATCAATATAGATCCATAGATGAATACGGAAAAAAAGCCGTCAATGCGGTTATTTCAGCTGAATATGATCGTACACTTGCAAGTCAGCCCAAAAAGCCGAGAATCCGTAAGATGAGGATTGATTACTATGACTTTCCCGCTTCCGCCGGTACCGGTAACTTCCTTGAGACCGAGTCGCCTGAAGAGATTTGGGTTAAAGAGACGGAAGAAGCTGAAGATGCGGATTATGTGATACCGATCAGCGGTGATAGTATGGAACCTTCATTTCACGATGGAGACAAAGTATTTGTCGAAAAAATGGACAGCATTGAAAAAGGCGATATCGGTATCTTCGTTGTGAATGGGGATATGTTTATCAAAGAGTTGGGCGATCATTGTCTTATCTCACACAATAAAGCATATAAACAGATCTCATTGCATTCGTCCGACAGCATTTATTGTTGCGGAAGAGTGCTTGGTGTGGTTGAAGAATAGATTTGAAAAAGACTTACAGTTCTTGATTGAATTGTAGGTCTTTTTTCGACCGCCCTAATCGTAAGTCTCAATCAGTAAATGATTCCGACGAAGCTTGATGATACCTCAAATACTCACGCTGATGAAGGGTGATAAGGTTGTCGAGCTGGCTGAAATACTGTCCAATCATCTTTTGCTCATCAAGTGATG
>CALXKW010000057.1 GCA_944389045.1 uncultured Clostridia bacterium | reverse complement strand
ATCGAGCCGTTCAGGTAAATGATGTCGATGTCCCGGCCGCGCGAGGCGTAAAACTTCCGGGCGATCGACGAGAATTTCGTGGCGACCTTCAGCGTCTTCTGCGGGTCGTCCCGGAAGCTTTCGGGCGCGGCCACTGCCATGCGGCAGAGACCGGTCTTCAGGTCGCAGAGCTCGTAGACGTCGGGCTCGTATTCGAGCAGGATGTCCTTGCCGCAGACCCCGACGTCGGCGGCCCCCCGTTCGACGTAGATGGCCACGTCGGAGGGCTTTACCCAGAAATAGCGCACGCCGCAGGCGGGATTTTCAAAGACAAGCCGGCGGTTGTTCTCACGGATGGCCGGACAGGGAAAGCCCGCCGCCTCGAAGAGCTCGTATACCTTCTCCCCGAGCCGCCCTTTGGGGAGGGCGATGTTAAGCATGGTTTTCAATCGTGACCACCTGTTCCTTTCCGACCCGGAAAAGGGTCTTGGCGGGCATGCCGTCCGGCAGGGCGCGCATCGTCTCGACCCGCCTGCCCTCCCGGACGAGTTTTTCCGCAAGCGAGAAAAGAAGCGGCAGGGAGGAACTGTCGTCGTAGAGGATCACCGCGTCCGCGCCGCCGTCGGCGGGCGGGGCCGCCAGCTCTTCCAGAAGGTCGAGGTAGACCGCAAAGCCGAGCGCGTCGGATTTTTTCCCCATCTTGCGCATCAGGCGGCTGTACTCTCCGCCCGAGAGAATCCCGGTGGGAATGCCGTTGACAAAGCCCCGGAAGACCAGCCCGCTGTAATAGTTCATGTCGTTGACCACCGAGAAATCCACCCGAAGCCGCTCTTTCGGAAGAAGGGCGATCAGATCGGAAAATTCGGCGACGAGGGGGGCTGCCGGAGTGTTGGCAAAGAGCGAGGCGAGGGCGGAGACCGCCTCGTCCGGCGTGCTCTTCAGGGTGATCAGCGCCTTGAGAAGCCCTCCTTTTTCGGTAGGAAGCCCCTCTTCCTCCAGCGTTTTGTCGATGTCGTGAAGGTTTTTTTCTCCCGCATATTGAAAGACCTTCTGCGCCCCCTCCTCCGAGAGGCCGGCGGCCTCCACGGCGGCCGACAGGATGCCGAGATGCGAGACGTCGAGGATATAGTCGGGCGAGACGGCAAGAAGGCTCTCGGCCGCCAGCGTCAGCACCTCGGCCTTGCACCAGAGGTCGACGGCGCCGAGACATTCGAGCCCGACCTGAGAGATTTCCCGGAAGGTGCGGCTTTTTTCCGAAATGCGGTAGACGTTTTCGTGATAATAGAGTTTGCTGACCGTCTGCGGGTCGTCCCGGGTATTTTTGACAATCGAGAGAGTCACGTCGGGCTTGAGAGCCATCAGCCGGCCGCTGGTGTCGGTGAAGGTGATCACGTTGTCCGAGACAAGGAAGTTTTTGTTCCGGACATAGAGGTCGTATTCCTCGAATTTGCTCATGCGGAAGGGGGTGTACCCATGGGAGCGGTAGAGCTGCCGCAGGCGAAAGCCCGCCCTTTCCTCGCTTCTTAATATGCTGTCGTCCACGATCATGAGAGAACCTCGTTTTTTCGCCGTAGCGTTTTTCGTATCCTTTGCCGGATTTTTGCCGCCCTTCCCTGCCGTCCCTTTTCGTCTTTTCGTTCTTCGGCTGCCGGTGAAAGCCGGTTTTGGGGAAGACGAAGCAGGCGCACCCGCAAGACCGCGTTGCCGGCCGCAGAGCGCCCTGCCGCCTTTTCCTTTTGCCTGGCCCTGGCCGCCGGCGTTTTTCGGCTGCGGGCCGCCGGTCTTCGGCTGTTACGGTTCGGAATCCGACTTTTTTGTGGCCTTTTCGTCCGCAGGACTTTCGTTAGAGGCGATGCGGCTTTCCTTTTCCGCCTTGTCGAGGGCGGCCCGGTAGCCGCCGCTTCCGTAGACCAGACAGCGGTTTACCCGCGAGATGGTGGCCGTGCTGGCTCCCGTCGCCTTCGAAATTTCCTGATAGTTTTTCTTTTCATCGAGCATGGCGGCGACCGCGAAGCGCCGGGTGAGCTCCTGAAGCTCCCGAATGGTGCAGAGATCGTCGAAAAAGGCCCGGCATTCGTCGAGACTTTCGAGCCGCAGGATGGCGCGGAAGAGAGGGTCGCCGCCTCTATGCTGTTTGTCCATGTGGCGCTCCTTTTTGTATTTGCTTTTAGGTTTTCTAATGAAAGAGGAAAAAGCGGGAAGACTTTACAGAGCGGAGACGATCGAAGAGCGACCGCTTTCCCCGTTTTCGTTTTTGGCATATTCCGCCGGCGGAATCGACGCCGCCAGGGTTTTCCGCGGCTGTTTTCCGTCGTGTTTATGCGGCGGCAGGGCCGCGCGGGGCTTTTTGTTCGGCGGACGGACAGAAGCTCCCGTCAGGAGAGAACTTACTTTATCATTTTACCATGATAAAGCGATAAAGTCAAGGGGCTTGCGAAAGTTTTTTGCCGCAAAAAGAACGACGGAAAGACGGTCGGGCCGGAAGGGAGGGCAGTTTTGGACAATAAAGGGCGATTGCCGTCTTTTTTCGCAAAATTTCCTGTTTTCCGGGCGGTCGATCGGAGCGGCGCTTTTTTCGCCCTTTTCGGATTTTTATTTTTTCTCTTGTGTTTGAAAAGATTTTGTGTTAATATAATAATGTATCTCTAAATTTGACCTCTAAAAATGTATTCAGCCAAAGGCGGTATCGTTTATGTCACTTCTCAAATCGATTCTTCTCGGCATTGTCCAGGGCTTATGCGAATTTCTTCCCGTCTCGAGTTCGGGCCATCTCGCGCTGGCGCAGGATCTTCTCGGGCTGGACGCCGGCGTGGACGCGCTGGCCTTCGACGTGCTTCTGCATCTCGGGACGCTCGCCGCCGTGGTGATTCTCTTTTATAAGGATATCTGGATGCTGATCCGCTCTTTTTTCTCGCTTCTCGGGAAGCTCTTTCACGGGAATTTCAAGCTCTCGGAGTATACGGTGGGAGAGCGCTTCGTGGTGCTCCTCTTTATCGCCGTCCTTCCGCTGATCCCCGCCGCCCTTCTCAGCGACCGCATCGAGTGGCTGATGGGCTATCCCGTCGTCATCGGCGCGATTCTGATTCTCAACGCCGTGATGCTCTATGTCTCCGATCATTTTGTCAATGGGGAAAAGGCGCTTGAGGACGTGAAGCCGCACAACGCCCTGGTCGTCGGCCTCTTTCAGGTCGCGGCGATCCTTCCCGGCCTCTCGCGTTCCGGCTCGACCATCACCGGCGGCCTGACGCAGGGCTTTTCCCGCCCGTTGGCCGTGCGCTTTTCCTTCATTCTCTCGATTCCCGCGATTCTGGGCGCGGCCGTACTCGAGATCCCCGGGTTTCTGGCCGATATTCCCGATACCCGGAGCCTTCTTGTCTATCTCGCCGGCGCTCTTGCCGCTCTGGTGGTGGGGATGCTGGCCATCAAGCTGGTGACCTGGATTTCCGAGCACGCCACCTTCCGCGTTTTTTCCTATTACTGTCTTGTCGTGGGGGCCGCGGCGATCGTCTGGGGAATACTGCGGTAAGGCCGCGCGTCGCAAAAGCGTTTTTTGTAAAAGACATTCTCCCAAAAAGACGTTCTTCCCATTTTCCAATCGGGCTGCAATAGGCCCGGACGTTCGATCGTCCGCTTCTTTTGCGGCCGGCCGTTCTTTTGAGAAAAGAAAGGATCGATATCATGCCCAAGAAAACCAATCAAACGAATAAAACGGCTTCCTCCTCCGCCCGGAAAGAGAAGGAAAAGAAGGAGGAAGCGGCGGCGGTGAAGCCGGAGAAGCGGCGGGCCGAAAAGGCGCCCGGGGATCCCGAGGCGCTGAAGACGCAGATTGTTACGGTTCTCTTCTGGATCGCCGCCCTTTTGACCGCCGTTTTTTTTGTCGCCAATCTTTGGGACAACGCCGGCCCGCTGATCCGGGGGTGGTGCATGGTGCTCTACGGTCTGTTCGGCTACGGAGGGCTTCTGGCGGTTTGTTTCTTCATTCTTCTCGCGGTCGAGTGGAAGCGCTGTGTGGTCAGGCGGAACGCGCTCTATAAAACGCTCTTCGCCCTGCTCTTCATGGTGATTTTTTCGGCTCTTCTGCATGTGATTCTGATTATGAGCGGCGCCGTTCCCGAACCGACCTTCCCGGGCGTCTTCAACATTACGAAATACTGGTATACCGACGGCCAGGTGGTGGGCGGCGGCGTATTCGGCGGCTTCTTCGGCGGACTTTTCTATCTTTTGATGCACGGCTGGATTTCGATTCTCACCTGCGTGATCTTTCTTGTCGCCGATCTGATGTTTTATTTTGAAGTCACCCCCGCCCGTCTTGTCCGCAAAATCTCCGCTTATTGGGAGGGACGGGAGGAACGCGCCGAAGCGCGCGCCGAGGCGAAGGCTTTGCGCGAAGAAGAGCGCGCTTCGGCCCGCGCTGCGGAAAAGGCCCGCGCCGAAGCCTTTCGGCGGGAGGAGGCGCTTTTTGAGAAGGAGAATACCGGCTCGGTCCGAAAGGAAGGGGATAGAGCCGGCGGTTCTGTCCGAAAGGCGAAAGAGGAGACTACGGCCGAGACGTTTTTTGCGGACGCCGGTGCGAAGGACGAATTGTCCGTCCGGACAGGCCAAGCGTCCGATACGGACTTGAAAGAGCCCGTCCGCCGAAAAAACCCCGGAATCGATTTCGATTTTTCGACCGAGGAGGACGCGGTTTCCGGGGAAAAGCCGGAGGACGGCGGGGAGGTCTACGATTTTGAACATATTCCCGAGCAGCCGGACGAGCCCGCCGGGGATTGGAACAACACCGATTTCGGCTTCGGCAACGAGGATGAGGAGATCGATCTTTCGCGCTTCTTCCCCGATCCGGTCGTACAGGAGGACTCCTTGAGCGGGTCGGAGGCCGCCCCGCCTGAGGCGGAGGAGGAAGTGCCGGATACGCCCGTCGGTTCCGTCGCCGGCGACGGAACCGACGCTCTTCCCGAGAAGCCGAAATATGTCTTTCCTCCCACCTCGCTTCTCACGCGGGACGATTCGCCGAAGACCGAGGACGACCGGGACGAGCTGATGCGCAACGCCCGCAAGCTGGTCGAGGTACTGAAAAGCTTCCGTGTCGAGACCGACATTGTCAACATCTCCCGCGGGCCGACCATCACCCGCTATGAATTGGCTCCCAAGATCGGGGTGCGCGTGCGCGCCATTGCCAATCTGGTCGACGACATCGCGCTGAACCTCGAAACCTCCGGCGTGCGCATCGAGGCCCCCATCCCCGGCAAGGCCGCCGTGGGCGTGGAGGTCCCCAACCGCACGCAGGCGACGGTCTATCTGCGCGAGCTGATCGAGAGCGAGGCCTTCCGCTCGGCCAAGAGCAAGCTGACCGCCGCGCTCGGCGTGGATGTCTCGGGTGCGCCGCTTCTGATGGACATCGCCAAAATGCCTCACTTGCTCATCGCCGGCGCCACCGGCATGGGCAAGTCTGTGAGCGTCAACTCGATCATCATGAGCCTTCTCTATAAGGCCACGCCCGACGAGCTGAAGCTGATTCTCGTCGATCCGAAAAAGGTCGAGCTGAACGTGTACAACAAGCTGCCGCACCTTCTGATCCCGGTGGTCAACAACCCGAAGAAGGCGGCCGGCGCTCTGGCCACGGCCGTCAACGAGATGGAGCGCCGCTTTGAGCTGATCGAGTCGGTGGGCGTGCGCGACATCAAGGGCTACAACAAGCTCACCGAGAGCGATCCCACCAAGGAATTCCTGCCTCAGATCGTCATCATCATCGACGAGCTGGCCGATCTGATGATGACCGCCAAGGACGACGTGGAGGATTCGATCTGCCGCATTGCCCAGAAGGCCCGCGCGGCGGGCATCCATCTGATCATCTGTACGCAGCGGCCCTCGGTCGACGTAATCACCGGCCTGATCAAGGCCAATATCCCCTCGCGTATCGCCTTTACGGTGGCATCGAACGTGGACTCGCGCACCATCATCGACATCGCGGGAGCCGAAAAGCTCATCGGACGCGGCGACATGCTCTTTGCCCCCGTGGGGGCCATGAAGCCGATCCGCGCGCAGGGCGCGTTTGTCAGCGACAAAGAGGTCGAGGCGGTCACCGATTTTATCAAGAACCAGGCGACCGACGTGAAGTATGACGACAGCTTCCTGAATCAGGTCGAGATCGAGGCCGAGCGCTGCGGACAGCAGAAAAAGAAGGTGGCGGGCGAGGAGATCGACAGCGACGAGGAGACCGACCCCAAGTTTTACGACGCGGTGGAGGTGGCCCTCGACATGGGCAAGATTTCGACCTCTCTGCTGCAGAGAAGGCTTTCTTTGGGCTACGGCCGCGCCGCCAAGATCGTGGACAAGATGGAGCAGATGGGCATCGTCGGACCGCCTGAAGGGCAGAAGCCGCGCAATATCTTAATCTCGCGGCGGGATTTTCAGGAGATGATGATGCACCGCGATGATACATCTGAGTAAACGCGGGCGATAGGACGGGTCTGAATAAAGGCAGACGCGATGCTGCGTCCGAATCGGTGCAGGCGGGATGATGCGGTCGAATCGGTGCAGGCGGAAAAAGCTGTTTGGCGCCGTTTCCTCCGATCCGGCAAAAAGTTCTTTGGCCTTACTTATATTGCTGTTTTATATTCAACGAACCCGGGTTCAACGAACTTGAATCCGTTGAGCTCGAAACGGCGCAGATCGTCCGGCTGTCGGAAAGCTCTTTGGGGGCTTTCTGAGAAAGCTTTTGAAAATAGCTCTTGAAAAAAGATTTGAAAAGGCGCGTGGCTTTTCAGGCGCCGGAGAGAAATATGGGAAAACTTTATGTGATCGACGGACTGGACGGCTCGGGAAAGCACACCCAGCTGACCCGTCTTGCCGCCTATCTGCGGCAAAAGGGGAAAAAGGTGCGCTGTCTCGCCTTTCCCTGCTACCGCACGCCGGGCGCGGTTTTGGTGGAGGAATATCTGGCGGGACATCTGGGGGGCCTTCCCTCCGACACCGGCGCGTATGCCGCCTCGCTTTTCTATGCCATGGACCGCTATTATTCCTACTGCACCGACTGGCGCCGGGAGGCGGAGGATCCCGAAACGATTCTTCTGGCCGACCGCTACACCACCGCCAACGCCGTCCACCAGACCGGAAAGCTGCCGCGGGAAGAGTGGGACTCTTTCCTCGACTGGCTTTATGATACCGAGTACGGCAAACTGGGGCTTCCCCGCCCGCACCAGGTGATCTATCTTGAGCTGCTTCCCGCCCTTTCGCTCGCGCTCGTCGAAAAGCGGAGCGTGAGCGACGGCCGTGTGCAGGATATTCACGAAAAGGACGCTTCCTTCTTCGAAAAAAGCTACGAGACGGCCCTCTACGCCGCCGAAAAATGCGGTTGGGAGAAAATCCGCTGTTTTCGCGAGCGCACGGACGGCGCGGACGGTCCGCCCCTTCTCCGAACCGAGGAGGAGATCTTTTCGGAGATTCTTACCCGAACCGGACTGTGATCGTCCCTTTCGACCGGACGGAATCCGAACAAAGAACAGAGGCTGCCATAAGCCGGGGTTCATAACAATTTCCGGGGAGTAAAGCCTGCCGAACCCTTGACCGTGCTGCCGCCGGCTCCCGACAGGCGCAGCCATGAGAAGAATACGGGTTTTCGGAATGGACCGGCAGACCGGCGGCGATAAAGCGTCCGACAGAAAAGTACGCGCGGAAAAAAGCTACCCGGAGAAAAAAGCGCCCGATCGCGCGCGGGGATAATCGGAACGGCTCGAAAAAAAGACGGGAACCTGACGCGGCGCAAAAGATTCGGAGGTTTTTGCCTCTTTTCCCGGTTCGGGAGGATCCGATTCGGCTGATTCCGGGTTTTTTCGAAATGAAAGAAAAAGCCGCCTTGGGCGGCGGGAGGTTTTTATGGTTTGTATTTTTCTTGCCGACGGCTTTGAAATGATCGAGGCCCTCACCCCCTGCGACCTTCTGCGCCGCGCCGGGCTCGACGTGCGGCTGGTCTCGGTGTCGGGCGCTCCGGTCGTGCGTTCCTCTCACCGCGTGGCGGTGACGGCCGACATGACGCTCGACGCGGTCGACCCCGCCAAGGTCGAAATGATGCTTCTCCCCGGCGGAATGCCCGGGGCCGAGCATCTTTACGAAAATACGGCGCTGCGGGAGATGGTGAAGCGGCACGCGGAACGGGGACTTCCCACCGCCGCCATCTGCGCCGCCCCCTTCATTCTGGGACGGCTGGGTCTTCTGCGCGGACGGAAGGCCACCTGTTACCCCGGCTTTGAAAAGGATCTGGCCGGTGCCTTTGTCACCCCCGGCGGAGTGGTGCGGGACGGAAACCTGCTCACCGCCCGCGGAATGGGTGTTTCCCTTCCCTTCGGCCTTGCCGCGGTGGCCATGCTTTTGGGAGAGGAGAAGGCCAGAACGATTGCGGCCTCGGTCATGGCGGAGTGAAGCTTTTCCGCGTTGTTCCTGAGGATCCGAGCGAAAGAAGGGCGTGAAAGAGCGGTGAGAAGCTTTTATTAACGATCTTTTTTCCGCCTGCCTTTCTTCCGAAACCCGCTTTGCTCCTCAAATTCGCTCTCGCCCTACCCGTTTTTCCGACGAAAGGAGTTCTCATGAGTTATATCCGCGACATCAAAAACAAAATTCGTGAAAGCTACCGTCAGAAGCGCCGGGAGCTTGCGCCTTCGCTCAAACAGACCTTTGACGAGCGGATCGTGCGTCATTTCACTTCGCTTGCCTCCTACCGTTTTTCCGATATCCTTCTCGCCTATTATCCGCTTGCCGACGAGGTCGATATCCGCCCCTTGATGGAAGACGCCCTTGCGGCGGGCAAGCGGGTGGCCCTCCCCCGCTGCCGCCCCGAGGGGGCGGAGATGGAATTCTACTTTATTTCTTCGCTCGACGAGCTGACCAAGGGCCGCTACGGCATTCCCGAGCCCGGCCCCGAATGCGAGCGCTTCGACCGTGCGAGCGGCGCGCCTTCGATGATTGTGATTCCCGCGCTGGTTTACGACCGATTCGGATATCGCCTCGGCTATGGCCGGGGATATTACGACCGTTATGTAGGCGAATACCGGGGCGTGAAGGCGGGACTCTGCTATAACGCCTTTGTCCGCTCCGCTCCCCTGCCCCGGGGCCGCTTTGACATCGCCGTCGATTATATCGTGACCGAAAAAGGAGTGAGGCTGATTGAAAAAGCATAAAACCCGGGCGATCATGCCGCTTTTTCTGCTGGCCGTATATCTTCTGCTTCTTCTGACCAAACTAATCCCGACCGAAGGCGTGGACACGGTGGCCAAGCTCTTCTTCACCTTAATCGTACTCGAGCTGCTGGTCTTTGCCCTGCCCTCCTTTCTGTTCTGCAAGCTTAAGGGCGCCGATTACATCCGTACGATCCCGCTGAACCCCTTTTTGCCGAGGCGCTGTTTTTTTCTGGCCGCTATGACGGCTCTGCTTCTTTCGGCGGGGCTTTTGATCAACGCGCTTCTTTACTACATCGGACTCGGCAGCGCCTCCTACACCTCGCTTGGAAGCTTTATTCTTTCGGAGATTTCGCTCGAGGGCAATCCGCTCTATGTTCTTCTCGCCTACGGCGCGGTCCCCGCGCTGGCGGAGGAGTTTCTCTTTCGCGGCATCGTGCTTACGGAATATTCGAAGTATTCCTTTCCCGCCGCGGCGATTTTTTCTTCGGTCGCTTACGCCTTTTCCTACTTTGATCTTCCCTCCTTTTTCTTTTATTTTATCAGCGGTCTGATCCTTGCCTATGTCGTCCGCATGACGGGGAGCGTTTTCGCGGCGGTTCTGGTGCGGTTTGTGAGCAATGTGGCCTCGGTCTATCTGATGCCCTCGCTCTGGGAACTCCTCATACAGCCGCTCGGCGTGCTTTTTGCCGCTTTCCTTGCCGTCGCGCTCTTTTTTGTCTTTCTTTTTCTGGCGCTGCGCTCGACCGAAAAGCTCTATCTTTCAATGGCATACGACGCCTCCCATGCGGCGGACGAACTGCCGAGCGGCCGGACGGTGCGCTACAATACGCTGAACATTCTGACGGCCCCCTCCTTCCTGCTCTGCCTTTTTACATACGTTCTGGTCTCGATTCTGCGTCTTGTCGTCGGATAGAGCGTTTGTCTTTCCGAAAGGGGGATGACCATGGAAAAGACCGAGAAGGAGGGAAAGACAGGGGAGGCGGAAAAAAATTTTGAAGCCTATCTTGCCTCGCATTCTTCGCAAAAGGAGATTTTTTTGACCAAGATCCGCCGGCTGGAAAGGCACCTCACCGGGCAGAAGGAGCGAAGGCGCCGGAAAGAGCAGCCGTTTTCCCGCTCCGTGCTTGCGGACAGCGGCGCGTTTTTTTGGCTTGTCTTTGTGGTGGTCTTTTCTCTATTTGCGGCCGGCGCCGCCTGTTTCTTTGTGTTGGCGGGATAGCCTGTTTGGGCGCAGGGAACAGCATCACCAAAGTATGCAGCGCGCAAGCAAAAAGAAAGAGAAGATCGGCCCTCGATTTTTACGTAGGGCGGGCCTTGAAAAACGGAAGGTTCGGTCTTTCCGGCGGCGAACTGCCGCTTAGGGGGAAAGGGGGCGTGCGGCAGAGCGGCGGCCGAAGCCGGGGAACGTCCCGCCCGCAAAGGGCAAAGCGGCAAATTTCTCTCGGGTTTCGTTTGAATTCATCAAGAAAAATTAAAAACGCCGGCAGGATCCGATTGGGTCGATCCTGCCGGCGTTTTGTCGTGTTTTTGACTTTTCACCCCTATGGCGGAGGGCGGAGGGGGCGGAAAGAAGGCTCCTTTGGTCGCTCGCTTTGCTTTTTTCTTTTCGCCGTTTTTGAAGTTGCCGATGGTGTCTTTCCTCTTTGCCGATGGCGTCTTTCCCCGTAGACAGTGTCGGCCGGGGGCGTTTTTTATTTGTGAGGTCCCAGGAAAAATAACGGAATCCGAACAAAGCCGCCGCGAAGCGCCGCTTTTTGCCGACCGGGCGAGGCTACGCTTCCGTGGCGAAGAGGTCGGTCAGGCGGTTGAGAAAAAACTGGCCGAGAAGAGCATAGGCGGCGATGGCCACATAGGGCATGGCCAGCGTGATGAGCACGTCGGGGCTGGCCGAAATCCCGTAGTCGAGAATCGTCAGGATCGTGTTGATCACCGCGGACAGAAGCGCGACGGTGAGGTAAACGAAGACCGGAATTTTTTTCATGGCGGGCAGCAGGCTTCCCCGTTTTCCCCCGCGGAGATAAGCGTTTCGGACGAGGCGGAACGCGACGTAAAGCATCAGAAAGGTGAGCGTCAGATTGACGAGCGAGGAGAGGGCGCTCATGATAAAGCGGAAGCCGCCGGACGCGGTCAGATAGGAGAGCGTCACGTTGTTGAAATAGAACGGAAGAACCAGTTTTGCGTCGAGGAAGGCGGTCAGCCAGTAGAGAAAGAGCTTGGCGGCAAAGGAAATGCCGAAGAGCGCGGCCGCTTCCCGTCGGAGGAGCTTTCTGCGAAGCCCTTCCTCCTCCCGGGCAATCGAGACCGCGCCGAGGGCGAGAAGAGCAAAAAGCGAGCCGGTCGAGACGACCTCCGAAAGATAATACACCAGATAATAAACAAAGGTCGGGGCGCTGTTGGCCCGAAGCATCTGCAGGGCAAGAAAGAAGACAAGGCCCGCAAGAGAGGCGCCGAAAATCGACCAGAACGCGATTTTTTTAAAAAGGGGTTCTTTTTCGTGAAGTCCGTAAGGGTTGTAGTTTTGGTTTTTTTGCATGGAAAAACGTCCTTTTAGCCTTTTAGAGTCCTTGTGGGGCCGTACCCGTATGAGCCGGATCGGCCGTGGGCCGTGTATCCGGCGGACCGTTCGGGAGCCGGCAGAGAGACAG
>CALXKW010000056.1 GCA_944389045.1 uncultured Clostridia bacterium | reverse complement strand
GGGTTTCGAGGCGTGCGAGGCGGCGCACGGCCGGGCCGCACGGGGCCGCCGTTTAAGACGGGTGGCGCTCTTGTCCGCGTCGGCCCTTCTTCTCGGCGTGGGCTATCTTTTTTTCTGGCGCCTGACCGGCATCGGGTTCATCTGCCCGATCAAGACCTTTCTGAAAGTCGACTGCCCCGGCTGCGGGATCACCCGGGCGGCCTTCGCGCTTCTTCGTTTCGATTTTGCCGGTATGCTGAGAGCCAATCTTTTGTCTCCGCTGATCTTTCTCTATGTTCTGTACGCGGCGGGCCGCGCGGCGGTCGGCTATATCCAGACCGGAAACTACGAGGTCATGCCGAAGCATGCGTTTCTGAATCTTCTCTTTCTCCTGCTCCTTCTCTTCTACGGCGTATTACGCAACACGGCGCTTGGCGAAAGCCTTGTCGGTCTTCTCGGTTAGAAAGAGGGCTTGCGGGTCGAGAAGGAGGGCGTGCGGCGCGCGGAGGGCGGCCGTTGCCGTCGAGGCTTCCTTTTCGGTGCGGTAGGTCAGCTCTTCTCCGTCCGAAAAGAGAGAAACGGTGCCGTGCCAATCGGTTCTTAGTATGGTGGAGGCGTATTGCGAAAAGCGCTTCAGGGCTTCGTCGGTGGGGTGACCGTACTTGTTGTTTTCCCCGCAGGAGATCACCACGATCTCGGGGGTGACCGCGGCCAGCAGATTCTCGTTGTTGGCGTTGCTCGCCCCGTGGTGCCCCGCCTTCATCACATCGGCGTCGAGCAAGGGGCCGTAGTCCTCCACCACCTGGGTTTCCCGCTTTTTCTCGGCGTCCCCCGAGAAGAGAAATTTGTTTTTGCCGAAGGTCATGAGCATGACGATGCTGTCGTCGTTCTTCCCTTCGTCGATAATCGTCTCGTCCGAAAGGATCTGAAAGCGGATCTCGCCCAGCTCGACCATCATCCCCTGCGTGGGGTTCGTATGCTCCGCGCCTTCCTCTCCGATGGCCTCAAGAAGCGACTGGCCGGTCTTGGTGGCGGGCGCACAGTCGGGCGTGATCACCCTTTTTACCTCCACGGCCTCCAGAACCTCCTCTCCGCCGCCGATGTGGTCGGAGTCGAAGTGGGAAAAGACCAGATAGTCGAGCGATTCGATCCCCTTCTTTTTTAAGAAGGCGGCGGCGCCGCTGTTCTTTTCTCCGGCGTCGATGAGCATCGTCTCGCCGGTCGGCGAAACGATCAGGGCGGAGTCTCCCTGCCCCACGTCGATGTAATAGACCGCCGCCGTTCCCTCGGGCAGCGCTTCGTCCTTGTAGTACCTGTAGAGGAAGAACAGAAGCGCGAGCAGGAGAAGAAGCAGCAGTGTGACCGTTATGCTTCTTGTTTTCGGTTTTCTTTTCGTTCTTTTCTGTGCCATAGCAACGCCTTTAGATGTTTTTTTTCATTTTATCACAGGGAGGGTCGGAATGCAAGTGGTTTTGTTGCGCATTTTGACAAAGGAGGAAGAATTTTGAACGACGAGTATTATATGAGGCGGGCGCTTGCCTTGGCTGAGAAGGCCGGCGCCGCCGGAGAGGTGCCGATCGGCGCCTTGGTGGTCTGGCAGGACGAGAGCGGATACGAGCGGATCGTGGGCGAGGGATTCAACCGGCGGGAGAGCGGAAAAAACGCGCTCTACCACGCGGAGATTCTGGCGATTGACGCCGCCTGCGGAGCGCTGGGGGGCTGGCGTCTGCACAAGGGCGTTCTCTATGTGACGGTCGAGCCCTGCATCATGTGCGCGGGGGCTATTGTAAACGCCCGTATCCGGCGGGTGGTTTACGGGGCCGCCGATCCCCGTTTCGGCGCTTTCGGAAGTCTTTTTGACGCCAATCGGCTGGGGCTCAATCACAGGCCGGAGGTGACGGGCGGCCTTTTCTCGGCCGAGGCCGAGGCGCTGATGGCGGATTTTTTCCGCCGTCTGCGGGATAAATGAGCCGGACTTTCACAATTTTTTCTCGCTTTCGGTGCGGGCTTCGGCCGATTGGGCCGATTGGGCCGATTGGGAAGAAAAGGGGAAAAACCGGCCGCGGCGGGCTGCGTCAGGGTATGAGTTGAAAAACACGGCTTGAAAGGAAGACCGAAAGGGAAACCGTTCGGTGAGAACATCGCACCAAACGCTGTCCGACATGTTTTTTAGGTATTTTGTCTTTGCCGGCGGGGCATACTGAATGCGGAGAAATCCAAGTTCAAGCGAAAGGCAAAACACTCATGCCGATAGAGAAAATTACCGAATCGGAATTTCGCAGGGCCGAAGGCGAAAAGGCCATTGTGGAATTCTATTCCCCCGATTGCGTTCACTGTAAGGTGCTGGCCGGCACGCTCGAAGAGCTTGCGGCCGAAAATCCCACGATCCCGCTTTACAAGGTGGATGTGAGCGAGGAGGGCTCTCTCGCCGCCCGCTTCGGGATCCGCAGCGTTCCCACGCTGATCCGCCTTGAAAACGGCAAAATCCGAGAGAAAAAGGTCGGAGCGGTGGGGAAAAAAGAGCTTCTCTCGCTGCTTCTTTCCTGATTTTTTCCGCCCTCTTCGGTTCTTGCCATCTTCGGCAAATTACCGGGCGGCATCATTAAAAAACGCGCCTTTCCGCCTTATTTGCGGAAGGGCGTTTTCTTTTTTCTTTATCTTGACGGCCCCGTCCTTCTTGTTCCGGCATCCGGCGTCGTCTTTTTTTCTGTCCTTTCGTTTTTTACAAAAAGCTCTCGAAAGGCCACATTCCTGGCTGCCGGGACTCTGCCGCGAACGGACGCGCCCTTGACAAAACCGGACGAAGGGGATATAATAAAGAATAAATAAGAAAAAAGGACGGGAAGGAGAAAATCCATGGCGGGAAAGCTGCTGGTGGTGGGCGACGCGGCCGTTGAGGTCGAAATGGACATCCTTTCGGTTCCCGATCCCGGCGAAGCCGAAGCCGGCGAGGACTGCCGTTTTCTTCCCGGCGGCGCGGGCGGCAACGCGGCGCTCTGCGCCTCTTGCTACGGGGCAGAGGTCTCGCTCTGCTCCCGAGTAGGGAAGGACGGAAACGGCGAGCGGCTCCGCCGCTTTTTTGCCGAACGGGGTGTCGGGACAAAGGCGCTTTTGTTTGAGGGCGCCCTTCCGACCGGAATGCTTCTCTTTTTGAACGAACGCGCCTCGTCCTCCTGCCGTACCGTGGCCTTTCGGGGCGCCTCTCTGCGGCTCTCCTCTTCCGACTTTGATGCGGCGCTCGCCGCCGATTGTTACGATCTCCTTTATCTTTCCTCCGAGCTTGACCCCGCGCTCGCGGCTTATGCCGCTGCCTCGGCCGAGGACAGGGGGGTTCCGGCCCTTCTCGACGCCTCCTCGCCCGTTCTTCTGGCCGCGCTTTATCAAAAAGGACTGCGGGTGCGCGTGCTCTATACCCACGACCGGGTGGCCGGGCCCTTCTGCAAAATGGCGGTGCGGGACGCCGCGAGCGCGCTGAAATGCTGTCTTTCCCTCGGACAGAGGCTTCGGGCGGATTTTTATGTATTGCGGATGAAGGATCGGGGACTTTTTCTTTACGACGGCCGGACCTATCGCATAGTCATGGTCTCGGACGCCGCAGACAGGGAGCCGCGCGCGCATTTTACCGATATCGAACCGGCGGTTCTGGCGGCGGAGTTTCTCGGGACCGGCGATATGGAAAGCGCCTGTACGGTCGCCGCCGCGGCCGACCGGCTGGCCCGCGGGGGCGATCACGGACGGATTCCCGGGCGGGAGGCGGTGACCGCCTATCTCGAAGCGCACGGCATTCCTTTTATCGTTTAACTGGCAGAAAGGGGAGCATTATGGAAATCAGGACAGAGGAGGGATTCTTCGAATCCCACAACCGGGCCGACAAGATTGCCTACCGGATCTATACGCCGGAGGACGTCCCGTCCGCCGTGGTCTTTCTGATACACGGCATGGGGAGCCATGGAGGCCGCTACGACGGATTCGCCCGCTATCTTGCTGAAAAGGGGTATGTCGTGGCGGTACACGATCAGGCCGGTCACGGCCGGAGCGTAGGGAAAGACGGGCGGTTCGGCTCTTTTGCCGAAAGGGACGGGGATGTCGTGCTGGTTAAGGATTTCGGAAAAATGGTGGAGCTGCTCCGAAGCCGTTACCGCCATCTGCCCTTCTTCGTCTTCGGGCACAGTTTGGGCAGCTTTGTGGCCCGGGCCTATATCGCGTCCTCGCCCGAGGCGCTCGATGGGGCGATCTTCAGCGGCACCTGCGAGCGGATGCGCCCTCCCGTTCTGCTGAAATACCGTCTGAAACGGCTGGTGAAGAAGTACGGCCGAAGCCCGAGCAAAAAGGCGGAGGAGCTGATGCTCGGCGATTTTGCCGCCGCCTTCCCCGAAAAAGGAAGCTGGCTCACCACCAATCCCGACTCGCTTCCGAAGCGGGAGGAGGACCCCTATTACGGCTGTTCGATGTGCGCCGACGCTTTTCTCGACATGTTCAACCTGATGGTCTATGTCTCGGGGCAGGAGTGGATGGAGGCGATGCCCAAGGGAATGCCTCTCCTCTTTCTTTCGGGTGCCCGCGATCCTTTGGGGGGCGCGGGGGAGGGAATTCGCAGTCTGGTCTCCGATCTTCTTGACGCCGATATGAGCGACGTGACCTGCCGGATCTACGAGGGGGAGAAGCATGAGCTTTTGGGAAGCCTCTCGGACGAAAAAGTCAGGGAGGACGCGGCGGCCTGGCTGGCGGAAAAAACAAAGGACTGCGCGGCCCTTCGGAGCAGCGCTGTCCCTCCCGCGTAAGGCGGAAAACCGCCGCAAACGACGGTGCAAATGACGGCGAAAGAAAAACGCGAAAGGGAAAACATATGGAAAACAAAAGAGTGCTCGGAGTGGATTACGGAGAGGCGCGGACCGGCATCGCGGTCAGCGATCCCACAGGCTTTATGGCAAGCGGCGTGGGAACGATTCATTCCCGGCGCATCGAGGAGGTCGTGGAGAAGATCGCCGCCTATGCCGCCTCCTACGGCGCTTCGCGGATCGTTATCGGCAATCCGATCAACATGAACGGCACGAGAGGGGAAAAAAGCGAAAACGCCGCCCGTCTGGCCGACTTGGTGAGGGGAGCGACCGGGCGGGAGGTCCTGCTTTACGACGAGCGCTGTACCACGATGCTCGCGCATAAGATTCTGAACGAGACCGACACCCGCGGAAAGAAGCGAAAAAACGTGGTGGACACCCTTGCGGCGGAGATCATATTGCAGAATTATCTCGACCGGGAACGCGGAGCAAATCGGCCCTGAGGAGGAAAACCTTTCCTTTTCTTTGAATAAGAGCATTCGACCCCGTCAAGAATAGAGGTACCGATATTCTTGACGGGGTATTTTTATGAAACAGTTTTTGATCATCTTTTCTTTTCTTCTCTTTCCCATGCTGCTAATCACCCTCTTCCTTCCGCTGCACGACGTCTCGGCCGTTTACGAGGGGGTCATCCGGCTGCATGTCCTGGCCGATTCGGACAGCGAGGAGGAGCAGGCGCTGAAGCTGAAGGTGCGCGACGCCATCCTGTCCGGAATGGGCGAGGAGATCAATTCCCAGCCCACCCGAGAGGACGCCGAGAGCTTTTTGAACGAAAATCTGGACCGGATCTCCACGCTGGCGCAGGAGACGATCGCTTCCGAAGGGTATGACCACGACGTGACGGTCACGCTCTGCCGGGAGTACTATCCCACAAGGGAGTACGAGGGGATGCGTCTGCCCGCCGGAGAATATCTCTCGCTTCGCGTCATCATCGGGAGCGGGGAGGGGCAGAACTGGTGGTGCATGGTCTATCCGCCCCTCTGCACCTCCGCCGCCGAGGCCAAGGAGGAGCTGACCGAGGCAGGCTTCACGCCCAATCAGGTACGTCTTCTGACCGACGCCGAGAGTCCCGAATATGTGGTGCGCTTCAAGGTGGTGGAGACCGTCTCCTCGGTCTGGAAAAAGGTCAAGGGGATTTTTTCGTGAGGGAGGGATTGGATGATTAAGGGCTGTCAGAAAAAAGTCATTCAGATCAAGGGCCCCAAAAGCGAAATTTTTGAAGAGGCGTATTTTATTCTGCGGGATACCGAGGAGGAGCCCGACGAATGCGATATCGTGCGCGAGGCGGAAAGGCTCCTGGAGGCCTGCCGTGAGAAGGAAAAGCCGCGCCGGCGACTTCGCTTCAGCACCGACGAGATTATTTTCTTTCTGGCGGGAATTTTTCTTTCCTGCCTTTTCTGGGGACTTCTGCGTCTATTTATGTAGCATATTAACATTTAAGACACAAAAATAAAATCACAAGTTCAAAATTTTGTGATAAAATCCTAAAGGTTTTGGTGATCGTTCAAACGGGCAAAAGCCATTCGCGATGGGCGTTCGATTGCGATGGTGCGGCTTTTGCTCCATACATAGAGCTTGTGCGAAACAGGCTCTCTTTTCTGTGCGCAAATTTAATTTTTTGAGGGGGACGGCCGCCGGATAGAGGGGGCTCTGCTCCCCTTTTGTGAAAGGATATAAGTATCGTTTATGACAAAAAACATGACCAAAAAGACAACGGCCCGTTCGGAGGAGCTCTCCGAGGAGAAAAAGGCGGGAAAGAAAAGCGCAGAACCGAAAAAAAGAGGGCGCCGTCCGTCTTCCCCAACCGACTCCGAGGAAAATGCTCTCCTGACCGGGGAGCCGGCCGGCCGGAAGGCGCGGGGAGCAAAAAAAGACAGGCCCACGAAGGCCGCCAAGACGGCCCGCGCGGCCGATTCGGCAAGCGAGGAGCCGGCGGCGCTTCACGAGGAAATCCGGGAGAAGGCGCGGGATGAGGCGCGAAGCGGCAAAAAAACCGCCGGCCGGGGAGAAAAAAAGGGAAAAAATCTTCCGAAAATCCGCGTGGCGCTTCTCGGCGGCATCGGGGAGATCGGCAAGAACCTGACGGTCATCGAGTACGGCGAGGACATCGTGGTGGTCGACTGCGGGCTCGGCTTTCCGGACGACGATATGTTCGGCATTGATCTGGTGATCCCCGATACCACCTATCTTGAACAAAACGTCGACCGGATCCGCGGCGTCTTTCTGACCCACGGACACGAGGACCACATCGGCGCGGTTCCCTATCTTCTGAAGAAGATCGACGTGCCGGTCTACGGCACCCGCCTGACCATCGGCATCATCGAAAACAAGCTGATGGAACACCGCCTCTCCTTCACCCCCCGTCTTCACGCCGTACACGCCGGGGACGTGATTCCGGCCGGGGAAATGAGCGTTGAGTTTATCCGGGTGAACCACTCGATTGCCGATTCCTGCGCGCTGGCCATCAGTACGCCGCACGGCTATATCGTGCATTCGGGCGACTTCAACCTCGCACTTACCCCGATCGGGGGGGACATCACGCACATCGCCCGTATCGCCGAGATCGGCAAAAAGGGCGTGCTTCTTCTCATGTGCGAGTCGACCAACGCGGAGCGGCCGGGCTATACGCCCTCGGAGAAGACGGTCGGTAAGTCGCTTTCTAATATCTTTCTCCGTTACCGCAAAAAACGGATCGTGATCGCCACCTTTTCCTCCAACGTGCACCGCGTTCAGCAGATCATCGACAACAGCATCCTGTATGGCCGGAAGGTGGCCCTCACCGGGCGCAGCATGCTCAACATCATCACCGCCGCGAACAACCTGGGCTATATGAAGATTCCGGAGGGCACTCTCATCGACATCGCCGAGGTGAAGCGCTTCAAGCCCGATCAGGTCACCGTTATCACCACCGGAAGCCAGGGAGAGCCGATGTCCGCCCTCTACCGGATGGCTTACTCGGAGCACGACAAGATCGAACTGGGCATCGACGATCTGGTGGTACTCTCGGCCAACGCCATTCCGGGAAACGAAAAGTTAGTGGACAACATCGTCAACGAACTGATCAAACGGAACGTGGAGGTCTTCCGCGACCCCGCGCTGGGCGTCCATGTCTCGGGCCACGCCTGCGCCGAGGAGCTGATGCTGATGCATGCCCTCACCAAGCCGAAGTTCTTCATGCCGATTCACGGGGAATACAAGCATCTTGTCGCCCATCGGGATCTGGCGCGCTCCATGGGCGAAAATCCCAACAACATCTTCATCGGCGAGGTGGGGAAGGTTTTGGAGCTTGACTCCAAAAAGGCCGCCTGGAACGGAAGCGTCCCTGCGGGCATTCTTCTGGTGGACGGCTACGGTGTGGGCGATGTGGGCAACATTGTTCTGCGCGACCGCCGTCATCTGGCCGAGGACGGCATCATCATCGTGACCGCCGCTCTCAACATGCGGGAGGGCCTGATACTCAACGGGCCCGAGATCGTCTCGCGCGGCTTTGTCTATATGCGGGAGAATGAAGAGCTGATCGCACAGCTGCGCGACATCGCGTACAGCGCGATCGAGAAGGCTCTGGAAAAGGGCGTCGGCGAGTGGGCTCTCATCAAGAAGCTGATCAGCGACGGGATGGGACGGTATATTTACCAGGTCACCAAGCGCCGCCCCATGATCCTTCCCATCATTCTCGAAGCCTGACGCCCCGCGGCGGGTATGAGCGCAAAGGCCGTGGGAAAAAGAGAATGCGCGGGAAAGAAAAGCTTAAATGGATTTTCTCTGAATTGAAAAAAATGAAAAAGCGTTCCGGAAAAACCGGGACGCTTTTTGTATTGTTCTCCGAAAGCCCGTGGAGGCTTGGCAGGAGGTTTTGGGTCCGAGGCGGACCTCTTTCTGAGCAATGGCTGAAGCGGCGGCCTAGAAGAGGCTGTTGTCGAAGCGATATCCCTCTTTGGAAAGGCGGATTCCGTAAGAGGTCTTCAACGCCAGCTCAAAAAGCTTGTCCTTGTCGATGCCGACGCAGTTTTCGATCGAAGCGAGCAGTCTTTCGGCTCCCGGATGAAAGACCGAGGTGGTGACATAGATGCCGCGGGTGCCGTTTTGGGCGCAGACCGCCCCGTAAAACTCGCGAACCTCCTTCTCGGTCACATGATTTTTCTCCCGGCATTTGGTCTGGATCATCACCCGTTCGAAGAAGCCGAGCTCGTCTTCGGTGTCGATTCTCCCGTCGATGCCGCCGTCGTCGGCGCCTCCCAGCACCTCGCAGAGCAGGACGCGGCGGCCGGTCAGCAGGTAGTAGCGTTCGAGAAGCGAGACCGTATAGCGTTCGAAAAATTCTCCGCCCATGGCGTGCAGCTTTTGTAAGTACTCCTTTTGGAAGGCCTCGCGCTCTGTGACCGGCGTGGGAGGCGCCTTGGGCTTCAGGCGATAAACGCCGTTTTTGACCGCCAGTGTCCCTTCCTTTTCCAGACGGGCCAGAATGTTGCCCGCCATGGCGTGCAGGGCGTTGTCGTCGATCTGCGAGCGGGTTCTTTTCGTGCCGAACCGCTCGTCCAGACGCTCGTAGATGGTTTTGCGGGGGAGGCTTTCGGTGGTGAGGAGGCGGAGAATCGCTTTTTCGCAGGCTCCTTCCTGTACGATGACCAAAGCGTCCTTGGCAAGCGCGTACTGTCCTTCCTGACAGGTGAGATCCCCTTTGGCGTGCAGGGCGTCGACCGTCAGACCGATGTAGCTGCGGTAGAGATTGAATTTCCCGGCAGGGGAGAGGTCTTTTTTGTCCTCCTCGGTGATGCCGCAGAGAGAAAGCACCCGCTCGATCAGCGCGTCCCGGCTGAGACCCGGCTCCTTCCCCAGACAGGCGATGACTCTCTGTACGGCCTTGTCTTTCGTCATTCCGTTAATTTTCATAGGAATCTCCTTCCCCAAAACGTATTTTTTCGATGCGGGCGTGAGCGTTTCCCCGCCGGGCGGCTTAGGGACTTTCTTCGGCGGCGGTTTTGCTTGGCGGCAACAGAGACAGAGAAAAAAACTTTCCCCTTTTATTGTAGCCGATCGGCCGCATTTTGTCAAGCCGTCGTATCCGTCCGGCGGAAATACAGGCAAAATCGAAGGTATCGGCGGAAATAACAGGCAAAATCGAAGGTATCGGCAGAAATACAGGCAAAATCGAAGGTATCGATGTAAATACAGAAAAAAACGGAAGGTATTGGTGGAAAAACGGGAAACGGAAGGCGCCGGTAAAAAACGGAGAAACAGGCTAAGTTCAATGATAGAACGGAGAGGCCGTCGGAGCGGGAAATTCGGGCGCCGTCATACTTTTTTGACATCGGTGACGGTGAGGCATCCCTCCCGGACGGTGAACGCGATGTCGCAGTCGGAGAATCGCATGTGGTAGAGGCGCTCGGGATCCTCCTGATAGGAGGGGCGGGGATCCTCTGCCAGCGAGGCGAGGGCGGGGTCGCGCTTTTCGGGCGGAAGGAGGGCCAGCAGGTCATTGGGAAAGACGACGTCCAGCCGGTGATCCCAATTTTCATCGGCGTAGCCTCCCAGTGCGTCCGGATGGCAGTCGGTTCGGGGGAGATAGGGCTTGATGTCGTAAAGCGGGGTGCCGTCCAGAAGGTCGGCCCCCGAGACGAGAAGCATCGTCCCCTCGCGGCCCTCCTCGAGTCCGAGAAGCCGGACCGAGGAGAGTCCGATCGAATTGGGGCGGAAGGGGGAGCGGCTGGCGAACACCCCGATCCGGCGGTTTCCGCCCAGGCGGGGCGGGCGCACGGTGGGACAGAAGCCCTCCCGGTGTGCTTCGGAAAAATCAAACAGTAGCCAGAGATGCGAGAAGGCCTCGATGCCGCGCAGAGCCTCCTTTTGGCGGAAGGCGGGGCAGAACACGATCCGCCCCAAGGTCTCCACCCGCCCGCTCTGGCGGGGGATGCCGAATTTCTCTTTGAAGTCGGTGTGAATATGGGCTATGGGAAAGATCGAGCGTTCTTCTTCCATCCGTGCTTCCTCCTTTGTCGCTTTTCGCGGTCTCTGTCTTTTTCCCATTATAGTCCGCCTGTCTTTTTCTGTCAAGCTTTTTCACAGCTCCCAAGCCGGTCGATGGGGAAGGGAGCGCCTCCGGGCGGAGGAATTGACAAGAAGCGCCCTTTGTGATAGAATCGGAATCGAAGATTCGAACGACAGAAAAAGGGAGAAGCGTATGCTGACAGATCACAAGTTTGTAACCCTGCGGGGAGGTTACCTCAAGGAAAAAGAGGAGCTGAACCGCCGCGTGACCCAAGGCGCGGTCTACGACCGCTTTCTCGAATCGGGGCGGATCGACGCCTTCCGCTGTGACTGGAAGGAAGGAATGCCGCATCGCCCGCATTTCTTCTGGGATTCCGACGTAGCCAAATGGATGGAGGGCGCGGCCTATCTTCTCGGCAGAGAGGAGGATCCGGCGCTTTTGGCCAGAGTGGAAGCGCTGATCGACTGCATTGAGAAAAACCAGGATCCGGACGGCTATTTCAACATTTATTTCACGGTGGTGGAGCCGGGAAAGCGCTTTACCAACCGGGACTGTCACGAGCTTTACTGCGCGGGACATCTGATCGAGGCGGCGGTGGCCTATTATGAGGAGACCGGGCGCGACCGTTTTCTCCGCCTGATGGAAAAATACGCGCGGTATCTCTACCGCGTTTTTGTGACCGAGCGGTCGGCCAGCTTCATGACGCCGGGGCATGAGGAGATCGAGCTTGCGCTCTACCGGCTCTATAAGGCGACGGGCGAGCGGCTGTATTTCGATCTGATGGCCTTTTTCCTGAACAACCGCGGACTCCCCGGCAATCACGAGGCGCAGATCTTCAACGATCCGCGCTATGCCCAGAGCCACCTGCCGGTGCGGGAACAGAAAGAGGCGATCGGGCACGCGGTCCGCGCCATGTATCTCTATTCCGGCATGGCCGACCTTGCCGCCGAGACGGGCGACGAGGCGCTTCTGTCCTCCTGCCGGGCGCTGTTTGAAG
>CALXKW010000055.1 GCA_944389045.1 uncultured Clostridia bacterium | reverse complement strand
AGTTCGGACTCTGTTTCGCTCCGATCGGAGGCGCCGAACAAAAGGAGCCGAACATTGTATCGAACGAAAGCCCCGGTCGGCCGCGGCATGTCCGAGAGACAAAGGGATGTCTTTCAAACCTATTGAGCAAGGAAAAACGCATGAAAAAACTGATTGCACTGATTTTGGCGGGGGGAATGCTTTTTCTCTTCGCCTCCTGCGGCGTCTATTCGGATGACGAGACCGCCGAGATCCTCGACGAGCTTCTCACCCGCGAGGCCGACCTGAACGGATATATCTACGGAGATTCTTTTGAAACCCAGGAGGATCCGGGCGAGGACGTCAATTCCCCCTATCAGAAATACTATACCGTCCACCCCGACTCCAAATATGTGACGCTCAGCGCGCTGATGAACGAGGTCGACGCGCTGATCGCCTCGGCCTCCCGGGAGGAGATCTATGCCTATGCCTTCGACGGCGTGTCGGATGGGGAAAGCGTCAGTTCGCCTCCCCGTTTTGCCGAGGATAAGGACGGAAGGCTTCAGATCAACGTAGCCGACAACATGTACGCACAGATGCGGACGGTCTACCTTCTCGGCTCCGCCCGCGCCCTGCGTTCCACAAAAACCCATATCAAGGCCGAAATCACGGTCTATCGCTTCGACCGGGAGGGAAATCCCGTTGAGGCGACGAAGACGGTCGAGATCCGCCAGGAGGACGGCGTCTGGAAGCTTCTCACGCAGTCCATGGTGATCGGCGTCATCGAAGAGAAGCCGTGAGCGCCGGGCTCTTAGGGAGGCGTGGAAACCGTCCCGACAGCGGAAAAGAAAGCGAAAGCCCGGTGTTCGAGAAACGAGCGGGCGACGGAACTTTGAGAAAAACCAAGCAAAACCGGACGCGGGCGGAATCCGGCGGCCGAGAGCAGAAAGGGATAAAACAGAACTATGGCAAAAACCGTTAAGAAAAAGGAAACGATAACAAAGGCCGCCGACGACGAGGCGAAGAAGAAGGCGCTCGAATCGACGCTTCTGCAGATCGAAAAGGATCACGGCAAGGGCGCGATCATGCGGCTGGGCGACAATCAGGCGATGAACGTCACCGCCGTTTCGACCGGATCGCTTACGCTCGATCTGGCGCTCGGCATCGGGGGAATCCCCCGGGGGCGCATCATCGAGATCTTTGGGCCCGAGTCCTCGGGAAAAACCACGCTCGCTCTGCACTGCGTCGCGGAGGTTCAGAAAAAAGGGGGCACGGCCGCCTATATCGACGTGGAAAACGCGCTCGATCCGGTCTACGCCAAGGCGCTCGGCATCGACATCGACGAGCTTCTCGTCTCTCAGCCCGACAGCGCCGAGCAGGCGCTCGAAATCACCGAGGCGCTCGTCCGCTCGGGCGCGGTGGATATCGTGGTGGTCGATTCGGTGGCGGCGTTGGTTCCCCAGTCCGAGGTAGACGCCGAGATGGGACAGACACAGGTCGCCGCGCAGGCGCGGCTGATGTCACAGGCCCTGCGCAAGCTGACCGGCTCGATTGCCCGTACCAATTGCATTGTGATCTTCATCAACCAGCTTCGCCTCAAGGTGGGGATCGTGTACGGCAACCCTGAAACCACGCCGGGCGGAACGGCGCTCAAATATTATGCCTCGGTTCGCATCGACATCCGCAAATCCGAGGTTCTGAAAAACGGAACCAACAGCTACGGCAATCATGTGAAGTGCAAGGTGGTCAAAAACAAGGTTGCTCCCCCCTTCAAGGTGGCGGAATTCGACATTCTTTACGGAAAGGGCATTTCCAAGACCGGAGAATTGATCGACCTGGCCGTCGAGGCGGGAATTCTCGAAAAGAGCGGCGCCTGGTTCTCGTACAACGGAGAACGGATCGCGCAGGGAAGGGACAAGGCAAAGGCTTATCTCGAGGAGCATCCGGAGACGCTCGACGAAATCGAGGCGAAGATCCGCTCGGCCAAGGACAGCGGCTCGCTCGAGGCCGCACTCGAACCTGCTCCGATTGACGATGACGACGATTTTGAAATTGAGGTGCTCGGCGTCTGACCGCGGTTTTGCGCGTGAGGATGCATCGGCTTTGGGCAGAACGCGGATCGCTTCCTGTACCGGGTGAGGACGTTATGATTTTTATAGAAAAAAAGAAGGATATAAGGGCAGCCGAGGGCTGTGAAAAAAGCGTTCGCCTTGCCGCTCTGGATGAGGGGGTTTTTCTCGAAGAAGGAGGGCGTCCCCGGCCGGCCGGAATGGCGCCGGCCGGGAAACCTGAAAGAAACAAAGCGAGGAGAAAAATTTTTCTTCCTCCCGAAAACGATCCTTCCAAAAGCAAAGCATCGGTAGGGAATGAAGAGCGGGCAAAAAGCGCCGAGGACGCCTTTCGGGCGGTTCTGCGCATCCTTGCCGCCGGTCCCAACAGCTCAAGAATGCTGAAGGAAAAACTGCGGCGCAAGGGCTTTTCCCAAGAGACGGCCGAGGAAGCGGTCGAGCGGGCGCGAAAGGCACGGCTGTTCAACGACAGGCTCCTTCTGATCGCGCACACCGGCTATCTTGCGCGAAAGAAATATTACGGAAAAAGCCGGATCCGCATGGCCCTTTTGCAGAAATTCGACCGCGAAACGGTCGAGGAGTTCTTCGAGGAAGCGGTCGAAGAGATCGACTTCTCCGCGCAGGCCGCAGCGCTGGCCGGTCGCTTCGCCGGGCGGGGAGAGGAATACCTGATCGGGCGGCTTCACCGGGCGGGATATACGGCTTCCGAGATCCGGGCGGCGGTCGCCGCGGCCAGGAAGGATGGATAGCAACCAGCGGTTGCGTATAGCCGAAAGGCTGACCGTAAAGACCGTCTGATAAGAACGGATGGGACGACCATTCCTAAGATAAATATAATTTAGTATGTATATAACTTAAAAATGGATCAAGCATGGCTAAGCAGCATGGCAGAGCTGCAAGCAAGAGCTGCGAGCAAGAGCTGCGAGCAATCGTTTCACGCGAGAGCGGGATAGGAGAAAAATAATACCGATATGGCAGAAAAGATGGAAAAAGCGGCGGAAAAGCCGTCCGACACGGCAAAAATCAAAGTGGGCTTTGTGTCGCTCGGCTGTCCGAAGAATCAAATCGACACCGAGATCATGCTCAAGCATCTTGTCGATGCCGGATTCACGATCACCGGGGACGAGACCGAGGCCGACGTGGTGATTATCAACACCTGCGCTTTCATCGAAAGCGCCAAAAAAGAGGCGATCGAAAACATCCTCGACATCGCCTGGCTGAAAGAGAATCGGAATCTGAAGGGCATCGTGGTCACGGGCTGTCTTGCCGAGCGCTACCGGGAGGAGATCTTTACCGAGCTTCCCGAGGTCGACGCGCTTGTCGGCGTGGGCAGTCTGCACGAAATCGAGGGCGCGGTGCGCGCTGCCTCACGCGGCGAGCGCTTTTACAGCTGTCTTGACAAGAACCTTTTGGAGCTGGGAGGCGACCGGGTCCTGACCACCCCGCCTTATACGGCCTATCTGAAGATCGCCGAAGGATGCGACAATTGCTGTACATACTGTGCCATTCCCTCGATCCGCGGCGTTTTCCGCAGCCGTCCGATCGAGGATATCGTCCGCGAGGCGGCCGAGCTGGAAGGGCTGGGAGTCCGGGAATTGAATCTCGTGGCACAGGATACCTCCCGCTACGGGCTGGATCTTTACGGCAAATATTCTCTGGCGGCCCTGGTGAGAAAAATCACCGAGAGCACGACGATCCCCTGGATCCGCCTGCTTTACTGTTATCCCGACAAGATCACCGACGAGCTGGTGGAGGAATTTCGTACCAACGACCGTCTTTTAAAATACATCGATCTTCCCATTCAGCATATCGACGACCGCATTCTGAAGCGAATGAACCGGCACGGAGGGAGAGCGGTCATCGAGGACGCCATCGCCCGCCTGCGGAAGGCGGTGCCCTCGATTGCCATCCGCACGACGGCGATTGTCGGCTTCGCCGGGGAGGGCGAGGAGGAATTTGCAACGCTCTGCCGCTTTGTGAAAAAGACCCGCTTTACGCACTTCGGCGCTTTTCCCTATTCGCAGGAGGAGGGAACGCCCGCCGCCGCGTTTGAAGATCAGATCGACGAGCAGACAAAGCTCGACCGGTATGACATCATCATGCAGACACAGAATGCCGTGGTGGAAGAAAACAACCGCCAAGCGATCGGAAAGCGCGAAACCGTGCTTGTCGAGGGCTACGATCCAGCGGCGGAAGCCTATTACGGCCGCACGGCGGCCGACGCTCCCGACATTGACCGAAAAATTTATTTCACTGCCGATAAAAAGCTTGCCGAGGGCTGCTTTGTCCCGGTGCGGATCACCGAAGCGGTCGATTACGATCTTTTCGGAAAGGCCGACGGAGAAGCATTCTGAAACCGAACAAAAGGAACTGATTATGGACATAAAAAAAATTCCCAACATACTCACCGTGATCCGCGCGCTCTTGGTTCCGGTTTTCATGGTCATCCTCATCTTTTCTCCCTTTGCGACCGATACGGTCACCCGGGTGGTGAGCGCAGGACTCTTTGCGCTCATCTCGCTGACCGACATGCTCGACGGCATGATCGCCCGCCGCTGGAACGCGATTTCGGATTTCGGGAAATTTCTCGATCCGATCGCCGACAAGCTCCTTGTCATCGGCGGGATGCTCGCCCTCGTGATCTTTTACATGGAACGCATGGCGGAAAACGAGGAATATTATCTCTTCTCGGTCCTGATCGTTTTCTCGCTCTTCATCGTGGTGGCGCGGGAACTGGCGGTCACCTCGCTTCGTCTGATCTGCAAGAGCGAGGGCGAGGTTATCGCCGCCAATATGGCGGGCAAGGTCAAGACCGTTTCGCAGATTATTTTCATTCTGGCCGCCTGCCTGGAGCCGATTTTTATGACCGATACGCTTTATATCTCCTATCTCGCTCTGGCGGTGATGACCTTTATGACGATCTATTCGGGGGTCAATTATTTCATTCTCTATCTGCCCCTCACCAAAAAGAAAGAGGAACCGAAGGCGTAAAACCGACGCAAAATCCGATCGTCCGAAAATCGGATAAAATATTTTCTTGATTTTGGGCTTTCAATCACGGGACAAAGCAAACATGCGGAAAGAGGCCGAAGAGCGGAGATCGGAAGAGTCGACGGCCGCAAGGCGGGTTGAAAAAGCGGGGTAAAGACCCACGGTCATCTTTGCCATTGGAAACCGAAAGGGAAGTGGAGGAAGAGGCATGACGCAGAGCGAACTGGATAAGGCGATCGGCCCGGAAATGCGCGGAGCCTACCTCTTTTACGGGGAGGAGGAATATCTCAAATGCCGCTATCGGGAGAAGATACGCAAGGCGCTTCTTCCCGATGAATCGCTCGCGCCCTTCAACCATGTTATTCTCAGCGATCCCGCCGCCATCGCCTCCGAAATCCGAACGCTTCCGGTTCTGGCCGACCGCCGGCTTGTGGAAGTGACCGACCTCGACTTCTCTTCGCTCGGCAAAGAGGCGCTGGAGGAGCTTGTCTCTCTTCTTGCCGACCCGGGCGACAGTATTCTTCTCTTTTACACCCGCGGCGAAGAATTTGCGGCGGGAACGGCGAAAAAACCCTCCGAGCTTGCCAAAAAGCTGGCGGAGACGGTCCGGCTGGTCGAGTTTCCCCGTCAGACCCCCTCGCGGCTGGCCGCCTGGGCGGCCCGTCATTTCGCGGCCGGCGGAACCTTTGCCCCGCCCGAGATCTGCCATGAGCTGATCGAGAGATGCGGCACCGATATGAACGTTCTGGCGCAGGAGATCGGAAAGCTGTCGGCCTTTGCCCTTTCGCACGGCGAGAAGACCATACGCCGCGAGATGCTCGAAAAGGTGGTCACCGCCTATCGGGAGGCGGGTGTCTTCGATTTTGTCAACGCTGTGATGGAGCGCGATACCGGGCGGGCCTTCGCTCTTCTGGCCGACAAAAAGAGCCGGCGGGAAAAGCCGGTCGAGATCGCCTCGGCGGTTTCCCGCGTGATCTCGGAGCTTCTGCTTGTGAAAACGCTGACCGAGGCGGGAATGAGCACCGCTGCCATTGCCGCCAAGACAAAGATGCACGAATACGCAGTCCGGCTGCGGCAGAACAGCGTGCGGAAATGCAGCCTTGCCGAACTGGAGCGCGCGGTACGACTTTGCTATGAGACCGATATCCGGCTGAAATCCCGGTCGGTCGATAAATACCTTCTGCTCGAAAACCTGATTCTTTCGCTGGGGGCCGCCGGATGACCGAAAAACTCAAAATCAGGCAGGCCGTCGTGGTGGAGGGCAAGTACGACAAAATCAAGCTTTCCTCTGTCCTCGACGCCTACATTCTCACCACCGAGGGCTTCGGCCTTTTCAAAGACGAGGACAAAAAAGCGCTCTTCCGCCGGCTCGCCGCAGAACGGGGACTGATCGTGGCCTCGGACGCCGACGGCGCCGGCCTCGTCATCCGGAACTATTTCAACAGCATTATCCCGAAGGACCGGCTTTTCCATGTCTATATTCCGGAGATTGCCGGCAAGGAAAAACGAAAGGCGTCGCCCTCAAAGGAGGGGACGCTCGGGCTGGAGGGAATGGAGGCGGCGCTTCTGCGCGCGCTCTTTCTTCCCTTTGCCGAAAACAAAGAGGGTTCCGATGGAAACAGGAACGACGCCTCCAAGGAAGCGGCGGCCGAAGCCGCCGGCGGGATTCGCTCCGCTTCGGCAGAGCAGGCCGTTTCAGAAGCGCAATCGGTTTCGGCGGACAAAGCGGATCCCGCCGGCAGAGAAAGCATCGGGAATGACCGCGGCTGTGCTGTGAGCGCTTCGCCGGAAGGGCGCGGGGGGAAAAAAAGCGTCTTGGCCGATAGGCACAGGGACGAAAGAATCGCGTCGGCCGATAGGCATGGGGGCGAAAGAATCGCGCCGGCCGATAGGCACAGGGACGGAAAAATCGCTCTGGCCGACGGGAATGGGGACGAAAAAATCACGCTGGCCGACTTTTACGAGGACCGATTCTGGGGCAGGGAAGACTGTGAAAAACGCCGGAAGGCGCTGCTTCGGGCCGCCGCCCTTCCCGCCAATCTCTCGGCCAAGGCGCTGGTCGGCGCGCTGAACGCACTGGGCGGACGGGCCTATTACGAAAAACTGAAGCGCCGCCTTGACGAGTCCTAAGGATAGGGGAATGAAAAACGGTGAAAACCGATTTAATAAAATCCGAAAAAGAAGCGAGAAATTCCGGCAGACCTGCCGGAAGGAGATTTTCGGCCGAAAGAATGGGGGAGACCTATGAAATGTCCGGTTTGCGGCTATGACGACAGCCGCGTCGTGGATTCAAGACCCACGGAGAACGCCAGCATCCGGCGGAGAAGAGAATGCCTTGCCTGCAAGCATCGCTTTACCACCTACGAATTTGTTGAGCAGGTCCCGCTTTTTGTCATCAAAAAGGACGGCTCCAAAGAGGTTTTTGACCGCCAGAAGCTTCTGGCCGGACTGATCAAGTCCTGCTACAAGCGTCCGGTGACGGCCGAACAGCTCGAAGAGCTGACAAAAGAGATTGAGGCTGAACTGATCAATTCCCTGAAAACCGAGGTTCCTTCGAAGGAGATCGGGACAATGGCCATGGAGCGGCTCCGGGAGCTTGACGAGGTCTCCTATGTCCGCTTCGCTTCGGTCTATCGGGAGTTCAAGGATATCGAGACCTTTCTTGCCGCCATCGAGCAGCTGCAGCATAAAAAAACACGGAAAAAGAAACCGAAGACGAGCGAATAAATTGCCGTTCTGCCGTTTTCGATTTTATAACAAAAGGAACAAGAGCAAAGGAGAGCAAAATGGGAATATCCGGAAAAAGAATGATGACCCTGCTGAAGAGGCTGGGGTTTGAGCGCCTTTCGACCTACGAAGGGGAAGAAAGGGCCGCCGCGATCTTGGCCGAAGAGATTCGGGCGATCGGGGTGGAGCCCCATATCGAGACCTTCATGGCCCCTCGGTATACGGTGAAAAAGGTCAAGCTCGAGATCACGGCGCCCTTTTATCGGGAGATCGAGGCCACCGGCTGCGGATTTTCGGGCAATGCCGCCGCGGAAGGGATCGAGGCCGATTTTGCCTATATCGAGGGCTTTGATCCGATCGACCTTGTCGATGTGAAGGGCAAGATCGTACTCTATGCCGGCGGTATGGGGATTTCGGCCTACGAGAGCCTGATCAAGGCGGGAGCCCTCGGCTTTATCTGTACGAGCGGCAGTTTCCGCGATAAAAAAAGCGAGACCGACCTTGAGGAGCGCACGCTGCGCGACAAGCACATCGAGCATGGGCAGATTCCGGGTGTGACCATCCGGGTGAAAGATGCTCTGTCGCTTCTTCCGAAGCATCCCACCCGTGTGAAGCTGACGCTCGAGCAGGAGGAAGGCGAAGCGCCCTCCCGCAATGTTCTGGCCGAGATTCCGGGAACCCGCTATCCCGACGAAGTGATTCTCTATACGGCCCACTACGATACGGTCCGGTTTTCCAAGGGATACTTTGACAACGCCACCGGAAGCGCCATGGTGATGGAGCTTCTCCGGCATTACAAGGAAAATCCGCCGATGCGCACAGTCCGTTTTCTTTTCTGCGGTTCGGAGGAGAGAGGGCTTCTCGGAAGCATGGCCTATGTGAAGGATCACGAGGAAGAGCTCGATAAAATCCGGCTCTGCATCAACCTCGATATGGCGGGACCGATTCTCGGTCGTGAGGTGGCCGCGGTCACCGGAGAGGAGAGCCTCTGTCATGCGCTCACCTTCTATTATAAGGTGATGGGCTATCCCATGTCGGTGCGTCAGGACATCTATTCCTCCGATTCGATCCCCTTTGCCGACAAGGGAATCCCGGGCATCAACTTCTACCGCTCGGCCGCGCCCGGCACCTCGCAGATCCATTGCCGCTACGACGTGATCGAGATTCTTTCGGGAGAAAGCCTCGCCAGGACGACCGAATTTGTAAAGGGCTTCTCCGACCGGGTCATCAACGCCGCCTTCTTCCCCATCGAAAAGAAGATGCCCGACAATATGGTGGAAAAGCTCGACCGCTATCTTCTCAAAAAGAAGGAAGGCGAGAAGGACGGCAAGAAAGAGGACGAAAAAGAGGGCGGCAAGAAGAACGCCGGCCAGAAGGACAAGAAGACAAAACAGAACTGAAAATTTTCCAAAACTCTTTTAAAAGCCTTTTCAAGAAAGCCTTTTCAAGAAAGCCTTTTCAGGAAAACCTTTTCAAGAAAGTCTTTCGGTATTATTTTTCGGCCTCCCCGCGGAAGCGACCGGTTTTGAGGCGCTTTCCGACAACGATGCTTTTGAAGGGTGTCTTTTGAAGGGCGTCTTTTGAAGGGCGTCTTTTGAAAAATGTTCTTTTGAAGGATTTTCTGAGGAGAAAAAAACGGCCGGCATCGGAACTGTGCTTTACAGTCCTGATGCCGGCCAGCTTTTTTGTCTGTGAAAAAGGTCTGTGCAACCCGGGGCTCAAAAGGCCGTTGGAAAACCCTTCCCCGAAGCAGAACCCGAAAGGATACGGCCCGAATTTTCAAGGCAATTCGGATTCACGATACGATTTCTGATCCTGTTTCGCCAAGGCCCGTAAACGCCCGGCCGGGAAAGATCAGGTCTTGTGACAGGCGTGTCCCGAACCGCATCCGCCGGAATTTCCGCAGGAAGAGCCGTCTTTGGCGGGGGTCTCGCAGACATGCCCGGCCCCGCCGTCATGATGGCGGCAATGCGCGTCGGGGTCATACGCCAGGGTACCCGCGAGATAAGCGCGGACCGCGTCGTCGGCTTTTTCGGTCACGCCGCCGAGAACGCGGATTTTTTCGGCGGCAAGAGCCTCCCGGGCGCCGGCGCCGATTCCGCCGCAGAGAAGAAGCTCGACCTGCGCGTCGGCCAGAAAGCCGGCCAGGGCGCCGTGTCCTTTTCCGTTCGTCGGGACGATTTCTTCCGAGAGAATCCGGCCGTTTTCGGTCTCATAAAATTTGAACTGTTCGGTTTTTCCGAAATGCGGAAAAATACAGCCGTCCGCATAGGGAACTGCAATTTTCATAATTCTTTCCTTTCGCTGTGTTTCCAATCGGTTGTTCTATCCATGCCGCCCTTGCGCCGGCCGCCTCTCTTTTTTGGGAAAAGCGGAGCGACCGGGCGTTAAGTCAGCGGCGGACGAGAAGCGAGAGCCCCTCGCGGATTTTTTCGGCGGTGAAGAGAAGCTCCTCTTCGGTCGTATTGTTCGATAGGCTGATGCGCAGAGTGGAGTCGGCCTCCGCAGACGAGAGGCCGAAGGCGGGCAGGACATAGTTGGCCTCTTTTTTGTTGGAGGAGCAGGCCGAACCCGAGGAGACGAAGATTCCGGCCGCCGACAGAAAATGGAGCATCGTTTCGCTGCGGATGCCGGGCAGTGTGATCGAGAGAATGTGGGGAGCGCCGTTTTTCGGCGTGTTGACCCGGACTTCGGCGGGGAGTGCGGCGATAAAGATCTTTCGCAGAAGCGGCATCCTTTCCAGAAAGGCGGGAAGGGCTGCGGCCCCCTCCTCGGCGGCTTTTCCGAAGCCGGCGATGCCGATCGTGTTCTCGGTGCCCGAGCGCAGACCCCCTTCCTGCCCGCCGCCGTAAAGGAGCGGGGCAAGGCGCTTCGAGGTCAAAAGCGGCTGGGCGACGAGAAGGCCCCCCACCCCTTTGGGACCGTGAATCTTGTGGGCGCTGATCGTGACGGCGTCGGCCCCCGCTTTCTCGGGCGAGAAGCGAACCTTCAGAAAGCCCTGCACGCAGTCGGTGTGTGTAATGATCGCCGGATTTTTTGCTTTGGCGAGGGCAAAGGCGCTTTGGATATCGTAAAGCGCGCCGGTCTCGTTGTTGACCGTCATCAGCGATAGAAGAAGCGTGTTGTCGGTCAGTGCCTCCTCCAGCTCCTCCAAAGAGAGCGCGCCGCCCCGCGTTGAAAGGCGGACCACCTCTACGCCCTGTTTTTCCAGAACGGCCAGAGGGGCCAGCAGAGAGGGATGTTCGCTGTCGGTGGTGACGATGCGGGGAGGCTGCCGGAATTTTTTCGCCGAAAGGCAGCCGAAGAGAATCTGGTTGTTGGCCTCGCTGCCCGAGGAAGTGAAGAGCAGCCGATAGGCCGTCTTGCTGCGGATTCCCAAAGCGGCGGTCACCGCCTCGCGGGCGGACTGGATCCGCTTTTGAGCCGCAAGTCCCGCGCTGTGCAGGGAGGAGGGATTCCCGAAGCAGTCCATGGCGTCGAGCATGGCCGCGCGGACGGCGGGAGAGAGCGGTGTCGTCGCGCTGTTGTCGAGATAAATCATGCCTTATCCTTTGAAACGGAAGTTTTCCAAAATCGTCTCGAAGGTCTTGACGTTGTTGTCGTAGAACGAGGGGGTGGTGGTAAAGGTGATGTTGTAAAAATAGGCGTCTTCGTAGGCAAGCACCATCATCTGCTGGATCTCTGCGCCGTCCAGCGTAGCGGTGTAGACGAACCGCAGGGCGGCCACGTTGTCGTCTCCCTTTTTCAGCGTGATGTAGGCGGGAGTTTCGACAAGGACAAAGCTCGACCCGCTCTCGCCGGCCGGATCCTCCGGGCTGTCCGATCCGTTCGAAGAGTCGCTCATTGTCGCCTCGTCCGCTTCTTTTGCGGAAGCGGTCTCGGCGGGGTCGAACATTTTGGCGAGTTTTACGATATAATCCTGATAATATTCGTCAAGAATCTCTTTGGGGTCGGAATATTCGGGATAGGTGCTGTTCGAGTGGTGGGTGACTACCACGTTGGTCGAGTCGGCAAAAGAAACCTGCGCCATCGTCATGCCGGCGGCGGTGACGATCTCCCAGTCCTCGGGGACAAAGAGCGAATAGTCTACGACCGCGGTATCCGAGGCCAGCTTCATGCCGTAGGGAACCTTTCCGTCGTCGTCCTTGCCGCAGGAGGCAAACAGAAGGAGGGGGAGAAGGGCTATAAGAAAGAGAGCGATTGTTTTTTTCATCGGGGACGATATCCTTTCGGAGAAAATACAAAAAAGAGCGCCGCATGCGTCCTTACGTTTGTGTTTCTGCGCATTCTCAAAAGATAAAAGATTACATCTTATATTATATAACATGTCCGCCGCGTTTGTCAACCGGCCGGCCGATCTTTTCCCGTGAAATCTTGTAGTATTACAATAGAAGTGAGACCGAAAGTAAAAAAGAATAGAAAAAGTGATTGAGTTCTGTTAAAATAGAATC
>CALXKW010000054.1 GCA_944389045.1 uncultured Clostridia bacterium | reverse complement strand
ATTGCCGTGGTGGGGCTGATCTCGGCGATCCATCAGGGCAAGGTGGCCGCGGCGGGTATGCAGATGGTGGCCAAGCAGAAGAAAAAATTCGGTATGGCGATCGTCTATGCGGCGGTGGTTGAGACCTACGCCATTCTGGCGCTTCTGATCTCGGTTCTTCTGATCCTTTTCCACTGAGTCTTTTATGCGGACCGGGCCGCCGCAAATCCCGGAAAAGGGGGTTCCCATGAACAACAGGATTGAAGTGATCACCGACCGGATCCTGGCCGACGCGGCGGCCGAACGGGACGCGATTCTGGCATCCGCCCAAAGGGAGGCGGACGCGATCCGGGCTTCCTATGAAAAGAGGGCCGAGAGCCTTCTGGCCGAAGCCGCGGAATCGGCCGAGCGGCAGAAAAAGGCCGCGCAGGAGCGGGCCGAAGCCTCGGCGAAGACGCTTTCCCGCAACGCGCTTCTGAGGGTCAGGGGCGAGATGGTGAACGCCGCCTTTTTGCGTGCGGCCGAGCGGCTTTCGTCGCTTGACAAGGAGCATTATCTGGCCTTTCTGAAAAAACTTCTGAGCGATGCGGTCGAAGACTTTCTTCTGGCCGAGGCGGCGGCGAAGGAGTACGGCGAAGAGGAGGATTTTGCCCCGGTCGAGGTCCTTTCCCTGACAATGGCGGAAAAGGACAAAGCGCTCGGCGCGCCTCTGGCCGCGTCGGTTGAGAAACGGCTGAAACAGGCCGGCAAGAAAATTGTGACGTCGCCCGCGGATCCCGCTCTGTCCGGCGGTTTTTGCCTGACGGCGGGGGATGTTTTGACCGACTGCTCAATTTCCTCGCTGGTAGCGGCGAAAAAAGGGGAGCTGGAGGGCGAAGTGAATCGTCTTCTCTTTTCCTGAGCCGCTTTTCTTGTCCGACGGTCTATTGTCTTTTCCATAGATGCCCGGCGCTCTCTTTGTCGGTACTTAGGCAGCGCGATGTAAGGGAAGAGGAATGGAACGATGTGTTATCGCGGGGCGTCCTTACTTGCAGGTGTCTTTTGCCATACCGCGCCGGACGAAAAGAGACTTGAACTGTGTTTATATTGCATTCGGGGCGGCAATTCTGTCCGATCCGCTCCTGCCGGAGAGGATATGCACAGCCTTGTGCCGAATTTATTTGTGAGAGAATAAAGGGGGGCGTCCGGTGCTCGATCTGAAAAAACGCGTCCGCGTTTCGGCGGAGGATTATATCTATGTTTCCGCCCGCGTCCGGGCGCATGAAGCGGCTTCCTTCGGCGCCGAAGGTCTGCGCGCGCTTGTCGACGCCCGCGATTATGACGCGGCTGTCCGCCTTTTGACCGAGCGGGGGCCCGCACTTCGGAAAAACGCCGCGGGAAGGGTGGATTGGGAGGCGACGCTTGACGCCTATCTTGCGGATGCTTTTGCGCTGGTGGAAGAGAGCGTTCCTTTTCCCGCGCTCTTCTCCTTTCTGCGCATTCCCTACGACTGCCACAATCTGAAAAGCGCCTTGAAGGCGTCCTTCCGGGGCGAGGATTTTATCCGCTTTTTTCTTCCGCTCGGAAATTTCACTTTGGAGGAGCTTGCCGCGATGACGGCGGCACGGGATTTCTCCCCGCTTCCGGACGCCCTTCGGCGGGCGGTTCCCGAAGCGTCAGCGGCCTTTTCCGCCTCGCGGGATCCGCAGGAGATCGACCGCATTCTTGACCGTGCCTCCTTTGCGGCGATGCTTGAGGAGGTCGGGCGTTTCCGTGTGAAAAGCCTGACCGCGCTTGTCGAGCTGAAGATCGATCTTGTCAATCTGATCACCGCGATTCGGCTTTATCGCATGGGGGCGAGGACGGAGGGGCCCTTCCTCTCTTTCTTTCTGGAAGGGGGCACGCTCGGCCGCGCGTTCTTTGCCGATCTTTTCGGAAAAGGCGGCGCCCTCTTTTTCAAAGCTCTTTTGGCCGGCCCCTTCGCCTCGCTCTTGCCGCCCGGTTTTGCGGAAAAAGAGGCGGCGGGTGCCGCTTTGGCGGGCGGCGCTTTGACAGGCGGCGCTGCGGCGGCCGGTACTTTAATGCAGGATGCTTCGGCATCCGGCGTCCAGGCGGCGGAGGGGCCTGAAGGGCGCGGCCGCGTTTTAAATAGAGAAGACGCCGGAGGCGAAGGTATTGCCGGCCGTCTGGCCGCTCTTTCGCCTGCCTTGTTGGAAACAAGGGCGGATAACCTCTATCTCGCGGCGGCCAAAAAGAGCGCCGCGGTCGCTTACGGCCCCGAGGTGGCGGCGGCCTTTCTGCTCCGCCGGGAATTCGAAGTGAAAAACATTCGGTTTCTTCTCTTTGCCAAGCGGGCCGGTCTGGATTCGGCGGCGATTCGGGAAAGGTTGAGGGTGCTGTGATGGAAGCCTATAAAATCGGAGTGATCGGCGATACCGAGAGTGTGATCGGATTTCTGGCCGTGGGCTTTTCGGTCTTTACGGTGACAAGCGCCGAGGAGGCCGCGCGCGAGCTGGCCCGCAGGGCGAAGGAAAACTATGCGATTCTCTTCCTGACCGAGAATTTTGCCAAGGACATCCCCGACGCCATCGCTGTGTATAAGGACCTTCCTCTTCCCGCGGTCATCACGATCCCCGGACGCGGAGGAAGCCTCGGCTACGGCCTTGCCAACATCAAACGCTCGGTCGAGCGCGCCGTCGGTGCGGATATTCTTTTCAAGGAATGAGAAGATCGGGCGAACGCCGGGTGCGGTTTGAACGCCGGAAAAAGAGGGGATTTCGGGAAGAACCCGCTGAGCCGTGTACTTGGAAAACTCTTCGGACGGGTTCGGGCGGCGCCCTTTGGATCGGCCGAGTACATTTTGGGCGCCGATACGGGCAAAACGCAATCTCTTGCATCAAGAGCCAAAAATGTGCTTGATACGCGGGAAGGAAGCGGCAAAGGACAGGACGCGGGAAACGAGAGTGTTGGGGAAAAAGGCGAAAGGCCGATACAGCGGTCCGCCTGTGCCGCGCGTTGCCTTTTTGCCGTTGTCATTCTTTTGAGTAAGCCCTCTTTTTTGATGCTGTCTGAAATGTGATGCTGTCTGAAAACAGGAGGAGCCTTTCGCCCGCCCCTCCGTGCGGGCTTTCCGGGACCGCGCGGAAGGCTCTTGCTTTGCGCCGCCGCCTTTTCAGCGACGGCCGGAGTAAAGCCGGCCGGAGTAAAGCCGGAGGAAAATAGGATAAAAGCCGGGGCAGGGCCCGCGGCAGAGAGAGAGCCTGTTCGGATTTTGAGACGGGAAGGGTATACGATATGGTGGAAGGAAAAATTGTCAAGGTTTCCGGTCCTCTGGTGATCGCCGAGGGGATGCGGAACGCCAATCTGTTCGACGTGGTTCGCGTCGGCGAGGCCAAGCTGATCGGAGAGATCATCGAGATGCACAAGGATCGGGCCTCGATTCAGGTCTATGAGGAAACGGCCGGCATCGGGCGGGGCGACCGGGTGGTGTCCACCGGAGCACCTCTTTCGGTGGAGCTCGGCCCCGGTCTGATCGAGAGCATTTACGACGGGATCCAGCGCCCCTTGAACAAGCTGTTTGAGCTTTACGGGCCGAACATCATCAAGGGAATCGATCAGCCCGCGCTCGACCGCGAAAGGCTGTGGCATTTTGACGCCTGCCGGAAGCCGGGCGACCGGGTGAGCGGCGGCGACGTCTACGGCAGTGTGGCCGAAAGTCCGATGGTCCGGCACAAGATCATGGTGCCGCCGGGGCTTTCGGGAGAGATTCTCGCGCTGGAGGACGGCGATTACACCGTTACCGACGAGATCGGACGCCTGAAGACCGACGGCGGCGAGATTCTGCCGATCACGCTTATGCAGAAATGGCCGGTGCGGCGCGCGAGGCCCTATGTCAAAAAGCTGCCGCCCGACATCCCCATGATTACGGGTCAGCGCGTGATCGACACCTTTTTCCCGATCGCGCAGGGGGGGACCGCCTGCGTGCCCGGCCCGTTCGGAAGCGGGAAGACGGTGGTGCAGCATCAGATCGCCAAATGGAGCGATGTGGACATCGTGGTCTATGTGGGCTGCGGAGAACGCGGCAACGAGATGACCGACGTTCTGCGGGAATTCCCCGAGCTGAAGGATCCGCGGAGCGGTGAGCCGCTGATGAAGCGCACCGTCCTCATCGCCAACACCTCGGATATGCCGGTCGCGGCGCGCGAGGCCTCGATCTATACCGGCATCACGATTGCCGAATACTTCCGCGATATGGGCTATTCGGTGGCGGTCATCGCCGATTCCTCCTCCCGCTGGGCCGAGGCGCTGCGGGAGATGTCGGGCCGTCTGGAGGAGATGCCCGGCGAGGAGGGCTATCCCGCCTATCTTGCCTCCCGTCTTGCCCAGTTCTACGAGCGGGCGGGGCGGACGGTCTGTCTTGGAAGCGAGGGGCGTCAGGGCGCTGTGGCCGCTATCGGCGCGGTCTCGCCTCCCGGCGGCGACCTCTCTGAACCGGTGACGCAGGCTACGCTGCGAATCGTCAAGGTTTTCTGGGGACTCGATTCCTCGCTGGCCTACCGCCGGCATTTTCCCGCCATCAACTGGCTGAACTCCTATTCTCTCTACCGCGAGCGTCTCGACCGCTGGTTTTCCGAAAAGGTTTCCCGCCGCTGGAGCGAACGGGTTTCCGAAATGATGCGGATTTTGCAGGCGGAAAGCGAGCTTGAGGAGATCGTCAAGCTTGTGGGCGTCGATGCCCTCTCGCCTGCCGACCGTCTGACGCTTGAGATCGCCCGGTCGATTCGGGAGGATTACCTCGGTCAGAATGCCTTTGACGCGGGGGACTCCTATGCGTCGCTCGAAAAGCAGGCGGCGCTTTCCGAACTGATTCTGGATTTCGGCGAAAAGGCGCGGGTCGCCGTCGAGGCGGGAGCGGACATCGAGGCGCTGTCGAATCTTCCCTGCCGGGAGAGGATCGGACGCGCCAAATCGGTGTCCGAGAGCGCGGTTTCGGAGGTCTATGCCACCATCCGGGAAGAGATCGACCGCGAGATTGCGGCGCTTCTGACCGCCAAAGAGGCTTGATTGCCGTACCTCTTCAGGGAGGTAACTTTGCATATGGGGAAACGGAAAGTCTTTCCGCTTTCACTGTAAATAGCGCTTTTCCTTCGAAATGGCGAATTTCATTATTCAGCGGTTTTCTTTTTTGCATTGTTAAAGATACGGATACTGAAATCCGCGCACAGACGCTTCCGGCGTATTTCCGGCATTTTAGGAAAGGATGATCCGAAGATGATCAAAGAATACAAAACGATAGAGGAAGTGGCGGGGCCCCTGATGCTCATCCGGCAGGTGGACGGCGTGAAATACGACGAGCTGGGAGAGATCGAGCTGCCCGGCGGAGAAAAGCGGCGTTGCCGCGTTCTGGAGGTCAACGGGTCGAACGTTCTCGTGCAGCTCTTCGACTCGGCAGCCGGCATCAATCTGGCCGAGAGCAAGGTACGCTTCTCCGGACACGGGGTCGAGCTTCCGGTCTCCGCCGACATGCTGGGACGGGTCTTCAACGGCATGGGGGAGCCGATCGACGGCGGTCCCCGCATCCTTCCGGAAAAAACGCTGAACGTCAACGGCGTGCCGATGAATCCCGCCGCGCGCGCTTATCCCTCCGAATTCATTCAGACCGGCATTTCGACGATCGACGGCCTGAATACCCTCGTCCGTGGACAAAAACTGCCGATTTTCTCGGCCTCCGGCCTTCCCCACGCCAATCTTGCCGCCCAGATCGCCCGCCAGGCCAAGGTGAGGGGTAAGGACGAAAAATTCGCCGTCGTCTTCGCGGCGGTGGGCATCACCTTTGAAGAGGCGGACTTCTTCACCAACGATTTCGTCAAGACCGGCGCGATCGACCGCACGGTCCTCTTTCTCAATCTGGCCAGCGATTCGGCCATCGAGCGGATCATGACCCCGCGGATGGCGCTGACCGCCGCGGAGCATCTGGCTTTTGACCACGACATGCACGTTTTGGTTATCCTGACCGATATCACCAACTACGCGGAGGCGCTGCGGGAGGTTTCGGCCGCCCGCAAGGAGGTCCCCGGCCGGCGGGGCTATCCCGGCTATCTTTACACCGACCTCGCCACGCTCTACGAGCGGGCGGGGCGGAATCTGGGCTCGGCGGGGAGCATCACGCTGATTCCGATTCTCACCATGCCCGAGGACGACAAGACCCATCCGATCCCCGACCTGACCGGCTACATCACCGAGGGACAGATCATTCTTTCCCGCGAGCTCTACCGCAAGGGCTGTCTGCCGCCGGTCGATGTGCTCCCCTCGCTCTCGCGTCTGAAGGACAAGGGCATCGGGGAGGGGAAGACCCGGGAGGATCACGCCGGCACGATGAACCAGCTCTTTTCCGCCTATGCGCGCGGCAAGGAGGCGAAGGAGCTGATGGTGGTCCTCGGAGAGGCGGCCCTGACGCCGATCGACCGTCTTTACGCCAAGTTTTCCGACGAGTTTGAGAAGCGGTATATCCATCAGGGCTTCGATACCGACCGTTCGATCGAAGAGACCCTCGACCTCTCCTGGGAGCTTCTCTCGATCCTTCCCAAGAGCGAGCTCAAGCGGATTTCACCGCAGTTGATCGAAAAATACTATCCCAAAAAAGAGAACTGATACCGGTTTTTAGGAGGACGCATATGGCGGAGATTCAGGTAAATCCCACGCGCATGGAGATGAAAAAGCTCCAGGGCCGTCTTGCCACCGCCCGGCGGGGACACAAGCTCTTGAAGGATAAGCGCGACGAGCTGATGAAGCAGTTTCTCGATATCGTCCGGGCCAACAAGGAGCTCAGAGAGTCGGTCGAGGCGCGGCTGGCCGCCGTACACGATTCGATGAGCCTTGCCGCCGCGCTCTCCTCGCGCAAGATGCTTGAAGAGGCGCTCATCCTCCCCAAAAGGGAAGGGGTGCTCGAGGTCTCGTCACAAAATCGGATGAGCGTCGAGGTTCCGGTCTTTCGTTTTACGCTGCCCGAAAACGGGGCGGCGGGCTGCAATTACGGCTTCGCCTTCACGTCGGGCGAGCTTGACGACGCGGTGGTTTCGCTCTCGGCGCTGCTTCCCGATCTTGTGAGGCTGGCCGAGCTGGAAAAGACTGCCCAGATGCTGGCGGAAGAGATCGAAAAGACCCGCCGGCGGGTCAACGCGCTCGAATATATCATGATTCCCCGTTATCAGAGCGGGATCCGCAGCATCAAGATGAAGCTCGACGAAAACGAGCGGGGCAACGCCGTCCGGCTGATGAAGGTCAAGGACATGGCGCTGGCCCGGGAGCGGGAAGCCGCCCGCCGGCGCCAGGCATAGCGCTTTTGGGTAAGAGGATGGCGGGGAAGAGTCCTTTTTTGTCGGACGGCGTCTTTTTTTCGCTCATATGCGGATGCTTTTCGCTGCAAAAGTCTTTTCATTCCGGATTTGTTCATAAATATGTGATAACATAATTTACAGAATGGCGGTTTTTGACGGAGGAGGTATCTTTATGAAAAAGGCGGTGTTCCTTCCGGTACTGGTCCTGTTCTTCGCTATGCTGTTTTCCCAGACGGTCAACGCCAATATGGCGGCTCCCGAGCCGGCAGATATCGGCTCTTCCATTACATTTGAAAAGAACGATTCGATCTCGGTCTTGTCGGAGGTATTGGATATCACGGTTCACGGCTCCAAGGCGGATATCGTCGCGACGTATCAAATGCGAAATGCGTCGGATGAGAAAATGTCCGTAAAATCCATGTTTCTTTCTCCGAATATCGAAGACAGCGGTGTGCGCGTGACGGCCGGCGGCAGAGAACTGTCTTTCACGGCAGAGAGCTATGTTTTAGAGTACGATACGGAAATTGAAACGAACGACTGGAAATATGCCGTGCTTTCGGAAAAGGCGGAAAGTCCCGATGACGGGCGGACGGTCGACTGCATCACCTTTGGGATGGATTTTGCGCCGCATGAAGAATATGATGTGGTCGTTTCCTACACCTATCGTCTCGGCGGCTATCCCGAGTATGACACTAACGTCAAGGAAGGCGAGATCGAATATTATCTTGCACCTGCCGCAATGTGGAAGGATTTCGGCGGCCTGACCATAAATCTGTATCTTGACAAGGATATGCCGGTGATTTCGAGAAGCAATCTGGAATTTGAAAAAACAGGCGCACGCACCTACCGCTATGTTTCGGATACCCTTCCCGAGGAAAATTTGAAGATAACCATCGACGAAAATTGGTTTCAAAATATGATCAGCACTTTGCGAAACCCGTACGGGATCCTTATGCTGCTGGTTTTCTCGCCGTTTATTTTAATCTTTGTGGCAATCATTGTCCTGCTCGTCTGGTTTTTTCACAGGAGGAGAAAGGCAAAGCGTCAGAGGAACGGAAATTAAAGGCTTGTGAGAGCGGGCAGAGCTGTCGGGTTTGTCCTTTCGAAACCGAAAAGCCGGGTCAGACGGAAGAACAAAAGCAATGGCCTTGGCCGGTTTGAGGACGGTCTCGGTCGGGCCTTTTCAAAGGCTTTCGCGGGAGGAGGGCATGAAGCCCTCCTCGCCCTTTTTTCAAAGGGGTGAATGTCCCTCCCCCGCGTTTCACTTACTGACGTTTCTTTGCGCATTGCGGTCTTAAAGAAATTGAATTTACATCCGCTTAATGTTTCATTGTTGGTGCCGGCCGTTCTTCACAAAACGGCCGGCTCTTATTTCGGCATTCACTTTTTCTCTTATACTTCAAGTATATTTTCAAGTTCGGCCTTCTTAATCATATTCGGCGCGCGGCCCGCATAAAGTTTATTGACGAAGAAATCGGGCGTCGGAAGACGCCGAAAAGGAGCGCTTATGTTTATTTACTCGGTCAAGGGGTCTACCCTGAAGTTTTTCGCAGTGCTCTCGCTGGCGTTGGTGGTCCTGGTGATGCTGGTCATTTTTGTGCCGACCTACGACAGCAGCGCGCTTCCCACCGGCAACGATGTGAATTATGTGAACATCCGGACCAACGAGGACAGGATCGGCTTTTTGTCCCAGTTCAGCTGGACGGTGAAGGCAGAACCGGTTCTGGAAGAAGAGGTGACGATCCCCGCGGAATTTGACAGCGTTTTTGTCAATTACAACGATCTTCAGAAAAATCAGGGGCTCGATCTCTCGCGCTACAAGCGCAAGACAGTGCAGCACTACCGCTATGAGGTGACCAATTTTGAAGGGGAAGAGACGGTTTACGCCAATCTTCTCGTCTACCGGGGCCGCATCATCGGCGGCGATATCTCCTCGGCCAAAATGAACGGGTTTGTCTATGGCTTCAAGGGAGCGCCCACACAGAATACGCCCGATACGACGCCTGCCTCCTGACTTCCTTTTCAGGCCGGAGTTTCCGGTCTCAAGCTCCGGAGAGCGCGAAAGGGGTGCGCGGAAGAGGGGACTGCCGTCTGCCGCAGGGCGGCGGGTGTTGCCGTTGGCAAAAGGGGAACGCGGAGAGCTCCGCGTGGCGTCGATGGCCGGCAAGAGCTGGAAAAACAAAGGCCGGCGGAACGTCCCTGTCTCGGACGTTCCGCCGTTTTTTTGTTTCCGGCGCCTCTCGGCCCATCCCTTTTCGGAAATTTCTGCCGCTCTTTCTGTCGAATCTTCTCCGATACGCCGCTGAGTGAATGGCTCTTTGACCGTCGGCTTTCCGTCGGCTTCCCGTCCGCTTCCCGTCCGTGGTTTTAAGCTTTTATGCGTTTATGCACTGCGATTCGGGTACGGCCTTTTCCGCATTTTCCCCGCATTCGATCGAAAATGCTTGACAAGGAGGGGAAAATCGGGTAAAATCATCCCAGCCGGAGGGCTTTTATCGGGGCCGTTTCCGGATATTTCTTTGGGAAAGATGGATGATTTCCATGGAACATACATATGTAGCGACCTGTCTGTTCGGGCTTGAAAAATTTCTTGGCGAGGAGATCGACGCGCTCGGCTATCGGCGTTTATCCACCATGGACGGGCGGGTGCTTTTTGCCGGTCCTCCCGAGGCGGCGGCCCGGGCCAGTCTCTGGCTCCGTTCGGCCGAAAGGCTTTTTCTTCTGCTCGGGCGGTTTCCCGCCGACAGCTTCGACGCGCTTTTCGAGGGAACCCGGCGTCTTTGCTGGGAGGAATGGATCGGCCGCGCCGACGCCTTCCCCGTGACGGGACATGCGGTCAGGAGCCGTCTTTATTCGGTTCCCGACTGCCAGTCGATCGTCAAAAAGGCGATTGTGGAGCGCCTCAAAGGGAAATACGGGCTTGGCTGGTTCCCCGAGACGGGAACGGTCTATCCGGTGGAGTTTTTTATTCTGAACGACGACGCTATGCTGCTGATCGATCTGTCGGGCGTCGCGCTGCACAAGCGGGGCTACCGTCCGGCGGCGAATCAGGCCCCTCTGAGGGAGACGCTGGCGGCCTGTCTGGTGCGGATCGCCCGTCCCCGGGAGGAGGTTCTCTTCTGGGATCCGATGTGCGGAAGCGGAACCATTCCGATTGAAGCGGCCATGCTGATGGCGAACATCGCCCCCGGCTCCCGCCGCTCCTTTCTGGCCGAGACCTTTCCGCAGTTTCCCCGCGATCTCTGGCGCCTCGCACGGGAGGAGGCCGCCGCGGCGGTGAAGAAAGACTCCGCCTTCGAGGCCTATGCTTCGGACATCGATCCGGCTTCGGTCGAGATCGCCCGGGAAAACTGCACGCGGGCGGGTGTGACCCGCTGGGTGAAGGCCTTTCCCCGCAATGCGCTCGAGATCAAGACCGGCGGCCGGCGTGGCACGATTGTCTGCAATCCCCCTTACGGCGAACGGCTCTTTACCATGGAGGAGACCGAACGCCTCTACCGTGCCATGGGCAGGCATTTTGCCACGCTCGATTCCTGGCAGATCTATGTGCTGACTTCCCATGAGGACTTCGAGCGGCTCTATGGACGGCGGGCCGACAAGGTGCGCAGGCTCTACAACGGGATGATCAAGTGCGGCTACTACCAATTCTTCCGAAAGAAGCCGGAGGGCCCGGAACCCCGCCGGGAATCGCCGGGGAGCGGGCGAGGGCAGGTAAGCGGGAGCATGAGGCGCAATCCGAGAGCCGGCGCAAAAAAGGCATAGAGTGGCCGGTACCGTAAACCCGAACAGGCAGCCGCCAAGGCGGGCTTTTGCTTTTAGGAATCGCTTTCCCCGATCCGCCGGTCATTCTAAGGTTTTACCAAGAATAATCTTGCCATTTTGGCTTGTTATGAAGTAAAAAATTCTTATAGTAATTTTTATTGTCGGAGGATTTTTATGCAGGCATCACAGCAAAATCAATTTTTATCTGAAGAACAGGCGAGCGATTTCCGTCACCGCAGGCTGGTGACGGCGATCATCCGTGCCGCCACCGTCGGGGTGCTTTGGATTGCGCTCATCCTCGCGTTTTTCTGTCCCATGTTCCACGCTGACTACAGACAGTACAAGGACGGCATACACGACATGGATCCGGAAGCGCCGCTCGCCGCCAATTATTCTTTGTTCGATTTTTGTACGCAGATGGGCGCGGAAATCTCTCTGCTCTCCGAAGCGTCGAAAAATGCGGAAAACGGCGTCATTCCTCCCGTTACGAAGGAGCCCGAAAATGCGGGCCGTTATTCGGTCGTATGCACGATCGTTTCAAGATACATGTTCGTGAACGCGTCGATGAATGGGGAAGGCGCTATCGCCATGAACGAATATTCCCGCTCGAACGGATGGGTTTGGACCACGATGCTCACGGCCTTTCCGTTGATCGCGTGGGCTGCCCTTCTGATCGCCGCGATTCCCGCCACGATTTCCGTAATCCTTACTCTCAGCAATCCGGAGCGCCCGATCAAACGGGAAAGAACGGCGCGGCTGGCCATAATGCTGCCTGCTTTTGCTACGATCGCTCTCTTTTTCCAGAAGCAATTCGGCCTTACCGTGGTATTTCCTATGCTCGTTCTGCTGTATGTGCTTGCCGTCGTTTGTATTGTCGGGAGCGTCCTTTCCAACCTGCGCGCCGCAAAGCTCTCCAAAGACGCTTATGCCGTTGCCGCGAAAAGAGTGTGAAGCGGAAGGATTTCACCGAGAAAGGGTACGGGATCAGTATGCGGAATCGGTGTAATGCTTATTGAACAAAAGCTGTCCGCATGTGCGGATAAAAATTGATGAGGCGCAGCACAAAGCTGCGCCTCATCTTCTGTTGGCGTCTTCAGACGTGGAAAAAACCCCCGGTTCTACCGGGGGAAGAGAAAAAGCTTCAGCGATGAAAAAACCGGC
>CALXKW010000053.1 GCA_944389045.1 uncultured Clostridia bacterium | reverse complement strand
ACGACGACGGCCCCAACGCAGCCTATACGCCCGCCATTCTCGATGCGCTCGAGAAGCATAACGCCAAGGCCACCTTTTTCGTCATGGGAAGCCATGTTGCCGATAATGCCGCCCTGATCCAAAGAGCCTTTTCACTCGGATGCGAAATCGGCAATCACACCAATCTGCACGAAAAATTTTCTCAGAATCCCCTGAGCATTGTCCGCCAGACGATTGAAACCACCAGCGAAGCCGTACGAAAATATCTGAAGATCGGCACGGCAATCGTTCGGCCTCCGGCCGGAGAAACCCGCGACCGCGACGGAAAGACCGTCACCATCGGCTATCCGATCGTTCTGTGGAGTGTGGACACACTCGATTATACGGCCGGGCAGACCGGTGAGAGCGTTCTTGCATCCGCGCTTACCGGAATTGCGGACGGCGACATCGTCCTCATGCATGACATCCACGCTCCCGCCGCAGACGCCGCCGAACCGCTGATCGCCGCGCTTCTGGAACAGGGATATCAGCTTGTCACGGTCAGCGAGCTGCTTGAATTTTCCGCGGACGGGGCAAAAGCCGACCAGATATACACCAAAATCACACCTCTCGACCGTTAAAGACAAAATTGTCTTGACTTTTTATGCACTTTCGGATATAATAGAGGAGTTCGTAAAGCAATAACGCATCTACTCCTCAAGACCGGTGAAAAGGACGCCAGACAAGAATATGACCGAGAACAAACGCACCGTAAAAAGGCGGATTATCAGCTTTTCTGTGATGGTTCTTTTCATCGCCGTCACCCTGTATCTCATTTTCAGACACTATGAGCTCGACGACATCCTCGCCGCCCTCAAAGGCAACAACTATGTCTACATCCTTCTGGCCGCCCTCTTCATGCTTCTTTATGTGGCGCTCGAAGGGGTCAGCCTCCGTACCATCACCCGCTCGCTCGGAGTAAAGCAGTCCCCGGTCAAAAGCTATGTCTATGCCAGTGTGGATCTTTATTTTTCGGCTATTACGCCCTCTTCCGAGGGCGGACAACCACTGATGGTCTATACCATGAACCGGGACGGCATCTCGATTTCCAAAGCCACCGTCACCGCGGTGCTCTTCACCAACAGCTTTACCTGCGGTCTGCTTCTCTGCACGGCCCTTGCCGCCGCGATCACTCCGAAAATTCTTTTTTTCGACAGTCTTTATTTCCGCGTCTGCCTGATCGTGGGATTGGTGGTGAGCTTCGCCGTTTTGGCGGGCTGTATCCTGTTTCTCCGTTTCGGTCATCTGGCCCGACGCTTCGGTCTCTTCTGCATCCGGCTCTTTGTTAAGCTGCATATTCTGCGCCACCGGGAAAGGGCCGAGGAACGGCTCGACCGCGCCATCGCCGATTTTGCCGAATGCCGGCATTACATCGCGGAGCATCCGCTTCTCACCGTCCGGGTGATGTGCCTTGCCTTTCTTCAGCGCGTGGTCTTTTTCACCGTCCCCTATTTCGTCTACCTTTCCTTCGGCCTGAACAGCGCTACCTTTTTCGATATTTTCGCCATTCAGGTTATGACGCAGATGTCGGTCTACGCTCTTCCCATCCCCGGATCGGCCGGCGCTACCGAAGCGATGCTCCTGCTTCTTTACGAAACGGTCTATACCGAGGACCAGGCGGTTTCCGCCATGCTCCTGACACGCGGAATCACTTTTTATCTCAACGTGGCGGTCTGCGGTCTTGTCACGCTCATCAACAATCTGGTATCGAACAGAAAGAAAAAGGAACGGAAAATGACATGATCGGTTATTACAACTATACCGTTATTCTGACTTATCTCGGACTTGCGGCCTCGCTGACCGGGATTCTTCTGCTGTTTGCCGGGTCCTGCCCTCTGCCGGTGGCCATCTGTCTGCTTCTCTTCGCAGGGCTCTGCGATATGTTTGACGGGCGTGTGGCCCGCACCATGAAACGCACTTCCATGCAGGAAAATTTCGGTGTACAGATCGATTCGCTCTCCGATCTCATCTGTTTCGGCGTTTTTCCTGCCTGTATCGTCTATCGTATCGGGCAGCACCGGCATTTTTTGATCCCCGTACTCGTCTTCTTCGTCATTTGCGGCCTTGTTCGCCTCGCCTTTTTCAACGTGCGGAACATTGAGCAGAAATACAATCCCGAAGCCAATCTCGACAACTGTTTCGTCGGACTTCCCATCACCTGCTCTTCTCTTCTTGTCCCCCTGCTCTATGCCTGCCGTCCCTACTTTATTCTTTACGGCAAAGGTCCTTACCGGAATCTCCTCTATGCGGTTTTTCTCGCCGTGACTATGGCGCTCTGCGCGTTCGCCTTTATTTCACCCTTTCGCATCCGTAAGCCGACAAAAAAGGGAATGCTCTTTCTCGTCCTTCTCGGGTGTCTCATTCTGGCGGCGGTGATCCTCTCCTATCGCCTTTTGGCCCGCGGCGGCGCCTGAGTTAGCCGTTCCTTCCTTCTCCGCGCGCAGCTGTCCTTTTCGTTTGGTTTGACATGAAAATTTTCGGATAGGACTCTTTCCGGACCCGGATCCGTCGTCTGTTCCCTCGGAGGAAGGATTTTCTGATCATCTCCCACATCCGGATTTTTCGCGCATTCAAATCCGTGTCGGAAAAGAGGTCTCCATGGAAAACAAATTAATAACTGCCAGCCGTCCTCAATCAACTCCCTTACCGTGCAAGTCTCTTCGCTTTCTCTACCATACCATACCCGGACGAATCCTTTTGAAGCTGCTGGCCTCACGCTTTTGCGCGAATCTTTCCGCCGTCTTTTTGAACAGCGGGCTCTCCCGCCCGATGATCGGACGGTTTATCCGCAAAAACAAGATCGACATGAGCCGCTACGAGGAGCGAGCCTATCGCTCTTACAACGATTTTTTTACCCGGCGGCAGAAGGAGGGCGTTACAGTATGGGATTCCGACCGAACCCTTCTTGCGGCCTCCTGTGACGCGAAGCTGTCGGCCTATGAGATTGACGAAAGCAGTCTTTTCTCGATCAAAGACTCTCTCTACCGCGTTTCCGACCTCTTAGAGGACGACGCACTTGCCGACAGATTTTCTCACGGCGTCTGCCTGATCTTCCGCCTCAGCGTGGACGACTATCACCGCTATTCCTACATTGACGACGGCCCGACCGGTCCCACCCGGCACATTCCGGGCGTTCTGCACACCGTACAGCCCATTGCGACCGAACGCTATAACATCTATAAAAGAAACACACGCGAGGTCACCGTACAAAAGGGCCTGCACTTTGGAACGATTGCCTATGTCGAAGTGGGCGCCATGCTGATCGGCCGCATCCGCAACCACCATAAAAGAGGATGCTTCGCGCACGCCGGAGAGGAGAAAGGCTATTTTGAATTCGGCGGTTCAACCGTCGTTCTGCTTTTTGAAAAAGACCGGCTGAATCTGGATCCCGAAATCTTTTCCAACACGCGCAGCGGGTTTGAAACCCCTGTTCGGCTTGGTGAAATTCTGGGCCGTGCCGCACTGACCGTTTCAACCCGAAGCGCAGCCAGAAAAGAAGAGGAAATACATGAAAAACAAGCTTCGCCAGAAACAAAACAAGGAGCGCCGCGCCGTTATGCTGCAGCACCGAAAGGCACGGGAGCGGGAGGAAAAACTTCGCAGGAAGCAAGAAAATAAACGCCGTCTCAAAATACAAAACGAAAAACGCCAAAACAAAAGGGGCAGGATAAACGAGTCCGCCCCGGAAAAGACTTCTCCGAAAAACCGACGCTTTCTTCCCTTCTTGCGGGCAAAGCTTCCCGCGCCGCTTTCCCCTCTTTATACGCTTCTTGTCTTTCCCTGTCTTGTCAATTTTGCGCTGAATCTTTATTTCTTTCTCTGCAATCCCACAGAGGAGCCGCGGGACTTTTCCGCTCTCTTCTTTTCCTACCTGCTGATGCTTATGCTTCACACCTTTTTGCTCGCGCTCGTTAAGAGAAGCGCGGTCTCCGCTTCTCTTCTCACCGCAGCAGTTTTTGTTTTAGGCGTCGGCAACCAGTTCAAAATGATCCTTTCGGGACTCAACCCCCTCTTTCTCGACGATCTTTTTTTTGCCAGCGATGCCGCGACGCTGGGCAAAATCATTGCCCACTCCGATCTTGCCGGCATCTTCCTGTACATGCTGCCGCACGTCCTTCTTTTTCTTTTCCTTTTGACGCTTTTCCTTCTCGCGGCGCTTTTTTTCGGCTATCGTCTCTCTCCCAAACGCTTCCGCATCCCCGCTCTGGCCGTCTCGGCAATCCTGCTCTTTCTCACTTTCTTCCCCTGCGGGCCGGTCAACCGAACGGTGCTGAATCTCTTCTTTGACAGATCTCCCGCCTACGATGCCATAGCGTATTACAATAAAGAAGGCGTGTTGTCTGGAATCACCGGACAATACCTCGGCGCCCGTCAGCTTCTGCCCGAGGATTACGACGAGGAGGCCGCGAAGGCCCTGTTGGAAAACCCGCCGGCCGCTTCCGAAAACGACTGGGGAAAGCCCAACATCGTCATGATCTTTTCGGAATCCTTTTTCGATCTTTCCCGCCTTTCGGACGTTGCCTTTTCCGACGCGGTCACGCCCAATCTTTCAAAACTTCGCGGTGAGGGAATCTCCTTCGACATGCTCTCCGCCACCTTCGGCGGCCTTTCCTGCAATCCGGAATACGAGATTCTGACCGGAAGCAATCTGTCTTTCTATCCGCTCGGCTACACGCCCTATACGATGCTCTACAGGAAAAACAATCCATACGCCGCCGACTATCCGTCGGTCATTTCGGAACTGAAGAACAACGGCTACTCGACCGGAATTCTCTCCACCTGGGGAGCGGAGCTCTGCAACTGCTCTACCGTATACGATTTTATGGGCGTGGATCGGCGGGAATATAATGTCTCAGGCGGCATCAAAGGACTTTATCCCTCCGACGCCGGCGTGGGACAAAAAATCATCTCCACCCTCGCCGCCAAAGAAAAGGGCGAGCCGCTCTTTCTCATGACGCTGACCGCTCAGGCCCATATGCCCTATTACAAGGATAAATACGACAGCTACGATCTTTCGATACAGAATTCGCCTCTGACCGACGAGGAAAACGATCTGCTCCTCTCTTACGCTCAGGGCATATACGACGCCGACCGAATGCTGGGCGAGGTTTACGCTTACATCCAAACGCTGGAAGAACCCACGCTTCTGATTTTTTACGGGGACCATCTTCCGATCCTGACCCATGGAGGCGAAAGTCTGTACGACAAGCTTTCCTATTTCCATACGGGAGATGCCCTGACAGATGCGGCGCGGAAATACATGACCGAAGGGCTGATCCTCGCCAATTTTGAGCTTACCGACGATATCGACGCACTGGGTCAGGATCTTCTGATGCCCTATGTCTTTTCCCACTGTGATGTATCGCTTTCTCCCTATTGGCACTATTTGATTTCGACCCTGGATACCCTCCCCTGTTTCAATCTTTTTGCTTCGCTCGATCAGGACGGCAACCTCACGGCGATCGAAGCGCTGCCCGCAGAAACCCGGGAGACCTATTGGAATAGAAGGAACCTAAACGCTTACCTTTTCGCCTTAGACAAAAAACGGTGATTTTTTGCACAGATTATACAAAAGGCCGTCTTAATTTGGTCATATTTTATTTAAAAAATTCTGTGTTATTCTTGCACTAAACTATGATTCCTTTATTTTTATCATTATTTTCGCAATAACGATTGACTTTTTGTACCCTTTCGGGTATAATGAGTATAGAAAAAAATAAGGAGCGATACTTATGGTAAAAAACATTTTAACCAAAGTTGTTATCGCTGTCCTGCTGTTGTCGATGCTTTTGGCATTGGCGGCCTGCGGCGGTGGCGATGACACGACCACACCAACGACTACCAAAGATCCGGCGGATACCGGCAGCGATAGTCCTGAAGCGTATCCTTCCCAGATCGACGGCATGAAGGATCTGACCGACGGCTCCACCGTCACCTTCCTCTTTGTGGAAGGCGGCAACGGAACCTACACGTCCGATTCGATCGCGATCGATGAGACTGCCGGCGACATCGACGATATCGACGAAGCCGTCATCGAAAGAAACAACAAGATCGAAGAGGATCTCGGCGTTTACATCGAGCCGCTCGAAGCGGAGGGAATCTCGATTTCTGGTCTTCAGGAATACGCCAAAACCTGGTTTGACATGCAGGACGACGAAGTCGACGTTTACTGCGGTTATCAGTATTACGACATTTCCTTTGCCACGCAGGGCCATCTTTACAACCTGAATACGCTCACCAACGGCGATGGCGAGAAGATCATCGACATCACCCGCGAGTACTGGGCCACCAACTACATCAACTCCATTACTTACAACGATTACCTCTACTGGGTCACCGGCGACCTTTCCTTCCGGTATACCGGCGGCCTCTACTGCACCTTCGTCAACAAGACCATCTACGACGCCGCCGTGAAGTCCTCCTATGACGGCAGATCGATCTATCAGGTCGTCAAGGACGGAGACTGGACGATGGAAACCATGCTGGACATGGCCGACCTCGCCGATATCGACGCCGACAACAGCGGCTCGGCCACGGAAGGTGACCGGTTCGGTATCGTTTACGAAACCTGCGACATTTTGGACGGCATCGCATTCGGCTGTGAGATCGAATTCGGCAGAAAAACGACCGGTGCCGACGGCAAGGATGAGGTCTCGATTTACCTCAACCTTGACACCAAGGCCACCACGCTTGCCGGCTATCTCGACGACATGTTCTCCGCTGCCTACGGTTATATGGCCGAAGAATCGGACAGCCAGAACATGATGCCGATCTTCGCTGCCGGCAACGCCCTCTTTGCGGTCAATAAGATCTACATGGCGACCGTTTATCTCTCCGATATGGAAGACTACGCCATCATCCCCACTCCGAAGCTCAACACCGCTCAGAAAGACTACGCTTCGGGTGTGCATGACTCTCTCACCATTTACGGTATTTCCAAGTATTCCGACTGCCCCGAAGCGGCTGCGGCCACTCTTGAGCTGATGGCATACTACGGAAGCATCCTCGTCACGCCTGATTATTATGAAAAGGTCATGAAGGGCGGACGTACCGTTCGTGATGACGAAGCGCCCGAAATGATCGAAATGATCCGCGCCGGCTTTGACTCCGACTTTGTCGCGGCCTGGTCTGCCAGCATCGACAATATCGTTCATGTCTATCGTACCCCCAACAACGTGAAGAAGTTCTCCAACTATCTGCGCGTTCAGTCGAAGAACTGGCCCAGCAGACTGAATACTCTTCTCACCCAGCTTGAGGAAGCTTCTCTGGAAGCTTATTAATCCTTTCAACACAACAAAAAAGACGGTCAAATATCGACCGTCTTTTTTGTTGGCTTTCCCCCGTCCGAAAATATTGTCAGATTCTCTTTCCTGCCAAAAGTATATCAAAACCAGTAATCGAAACAATGGAACAAAGCTTTCCAAAGCTCAAACATCTCTGTTGACTGTTCCCTTTCTTATTTCTCTCTCTTTATTTTAGGACCTTTACCTTCCCTCGACTGGTTCTCTGTTTCTATCTTCATATCTTTTTATTTCTTATGTTTTTTTGCCCACTTCTTTTTTGAACCGACATCGAAATGCACCGTCTATGCTCCCTGTAATTTTTCTTTTGTTCCGCCTTAAGGGATTATTTTCCGTTGTTTTCTTGGTATAATCAGATCCCTTAACAGTACAATTTCGAAGAGCAATCTGTAGAGTCGACTGGCAAACGGCTGAAAACAGAAGCGTTCAAAAAGTGGAATAGCGGAAAGCGATTATTTATAAAAGCGATTATTTGGAAAAGCGATTATTTGGAAAAGCGATTATTTGAAGAAGCGATTATTTGGAGAAGCGATCCTTCGACCGGCGAAGAATCGAAAAAGTCCGACAAAAAGCCGAACGGGCCAAAAGACGGCCCGTTCGGCTTAAAAGAAAGGGAAAAAGAAGCAGTTTATAATAAAGAAATTGAACTGGTTTTATCGAAATCAGATCGGCCGAAAACAAACCGAGACAGAACCGACACGGAATTCCGATCAAGCAAGATCCAAACTTACCGCTTTCCTCTGTTGAGCATATTCATTAACGCGGTGAAGTCGTCGTCCTCCTCTTCCGCATGGGTCTCCACAGCGGGAGCTGCATTCGCAATATCGTCTTCACTACTCTCAGCGGCTTTCTCTTCCACAGAAACCGAGGGCGCCGCCGGCCGTGAAGCCTTTCCGTTCGAAGTAAATCCGGTCGCAATCACCGTTACGCGCATCTCGTCCTCCATCTTGGGATCAAAGGTAGCACCCCAAATGATGTTGGCGTCCGGATGTGCCTCATTGGTGATCATGTGCGTTGCGGTATCCATCTCGTCCAGACCGATATCGGGAGAGGCCGTGATGTTAACCAGAATTCCTCTGGCGCCCGAAATCGAAGTTTCGAGAAGCGGGCTGGAGATGGCAAGCTTGGCCGCCTGCTCCGCCTTGTCTTTTCCGGAAGCAGCGCCCACACCCATGTGAGCAAGACCCGCGTTTTTCATGATGGAAGTGACATCGGCAAAATCCAGATTGATGATACCGTAATCGGAGATCAGATCGGCGATGCTGGTCACGCCGTGTTTCAGTACGTTGTCCGCTTCGGTGAAAGCATTCAGGAATGTAATCTTAGTAGTCGAAATCTGCTTCAGTCTCTCGTTGGGAATTACCAGAAGCGAATCGACATTTTCCGAAAGCTTCACAATGCCGGCCTCAGCCTGCATCATTCTTTTCTTTCCCTCAAAATCAAAGGGCTTGGTCACCACGGCAACGGTAAGAATTCCCATATCACGGGCAATCTTGGCTACCAAGGGAGCCGCTCCGGTCCCGGTTCCTCCGCCCATACCGGCCGTAATGAACACCATATCCGCTCCGCGGATCGCGGCCGAAATGTCGTCGGCATTCTCGTCCGCGCTCTTTGCACCGATCTCGGGATTGCCGCCGGCGCCATGTCCTTTGGTAATCTTTTCTCCGATTGCCACTTTGTAGGAAGCAAGAGACTTAATCAGCGCCGCTTTATCGGTATTAACCGCAATAAATTCCACATTTTTTATTCCATTTTCGACCATGTGGTTGACCGCGTTGTTTCCCGCGCCGCCAACACCGACGACTTTGATCTTGACATTGAAATCGGATTCAAAATTTTCCTCGTATGCCATGAAACATGACCTCCCGAAATCTTATATTTTGTGCTTCTTACCTGTTTCCGACACTATATGTATTATATTATAGTATTAGCGGGAGATTTTCAAGGCTTTTCGCAAATATTAACTTTTTGTTTACAATTTTCAGGAATAATCGGGGTCCAAATCGTAAAAACAACGTGGATAATCGCTCAAATCAATACGTCCGGTCATCGACTCCCCGTTATCGCCCAGAAGCCTTAGAACCGCGGCAAACTTCTCCTCCATACGGGTATAATCGCCTAAGACCACCTCCACTCCCTTGCCGCACATCATTTTCAGCATAAACTTGTCCGAAAAATCACAGGAGGTCACATAATTCACAAGCGAAGAGGAGGAAAGCTGTCCGATCAGTTCGGTCAAATAAGCATCTTCCGGTCGCATCTGAATATATTGCGGAACAATGCAGCTTTTTGGAAGAGGAATTTTAACATATATAGACGGCCGAACAGCTGTTAAAGCTTCTAAAGAATCGAACTTTTCCAGAAGCCGAAGACTGTGATTGAAAAGAAAATACTCGCCTTCCGCTTCATAACAGAAGGTGGTATATTCCTCGGTGATTTCGAGGGTCACCGAAGAGGGGTAGTCTCTCTTCAAATCGACACTTTTTATGTAGGGAAAAACCTCTTTCAGCCGTTCTTCCACATCCTTTTGTGAGAGAGAAAAAAGATTGTCCCCGTATTCGATTCCGCATTCCTCGAGAATTTCTTCGGCCGTATAGCGCTCCGAGCCGACCACCTCAAGCTTACGGACCACAAAGCCGAAAGCCAGAATCAGCACAGTCAGAAGAACCAGGAGAAGTCCGGCGGCCGCGGGAATGAGAATCTTGCGCCAAAAGCGCTGCCGCTCCCTTCTCTGGCGGAAGCGGCGCAGATTGTCGTCGCTTCCCTTTCCGATCTGCTGTTCACTTCGGTTCACAAAAATCACTTCCTGTCTTTCCCGTTTTTCGGGAGAAGTCTCCTGCCGGCTCTGTACGAAAACCGATTCCGACCGATCCACAATTCTATTTTACCATGCCGGCTGAGAAAACGCTGAGAGAGGGCCTCACGGCTTTCACAGAGCGTTTCGTCTGAAAAGGGGCCGCCTTCTCCCGCTGCTTTTCCTTTTGTGCCCGGTCGGGATGTACCTCAAACGACGGATTGCCTTTGCAGCTTTTTCTCTTAACCCCTGCGGACAACCCGCTCTATGAACCGTTTGAACGCCGGAAGAACCGCCTTTCGGGCACGTCACGCTTTCGGTTTTCTTCCGCTTTCGGCCCTCTCGTCAATCAGCCGCCGAAGCGCGCGGTAAAGGCGCTCGTCGCAGTCGGCAATAGAGAACGAAGCGATTCTTTCCCGCATCATAGAAAGCTTTTTTTCTTTATCCGGACACAAAGAGGCGCTTTGAGAAAAAAGATTCTCCACAACCTCCACTACGCGTTCGCACGCATCCGCATCCTCCAGCACCACGGCGGCGCCCTTTTCGGCCAGCTGCGCGGCGTTTTTTCTCTGCTGATCGCCCGTCACGTTGGGGGACGGAATCAATATCGCCGCCTTCCCCGCCGCCGCCAGCTCGGCAAGCGTGGAAGCGCCGCTGCGGCAGATCACAAGATCGGCCTTTGCCATTTTCGTCGGCATGTCGTAGATGTATTCGGAGAGCTTTACATTGGGAAGCAAAAGTCCTTCCTCGGCAAACCGCTTTTTTATATCCTCATATTCTCTCGCCCCGCAGGCGTGTTCAAGAAGGATATCGGGATGATCCTTCAGATATATCGCCAGACGGAGAGCGCAGAGATTCAGCGTATGCGCTCCCAAACTGCCTCCGAAGGAGAGAATTTTTTTCCGGCCGTCAGGATTGCGCTCATTTTCGCGCCCGGCGTATCCGTCCTGCCAACCGCGCTCCCGCTTCTCAGCAAGAGCCGAAATTCCGGGCAGAGAGGCGGCGTTTCGAACATTGAAAAAGGCTTTGTTCACCGGCATTCCCACACGCTCTACGCGCGCTTTTTTGCCCTTGAGAAAGGCCTTTGTCCCCTCAAAATTCACAAGGATCAGGTCCGCCCTGTCCGAGAGAGTCTTCACCGCAAAGCCCGGCTGGGCGTTGGACTCGTGAAGCACCGCCGGCACCTTCAGGGCCGCCGCCGCCCGAACCGGCGCCCAAGAGACATATCCCCCGGTTCCGATGACGACGTCGGGAGAGAATTCGCGGATCAGCCGCTTGCAGTCGTGATAAGCGGTCAGGGCCCGAAAAAGCGCCCGTATATTGGAGGGGGAAAGCGAACGGGAAAGGCCCTGCACACGGATTGGATGAAAAGGGATATTATTCCGGCCAACCAGCTTGGCCTCGATTCCCTCCGGGGTTCCGACATATTCGATCACCGAGTCGGGTTCGCGCGCCCGGATGATCTCCGCAATCGCCAAAGCGGGATTCACATGGCCCGCTGTCCCGCCGCCTGTCAGCAACACTCTCATACAAGACTCCTTTTTCCCGTCACAAGCTTACTATAAACTATATGGGGCCTGTTTGTCAAGCCCCATACCGATTAATGCTCTATGGATTCTTTTTTCGGCCACAGCCGGCTTTCCTTTATTCCGGCCGGACGACGGCCCGCCGCGTTTTTTCTGCACGAATCTCTCGTTTTTTGAATTCACTCACTTCTCCAAACCAGCGGCACGGGAAATCGACAGAAGAATTCCCATCTCCGCCATCAGCATGATCAGCGAGGAGCCGCCGTAGCTGATAAACGGAAGCGAAATGCCGGTGTTGGGAAAAACGCCGGTTACCACCAGCATATTCAGAAACGCCTGTATGCCCACATGCCCCACAATTCCGATGGCGACAATCGCCGAAAAAATGTCGGGCGCGCGTTTGGCGATGATCAGACCGCGGTAAATGAAAACGAGGTAAAGAGCAATCAGGCCGACGGCCCCCACAAAGCCCAGCTCCTCGCAAACGATGGCGAAGATAAAGTCGTTCTGCGGCCGAGAGACAAAAAGATGCTTCTGATAACTGTTTCCAAAACCCGCACCGAAAAAGCCGCCCGAACCGACCGCATATTT
>CALXKW010000052.1 GCA_944389045.1 uncultured Clostridia bacterium | reverse complement strand
TTGTTTACGGGCCGGCCGGTGTCCCGACGGCGGTAAGCTTTGCCGCCTCTCTTTTCGAGTGGAAAACGATTTCCGCCCCATCCTCCCCCGCTTTTGCTCTGGCAAAAGCGGGGGAGGATGGAGCGGGTTTGTTTTGAAAACGGGCATCCTCTGGGTGTGCTGGAAAGCCGAGCGTCTGCCCTTTGGGTTTCATATCGCCCGAGAAGGACCGGGCGGTTCGGCCGATGGACGGCGCCCCTTGCGTTTATTACCTAAATTGTCCTTTTTTCCGTTCTGGTTTTCCTCTATAAAGCCCGTTCTTTCGGCTGAATCCGCTTTCTTGGCAAAACCAAAGTTTTCCGATATTGTGCTGGGGAGGAAATCGAAACGCATAGAAATTTATCTTTTTTTGAAACCAAGGCTTGCAAAACGGGTCGTTTTTTGATATAATAACGCTTGTTAAAGAAAATCGCAAAACGGGAATAAGATTTCCGCCAAAACCTGCGGGAGAGGAATATTCGGGATGTTGTCTTTTCTGCTTACCCTGGCGAACGAAGAGGAGCGCGAGTTGGTTCGCGGACTTTATAACAACCATCATGATGCCATGCTGCGGGTAGCCTACAGCAAACTGAAGGGGCGTCCGAACGCCCGTTACGAGGCGGAAGAGGCGGTGCAGAACGCCTTTGTCAAAATCATTCGCTATTTGGATTCAGTGGATTTCGGGAGAGGGGCAAATCAGGTTCGCTCCTATCTTTTGACGATTTCGGCCCACGAGGCCGTCCGCCTGACCGAAAAGGAAAATCTTTTTTCCGACATGCTCAGCGAGGAAGAGGAGCCGGTGTCCGAGGAGGATTTTCTGGATTCCCTTTGCCTGCAGGAGGACTATGCCCGCGCGGTCAGCGCGATTTCCTCGCTCGACGACCGCTACAGTATGCCGCTTGAGTTGAAATACGTTTGGGATAAGAGCGCCGAGGAAATCGGGAACCTGTTAGAGATTCCCGTATCTACGGTCTATACGCTGTTAAGGCGGGGGAAAAAGCTTCTGACGGAAAAACTGCAGAAAGAACGAGGGCGGCCATGACGGGCGGGGGATCGAACATGACGGACGAGAAGACGAAACAGCGCGCTTTGCGGTCAGAGGAAGAGCGGGCGCTTTTAATCCGGGCCCTGCTCGAAGCGCGGGAGGAGAAGATTACCGCTGCGCTGGACGCTGCGCCCTCCTTCCCGCCCTCCCGGCGGCACCGCCGGGCGATGAAGCGTATCCTCTCGATGACGGCGGAAAAGATGGGGAGAGCGGAAGAAAATACGCTTCGGAAGAAGCCTTCACTTCCCGTATATAGAGGAAAGGGGCGTAGAAAAAAGCTCGGAATCTTGTTTGCGGTGCTGATTGCGCTTTTACTTGTGCTGTCGCTTGGCCTGTATGTCGCCGCTACCCGGTGCGGCTCATTCGGAGATCTTCTCTTCATTCTCCAAAAGCTTGGACCGGGTGAATATTACGACGACGGCGTCTACTCGGTTTTTACGGCCGAGTCTTATGAGAATTATGCCGCGCCGGACGAATGGCTGAGGGCCGGGCGGGAGGAAGCCATCTATCCCGCATCCCTTCCGAAAGGGCTCGAAGTGAAAAAGATTCTGGCATTTGATTTACAGGGCGATAGGGAAATCCATTTCTGCTTTAACGATACGCGCTATGTTTTTATGATTCTCGAAGGGAGCGGCAATCTGACGGCGGAGAATCTGCTGCGCTTTGAGTATAACGGGATTCCGTTCTATCTTTTTGAAAAGTCGAAGAGCGGGGCCTGGCAGGCGTTCTGGCTATATGACGATTTCTTTTACATCCTGTGTGCGCCAACACAGGAAGAGCTTTTCCGGATGATTGAAGGGCTTTGCTATCCTTTTGACGTGTAAAAAGTTGACATGTAAAAAGCGGCCGGATTCGTCTTTTTTGGAAAGAGAAAAAACGAGCCGCCGGAAAGAAAAGCGCCACGACTTTTTTGTCGCGGCGCATCTTTTTTCAAAGCAAAACGATAAGCGAACATAAAGCTCTGTGCGAAAAATCAGTGCAGAATGATATCGCCGTAGGTGGGGAAGGGCCAGTCGTCCTTCCCCACGTTGGTTTCAAGAGCGTCGGCCAGAGCGCGCACGTCGCACATGGCGGGCAGTACGGCGTTTTTCATATAGGCGGCGGCGTCCTCTGCGTTGCGGGGAGCGTCCGAGCCGGCGATGGCGGCGTCCAGAATGCCGGCGGCTTCGTAAAGCTCGTCGGCGCCGGTGGCGATTCTCTGGGCGTTTTTCTTCTCGTGTCCGTCGGAAAGGCCGGCCGCGCTTTTTTCGGCGATCAGGCGGCAGAGCGAGCTTTCGTAGCGGTAGACAGCGGGAAGAATCTCACAGCGCACCATCGAAAGCATCGTCTGGGCCTCGATCTTGATGATCTTAAAATAGCTCTCCAGCATGATTTCGGTGCGGGAACGAATCTCGCTTTCCGAAAAGATTTTATGCTTCCCAAAAAGTAAGATGTTCTTGGGATCGGAAAAGTGGGGGATCGCGTCGGCGGCGGTGCGGTAGTGGCAGAGCCCGCGCGCTTCGGCCTCGCTGACCCATTCCTCGGAATAGTTGTTGCCGTTAAAGATGATCCGTCCGTGCTTCTTTAGGGTTTCGCGGATGATTCTGCGTGCGAGGGCCGTGCGATCCTTGTGGGAACGCTCCAGACGGTCGGCGAAGTCGGTCAGCGCGTCGGCCATGATCGTATTCAGCACCATGTTGGGGTCGGCGATCGACTGCGAGGCGCCCGGCATACGGAATTCGAATTTGTTTCCGGTAAAGGCGAAGGGGGACGTGCGGTTGCGGTCGGAGGTATCTTTGGCAAAATCGGGCAGCGCGCCTACTCCCATCTCCATGCGCTCCCGGTTGTGTCCGGTGTATTTTTTGCCTTCGGCAATCGCGTCGAGCACGCCGGTCATCTCGTCCCCGAGATAGATTGAAACGATGGCGGGGGGCGCTTCGGAGGCGCCGAGGCGGTGGTCGTTGGAAGCGGAGGCAACCGAGATCCTGAGAAGATCCTGGTATTCGTCCACCGCCTTGATGACCGCGGCCAGAAAAAGCAGGAACTGCGTATCGTTATAGGGATCGTTTCCCGGTTTGAAAAGGTTTTCCCCGGTGTTGGTGGAAAGCGACCAGTTGTTGTGCTTGCCGCTGCCGTTGATGTGGGCGAAAGGCTTTTCATGCAGAAGACAGCAGAGCCCGTGGCGGTGGGCCACGTTCTTCATGATTTCCATGGTCAGCTGGTTCTGATCGCAGGCCCGGTTGGCTCCGGTGTAGATGGGAGCCAGCTCGTGCTGAGAGGGGGCCGCTTCGTTGTGCTCGGTGTTGGCGTATACGCCGAGCCGCCAGAGCTCCTCGTCCAGTTCGGCCATAAATTCCTTGACCTCAGGGCGCAGGGTACCGAAATAATGATCGTCCAGCTCCTGTGCCTTGGGAGGCTTGGCTCCGAAGAGTGTGCGCCCGGTGTAGAGCAGGTCGCGGCGCTGTTCAAAATATTTGCGGTCGATGAGAAAATATTCCTGCTCGGCGCCCACCTCGGCAAAAACGTGGGTCACGTCGGTCCGGTCGAGCAGATGGAGCAGGCGCACCGCGGCGGCCGAGAGGGCCTCCAGCGAGCGGAGAAGAGGCGTTTTTTTATCGAGCACCTGCCCGCTGTAGGAGCAGAAGACCGTGGGGATGCAAAGGGTGTTGGCCTTCAGAAAGACGTAGGAGGTGGGGTCCCAGGCGGTATAGCCCCGTGCCTCAAAGGTGGAGCGAAGGCCGCCCGAGGGAAAGGAGGAGGCGTCCGGCTCCCCTTTGATGAGCTTTTTTCCGGAGAAATCCGACAGTACGCTGCCGTCGCTCTGCACCGAAAGAAACGAGTCGTGCTTTTCGGCGGTGATGCCGGTCATGGGCTGAAACCAGTGGGTGTAATGGGTGGCGCCGTTTTCCATGGCCCATTCCTTCATGGCTTTAGCTACTTCGTTGGCCGCTGTGATGTCAAGCTCGTCGCCCTCGTCGATGACCCGGCGGAGTTTCTCGTATGTAGCGGGGGAGAGACGCTTTTTCATGACGGCATCGTTAAAGACGCGGGTGGAAAAGATATGTTCGAAATCAGCCATGGCGGAGTTTCCTTTCGTTTGGCCTCTTGTTTTTTATGTTCGCCTCTATCATAGCCGAATTTTGGCCTTGTGTCAAGAGACAAGACGTCAAATTTTAGCTGTTTGAAAAAAATAGGATACAAAATAGGTTACAAAACAAGAATGCGAGGCAAAAATTAAAAATAGGAGCTTGAAGTGCGCGAAAAAATCTTTTTTCGTCCGGAAAAGGAAGGGAAGGCTTCTATACTGCGAAAAAAGAACGGGATTTTATGAGAAATTACAGATTTTTTCGCCCCGAATGGATTGCGTCTGTATCATTGGAACGCCGCCTCTTTCATTCTTCGTGTTTTCTGCGTGCATTTTTTCAGACCGCGGAATGTTCTGACGTTTTCAAAAAGAAGATACCCGGTTCCGAATAGACTCCGGAACCGGGAGCTTCTCCTCAAAAAACGACTATTTTTCCAGACTTTCGCTGTTCTTTCCGTAAGAAACGTAGTCGAGCGGGTCGACCAGTTCGCCGTTTTTCTTCATCTCAAAATGCAGATGCGCTTCGTCGCTCTGCTCGATGATCGCGGTCTCGCCGACGCCGGCAATGAGTTGGCCGGCGGTGACCTTGGCCCCTTCGGTGATCCCCTCGGGCAGAGTCTCCTGAAGATTGCGGTAGCAGGAGACGATGCCGTCGCCGTGCTCGATTTCAATGCAGGTGCCCATCAGATAGTCGTTGTAGATCTTCAGGATCGTGCCGTCGGCGATGGCATAGACCGGGGTGCCTACGGCGGCTTCCACGTCGATGCCGGTGTGGACGCGGTAGTCGTTCATGGTCACCGAATAGACCAGTGTTTCGGTGTCATGAGTCTTGGAGACGGTGCCTTCCACAGGGTTCTTGTAGGTGGGGGAGGGAGGATTGGGGGTGTCGATGTTGCCGACGTTTCCCGTGGTAGTCGGCGCGGTGGTGATCGGCGTTTCGGTCGTGGTAGGCGTTTTGCTTGTCGTGACGGCGCCTCCGTCGGTCGAGCTTGTGGTGGGGCCTTTGGTCTTGGGCTTGCGGCTGGCAAACGCAAAGATCGAGACACAGAGGATCGCCACGACTAAGATCGCCGCGCCTACATAGAGCAGGGTAGTCAGCGTTTTTTCGTTCATTTTGAATTTGGTGTTCATAGACTCTCCATCCTTTTTTTGATTTGCTGATACTATTCTTGCCGCAAAATCAAATATTATACAGCCGATCCGGAAAAGCTTCGCGTCTTTTTACAAATCCAGAATAAGGGAAAAAATCTTTTGGAAAAGAGATAAAGGCGCGGCGGACGAAGGGTGGATTCGGTGGCGGCCTTTTGAGGGGGTCTTTGGCGCGAGCGGACAAGGCGCGCAAGTCTTGACAAACCGGCCGGTTGACGGTATAATCGAAATAGGAAAAGAACAGGAAAACCCGAGTGCGGTTACATTGCTATCAAAGAGGAAAGTGCATATGGAATATCGAGTGGAACGGGATTCGATGGGCGAGGTGCGCGTACCCGCCAGCCACTACTGGGGGGCGCAGACCGAGCGTTCCCGCATGAATTTTCGCATAGGACAGGAGAAGATGCCAAAGGAGCTCGTACACGCCTTCGGCCTTTTGAAGCTGGCGGCGGCCCGGGCCAATCACCGCCTTCTGCCCGATAAGATCACCGACGAAAAACTCGCGGCCCTCGAAAGAGCCTGCCGGGAGGTCATGAAGGGGCGTCTTGACCGGGAATTTCCTCTTGTCGTCTGGCAGACTGGGAGCGGAACCCAGTCGAATATGAACGCCAACGAGGTGATTGCCCGCCGGGCGGGGGAATTTCTCGGCGCGCCCCTTCATCCCAACGACGACGTGAATCTCTCTCAGTCCTCCAACGACACCTTTCCCACCGCCATGCACATTGCGGCGGTTCTGGCGGTGAAGAACCGGCTTCTGCACGCGCTCGACGCGCTGATTCGTACGGCGAAAACGCTCGAAAAGAAACATAAGGGGATCGTCAAGTGCGGCCGGACGCATCTTCAGGACGCGGTCCCGCTCTCCTTTTCACAGGAAATTTACGGCTGGCGGGGTCTTCTGGAGGAGGCCAGCCGGATGGTTGACGCGAGTCTTGCCCCCCTTTATGCGCTGGCTTTGGGCGGAACGGCGGTCGGTACCGGCCTCAACGCGCCGAAGGGCTTCGGCGAGGCCGCGGCCGCCGAGGCGGCCCTTCTTACCGGACAGCCCTTTTACAGCGCCGAAAACAAATTTCATGCCCTGTCCTCAAAAGACGCATTTGTCTTTTCTCACGGGGCGCTGAAGGCTCTCGCCGCCAATCTGATGAAGCTTGCCAACGACGTTCGCTGGCTGGCCTCCGGTCCGCGGCTCGGCTTGGGGGAGATTTCGATTCCCGAGAACGAACCCGGCTCGTCGATCATGCCGGGCAAGGTGAATCCCACCCAGTGCGAGGCGCTGACCATGGTGGCGGTGCAGGTGATGGGCAACGACGCCGCGATCGGGTTTGCGGCGTCGCAGGGCAATTTCGAGCTCAATGTCTTCATGCCGGTGATTGCCTACAATTATCTGCAATCGGTCTCGCTTCTCTCCGACGCCATCGCTTCCTTCGATAAGAACTGCTTTTCGGGAATCGAAGCGCGGCGGGAGAGGATGGAGGAAAATCTTCACCGTTCGCTCATGCTGGTGACGGCGCTGAATCGCACGATCGGCTACGAAAAGGCCGCGCGTGTGGCGCGCAAGGCGTATGAGGAAAAGCTCACTCTGCGCGAAGCCTGCGAAGCGCTGGGCTATCTCTCTGCCGAGGAGTTCGACCGTCTGGTTCGCCCCGAGCAGATGATTTGAACGGCTTTCCCGGCGGTTTTTCGAGAACGGAGGGCTTTTTTGAAAAACGGCGGAGAGAGAGAAAAAAAGCGGCGGTCGCCGAAATGAATACGACCGGCGCGTATGCACGCTCCGCCGCTTCGGGGAAATCCTGTGCGGCGGGCCCGGGAAGAGGGCGCGGGCCGCTTGCGGCGGCCTGTCAGGATTCTCCTCTCTTAACGGCAGCCTTATCCTTACTTTATAAACCTACTTTATAAAAATGATATTTTTCAAAAGCGACGGAAAGAAAGGTCGATACCAATGGATTACAGCAGTGAATCACTGAAAAGACACGGCGAGTGGCAGGGAAAGATCGAGGTTGTGACCCGCTGCCCGATCGAGAACCGGGAGGATCTCTCTCTGGCTTACACCCCGGGGGTGGCTTCCCCCTGTCTTGCGATTCGGGAGGATCCGGAGCGTTCGTTTCTCCTGACCCGCCGCGCCAATCTGGTGGCGGTCGTGACCGACGGAAGCGCGGTGCTCGGGCTTGGAGACATCGGCCCCGAGGCGGGCATGCCGGTGATGGAGGGCAAATGCGCCCTCTTCAAGCGCTTTGCCGGCGTGGACGCCTTCCCTCTCTGCGTGAAGAGCAAGGATGTGGAGGAGATTGTCCGCACCGTCTATCTTCTCTCCGGCTCCTTCGGGGGAATCAATCTGGAGGATATCGCCGCCCCCCGCTGCTTTGAAATCGAGCGGCGTTTGCAGGAGCTCTGCGACATTCCGGTTTTTCACGACGATCAGCACGGGACCGCGATTGTCGTGGCGGCCGCTCTCCTCAACGCTCTGAAGGTGGTGGGGAAAATGCCGGACTCCGCGCGCGTTGTGATCAACGGCGCCGGCTCGGCGGGCATTGCCATCGCAAGGCATCTTTTGCGCATGGGCTTTTCCCGCATCGTCATGGTGGAAAAGACCGGCATTCTCTGCGAGGGCGATCCGACCGATAATCCCGCCCACCGGGAGATTTCCTCTCTGACAAACCGCGAGAGGCTCCGCGGTACGCTTGCCGATGCACTCTGCGGCGCGGACGTCTTCATCGGGGTCTCGGCCCCCGGCGTTCTCAAGGGTGAGATGATCGAAAGGATGGCAAAGGATCCGGTGGTCTTTCCCATGGCCAATCCGGTACCCGAAATCCTTCCCGAGGAGGCCTATGCCGCCGGCGCTGCCCTTGTGGGAACCGGCCGGTCGGACTATCCCAACCAGATCAACAACCTTCTGGCTTTCCCCGGTATTTTCCGGGGAGCGCTCGACTGCCGGGCGCGAAGGATCGACGACGGGATGAAGGCGGCCGCCTCTTATGCGCTCGCTTCCCTGATTCCCGAGGAGGAGCTCTCACGCGAAAGGATCATTCCCGATGCGTTTGATCCGCGCGTCGTGCCCGCCGTGGCGGAAGCGGTTCGGACGGCCGCCCGGAAGAGCGGCGCCGCGCGCCGCTGAAAGCGGAATTTGCCGGAAGCGCTTCGGGCGGTCGGCCTTTCCTCGGGCGGGGGACAGCGTGTCTTTTTCGAAAATATCCGGCCGCGCGGGGAACCTTTGCCGCAAGGAAAACTGCAAGGGAAACTGCCGGTTTCTCCGCACCGAAGGACCGGCAGGAAGGCGCATGATCTTTTGGCAAAGGTTTAAAAAGGGCGGGCCCAAAGGATTCTGTCCGTGTTTTTTAAAATTATTCCAATTTGTATTTGCGAAAGCATCCCGTCCATAAACGGGCAGAGGGAGGTTATTATGCATGTGGCTATGAAATGGCCGGAAGACCGTATTTTCCCCTGTTTTGCCTATGACGGCGGCTGTCTGGACGCCGTCGAATCGTCCGACATGAGCCGGGAGGAGCAGGTCGCGTTTGCCGCCCTTCAGGGGATCGTCAACCGAAAGGGGGTGCGGCTTCTCCTTCTCGATACCGGTAGCGACGAGGGGCCAAAGACCTGGCCGCGTACATTGGGTCTTTCCTTTCGGAAGACAGACCCTTTCACGGTCTTCAGCCGCTATCTTCCCGAGGCGGCGGGAGCGCTTCTCTACAGCGAGGAAAAGAGCCGTCACTACGTCAATCTTGCCTGCACCGCCGCGTCGGTGCAGAATGCCGTTCCCATGACGCGCCCTCTGTATGACCGCCTTCGCGAGGCGGGAAGCTCTCTCCCTGTGGTCGAGGACCTCACCGGGCTGGACTTTATGACGCCGGCTGAGATCTATCTTTACGCTTACAGGACCTACTGGAAAAAAAACACCCATCGCCTTCTGCTCTCGCAGAATCCGAAGGAGGCGTTTCACCTGCGGGACCTTGCCGCCGCGGCGGGCTGCGCGGTGATCTTTACCGAAAACCGAAGGAAAGAGGAGCGGGCGGTTTACGAAAAGTTTCTTTCGGATATGGAGCCGGGCCGGTCGGTCGTCGCGGGCTGGTATACCGAGGAGCGCTCGGGCATCACGACCGCCACGGCCTACGGGCTTTCGACCGTTCCTGCCGATCTGTACGCCAATTTTACGGTTTATGCACAGGACATCGCGCCGCGTCTCTGCGCCGAGCGTCCCGCGCCCCCGCTCGAAGACAAATTTTATGCCGCGCTCTTTGTCAGCGACGGGGACAACATTCAGTATAACCAGCGCTTTATGCGGAAATTCTGGGACAACAGCGCCCCTCTTCGCGGAAAGTGCTGTGTCAACTGGACGATCAGCCCCGCGCTGGTCGAGGCGGCCCCCGGCATTCTCAATTATTATTACGACAGCGCCACCGAAAAGGACTGCTTTGTCTCGGGGCCGTCGGGGTTCGGCTACGCGATGCCGGTGAACACTTTGGACGAGGAGATCCCCGCCGGGAACTATGTACGCGACGATTCCCGCTTTGCGGAGTATGTCAGGCTATCCAACCGCTATTTTGCCAAGGCGGGGCTGCGCGCGGTGACCGTCTGGGACAATCTGACGGAGAGTCAGCGAGAGATATACACCCGACTTGCCGACCATCTTTACGGTCTGACGGTCCAGCTCTTCACCGAGGACAGGGAATCGGTCTCCTCCTTCTGCAACGGGATGCCGGTGAAACAGCTCACGCCCTGCTATTCCACGACGCTTGAGCATCTGTCCGCCGTTCTGACCCGGGAGGTCACGCGCTGGAAGGGCGACTCCCCCTCTTTTCTGGCAGCGCAGTTCTCGGTCTGGGGCCGTATCTCTCTGGCCGACCTTCCCGCCCTCGAAGAGAAGATGAACGGGCTTGCCGGCGGGCGCTTTGCTTTTGTCCGCGCCGACGATTTCTTCCGGCTGATGAGGGCCGCGCGAGAGCAAAAAAGCGATTCTTAAAGAGAAAAAAGCACAGAGTTTTTCGGCTCACTGCCTCTCTTTTCGGGCAATTCGATAAAATTTGATAAAAAAATCGTGTCGGCGTCAAATTGCTATTGAAAAAAGACGAAAAATATGCTACCATGAAGCAGAGATCAAGAGGGTTTTCCCGTCTTGGCGGCCGAATGCGGCCGTCTTCTTCCGCTTTTGCAAGAACGGAGAGAGAGGAAGGGCGCTGTTTTGTCCGGCGGGTTATGTGTCAAAACGGATTTGTTTGTCTGGCGGCGCAGCCGGCCCTTTTTGCGCCTCTTGTTCCGCATGGTTTCGCGGGGCATTCGGTTTCAAAATGACCTTCAGAACCTTCGGATCGCGGTTTCTTTCTCATACGGAACGAAAAGGAAAACATGCCGTCCGATCGCATCGAAGGGCAGCGTTTCCCGCAAAGGAGTATTTTTTTGAATAACGAAGAACTGAGAGCCTTGAAAGAAAAGGCCAAAAAAAATCGTCTTCTGTCGCTGGAAGGAATCTACTCTGCCAAGTCGGGGCATCCCGGCGGTTCGCTTTCGATCGCCGAGATGGTGACCTATCTCTATTTTCATGAGATGAAGGTCGACCCCGCGCGGCCCGACGATCCCGAACGGGACAGACTGGTTCTCTCAAAGGGACACGGCGCTCCCGCTCTTTACGCGGCGCTGGCCATGAAGGGCTATTTTCCGGAAGAGACTATGAAGTCTTTGCGCCAGATCGGTTCGATCCTCCAGGGACATCCCGATTTGAAGAAAACGCCGGGCATCGACATGTCGACCGGCTCGCTCGGTCAGGGTCTTTCCGCCGCCTGCGGCATGGCGATTGCCGGCCGCGACCGCTTCCGCGTCTATTGCATCGTGGGGGACGGGGAACTGCAGGAAGGTCAGATCTGGGAGGCCGTCATGCTGGCCAATCACTATCGTCTTTCCAATCTCTGCGTTATGGTCGACTATAACCGGGTGCAGCTCAGCGGCGACGTCGAGGAGATCAGCGCCCCCGGCGATATCGCGAAGAAATTTGAGACCTTCGGTTGGTTTGCGGTCGAGGCCGACGGGCATGACTTTGTCTCGCTCGAGGAGGCGGTCGAGGCCTGCAAGCGCGAGGACCGCCCCGCGGTGATCGTCTGCAACACCGTCAAGGGAAAGGGCGTCTCCTTTATGGAAGGAAGCTGCAAGTGGCATGGGAACGCCCCCAATGCCGAGCAGTATGAGGCAGCAGTAAAAGAGCTTCAGGCGGGGGAGTGATGACTCCATATCCCCTCTCCGCTTCACGGAAGGAGTCTGCCGTTCGTCTTTTTCCTGTCTCTATACAGATCTTTTTATTAATGGTTATCTTGCTTGACCTGACCGGAACCGGTTTTTGAGGAAAAGATAAGACGTATGCGGTGCAAGCACACTATTTACAGAAAGAATGGTCACTGTCATGGCTGATATTGCAACCAGAGAAGCCTACGGAAAAGCGCTGGTGGAGCTTGGGGCAACCTACCCCTTTTATGTTCTCTCGGCCGATCTTGCCGATTCCGTCAAGGTGGATTATTTTAAGAAGGCCTTTCCCGACCGCTATATCGAATGCGGCATCGCCGAGGCCAATATGATCGGCGTCGCCGCCGGTATCGCCTCTGCCGGCATTCCGGCAGTCGCCTCCTCCTACGCCATGTTCACAGCGGGACGGGCCTACGAGCAGATCCGCAATTCGGTCGCCTATCCCGGCCTCCATGTGGTCATCGGCGCCTCCCACGCGGGGGTCTCGGTCGGAGAGGACGGCGCGACGCACCAGTGCTGTGAGGACATCGCCCTGATGCGGGTGATTCCGGGCATGACGGTGATTTCTCCCTGCGACGCCGTCGAAGCGGCGCAGGCCACCAAAGCGGCGCTTCTCGCCAATGGCCCGGTGTATCTGCGTCTCAGCCGCCCCGCCTCGCCGGCGGTCAATCCGCCCGACTATCGTTTCGAGCTGGGAAAGGGCGTGGTGCTGGCCGACGGAAAGGATATCGCCCTGTTTGCCACCGGTCTTATGGTGGCGAAGACGCTTGAAGCGAGAAAGATTCTTGCGGAGCGGGGAATCGACGCG
>CALXKW010000051.1 GCA_944389045.1 uncultured Clostridia bacterium | reverse complement strand
CTTCCGGCCGGCCGCCCGTTCGTGCTCCGCCTTCTGGCCGACGGAGAGCCCGAAAAGTAAACGCCCTTTCCCGATCTTGTGCGGGGAAAATTGGAGATTCCGGAAAATGACGAGGATTTTGTCCTTCTGAAATCCGACGGCATTCCGACCTATCATTTCGCACACGCGGTGGACGACCACCTGATGGGAACCACGCATGTCGTCCGCGGAGAGGAATGGCTTCCCAGCCTGGCCAAGCATATTCAGCTCTTCCGCTATCTCGGCTTCCGGCTTCCGAAGTATCTGCATATTTCGCAGCTGATGAAGCTTGAGGGAAGTTCGAAAAAGAAGCTCTCCAAGCGCGACAAAGGGGCGGCGCTGTCAGACTATCGGGCCGACGGCTATCCGGCCGAATCGGTGATCGAGTATGTGATGACGCTTCTCAATTCGAATTACGAGGACTGGCGGCGCGCCAATCCGGACGCGGACTATACCGCTTTTCCCTTCTCGATCAAAAAAATGAGCGTTTCCGGCGCGCTGTTTGATTACGATAAGCTCAACGACGTTTCGAAGAACGTGATTTCGAAAATGTCGGCGGAAAAAGTATATAACGATGTGACCAACTGGGCCGAAACCTACGACAAGGAGCTTTATGCGGCACTTTCAGCCGACCCCGCCTATGCCAAGCGCATCTTTTCGATCGGCCGCGGCGGCAAAAAGCCCCGCAAGGATTTCGCCGTCTGGCGGGATGTGAAGCCCTATCTCTCCTTTTTCTACGATACGCTTTTTTCGGAGGAGGAGTCGATTCCCGCCGCCTTCGATCCCGCCGATGTGAAGATGGCGCTCGATCTCTTCATGCTGGTATACGATCCCGCCGACGACAGCAATCAGTGGTTTGAGGCCGTTAAAATGATTGCCGGCAAAATCGGATATGCCGCCGATATGAAGGCGTATAAGGAAAATCCGGAGGCCTATAAAGGAAATGTTGCCGACGTTTCCATGTTTCTCCGGGTCGCGGTCACCGGACGGAAGAATTCCCCCGACCTTTATGAAGTGATGCAGATCCTTGGCTATGAGAGAACGATTCAGCGGATTCATAAGGCCATAATGAAGTATGTGTAATCAATACGATTTGAAGGAATCAAAGCTATGGAATTTTTAGAAGAAGAAATCGGAAGCAATTTTATTCATGACATCATCGACGCCGATCTTGCGGCCGGCGTCAACGACACGGTGCATACCCGCTTCCCTCCCGAACCCAACGGATATCTGCATATCGGAAGCGCCAAGGCGATCTATATCAATTACAGCACGGCGAAAAAATACGGCGGTCTCTTCAATCTTCGTTACGACGATACCAACCCCATAAAGGAAGACGACGAGTATGTGCGGTCGATCTATGAGGATCTATGCTGGCTGGGGGCGATTCCGGACGGCGGCGTTTTCTACGGCTCCGATTATTTCGATCAGTGCTACGATTTTGCCAAAAAGCTGATTCTCGACGGAAAGGCCTATGTCTGCGATCTTTCCGCCGAGGAGATGCGGGCCTATCGCGGCACGCTTACCGAACCGGGGAAAAACAGTCCCTACCGCGACCGCAGTGTGGAGGAAAATCTCGAGCTTTTCGAACGGATGAAAAACGGCGAGTTCCCCGACGGAGCCAAAACTCTGCGCGCCAAGATCGATATGGCGTCGCCCAATATGAATATGCGCGATCCGGCCATATACCGCATCCTGCACGCACGCCACCACCGGCAGGGGGACAAATGGTGCATCTATCCGCTGTACGATTTCGCACATCCGATTCAGGATGCGCTCGAGGGCATCACCTATTCGCTCTGTTCTCTGGAGTTTGAAAACCACCGTCCGCTTTATGAGTGGGTGGTAGACAATATCGGCATCGAAAAGAAGCCCAAGCAGCGGGAATTTGCACGCCTCAATGTGACCTATACGGTGATGAGCAAGCGCTATCTCCGCAAACTGGTGGAGGAAAAGCTGGTGGACGGCTGGGACGACCCCCGCATGCCCACCCTCTGCGGCCTCCGCCGCCGGGGCTATACGCCGGCCTCGATCTTTGACTTTGTCAGGCGGGCGGGCGTCGCCAAGGCATACAGCATCGTGGATTATGAGCTTCTGGAGCACTGCATCCGGGAAGAGCTCAATGCCAGCGCTCCCCGAAAGATCGCCATTTTAGACCCGATCCGGCTGGTGATCACCAACTATCCGGAGGACAAGGTGGAGTACTTCCCTGTCTCCAATAACCCCAACGATCCCGATGCCGGCACGCGCGAGGTTCCCTTTGCCCGGGAGGTCTACATCGACCGGAGCGACTTTGAGGAGGTTCCGCCGCCGAAGTATTTCCGCCTGAAGCCCGAGGGCGAGGTGCGCCTGATGGGCGCCTATATCGTCAAGTGCAACGAAGTGATCAAGAATCCCGACGGCAGTATCAAAGAGCTTCGCTGCACCGCCGATCTGGAGACAGGAAACGGCAAGCCGCTCGACGGCCGCAAGGTCAAGGGTACCATCCACTGGGTAGCCGCCGACTATGCACGGGATATCGATGTGGCTCTCTACGACAAGCTTTTCACCATTCCCAACCTGAACGATATGGGTGAGGACGAGACCTACGACGACTATCTCAACAAGCATTCGGTGACGCTGCTGCATGGCTGCAAGGCCGAGCCCTCCCTCACCGATGAGGAAAATGTTCGGTATCAGTTCGTCCGTACCGGCTACTTTATCAAGGATAGCAGAAAGGAAAATACCTTCATCCGGATTGTGGAACTGAAGGACAGCTTTTCGAAATAAAAAACGCTCTCTCCGGAGCAATCCTGCTTGCTTCCGGAGGGAGCTTGTTTCAGAAAGGAGAACAATCCAATGAATGACATTCGGATTGCTGATCCCGCCCTGCTTCGGGAATCGCTTGATTACAGGATAGGTAAGCGAGAAATTCTCCTGAACGGCATTACATTTCTTGCCGTAACATTACTCTTTGCTCTGATCGCACTGTTGACCAAAAGCCCTCTTTTTCTGCTGGTTTCCTTACCCCTTGGAATTTTCTGTTTTTCTACGATCATTTTCAAGATAAGAAAAATGCGTATGCTTGTAAAAAATTATAACGGCTGCCCGATCTGCGAATCTGTTCTAACCGATCCGAAACCCTGTTTTAATGCGGGTATTTATTTTACAGTCACGATAAGAGATACCAGCGGAAGAATTTTGAAGAAAGAGACCAATGCGATCGGCACAACGCGCGGGATCACACGCCCGCATTTTTCGGATTTGAATAAGGCAAGAGTCCTGCTTTGTTTTCAGGAGAACGGCGGCATCATTGTTTTAAAACTGCTGTAAAAACAGATTCAGCCTGTGAAACCACTCCCTACAGGAGTTTTTTCACAGGCTGATGCTTGTCTATAGCATTATTCTGCGGCAAGGATAGTATTGACCGCTTCGCTGGTAGCAGCCCAGCACTCTTCAAAGGACTGAAGATGCTCTTTTCCGGCTTTGGTAATGGTGTAATATTTGCGCTTTGGCCCCAAGGGAGAGTCCATCATAAAAGCGGAGATGTAGCCGTTCTTTTCCAGACGAAGAAGAAGCGGATAAAGCGTTCCCTCGGTCACGGCAAATCCGTTATCGTTCAGATAGACCAGGATATCGTATCCGTAAGTCGTCTGCATACTGATGATTTTCAAGGTGCAGCCCTCAATGGTGCCGCGCATGAGCTGAGATTTATCAAACATCGGAAATCCACCTTTCAAGCTATCTTGTAGAGCATTATACAACAATATCTTCGGCTTGTCAATGGGGTAATGCACAAAATGCGGATTTTTTTGCCGAAGTTTGAAAAATCTCGGCAAAAAGCTTGCAATCGGGCCTTTTCTGTGTTATAATAACCCGGTCGGAGCCGGTTTCTTCAAATCGCCCGTTCGATCCGAGTGAGACAGATTCTTATATGTGGGTGCAACGAAACGGACACCGAGCACTTTGTACCCAACGCTTTGTACCTAAGTGCGTACATGACAGCTTGTATAACCAGAAGATCTGAAAATTTTATTTGTCGACGTAGCTCAGCTGGACAGAGCGACCGCCTCCTAAGCGGTAGGTCGGAGGTTCAAATCCCCTCGTCGACGCCAAAAGGCAGTCAATTTCGGCTGCCTTTTTGCATTTTTCCGTATAGGTAAGGACATCCCATTCTGTACGCAACTTTTTCTTCAAATTTTGATGCTTTTTATAGATTTTTTTTCGTTCCTCTGGTATAATGAACGTGTTCTCGTAGTCAATATAGGAGGAGCGGAATGCTTAACGGTCAGCTTAAAACATTTATAAAGACTGCGGAGAGCGGCAGCTTTACCAAAGCGGCGGAGCTTCTTTTTCTAACGCCAACGGCCGTGATGAAACAGATCAACGCGCTGGAAAAGCAGATTTCCGTCACGCTGTTCGAGCGCACTAACCACGGGCTGCGTCTGACAAAAGCGGGCGAAAGCTTTCTGCAGGACGCGCGCTATCTTTTAGAATACAGCGAACGCGCCGTTCTGAAGGCGCAAAAGATCGACGAGGGCGAAAACAGGAGCTCTATCCGCATCGGCACTTCCGTCATGACGCCCGCAACCTTTATTCTCGATATTTGGTCGCAGATCCAGAGCCGTATGCCGACATTGAAAATAGAACTCATTCCCTTCGACAATAATCCTGTCAATTCGCGCGAGATACTTCTCCATTTAGGTCAGCACATCGATATTGTAGCGGGACTGTACGACGATCGTTTTCTTGCGGACCGCGGCTGCAAAGCGGAGCATCTGTACGATAAAAAGCTGCTTTTGGCGGTGCCCGTAGCGCATCCTTTGCATGCGGAACCGCTCATCACCGCGGATAAATTGAAAGGACAGAAGGTGCTTTTTATCCGTCGCGGCTGGAATGTGCATATCGACAGGCTACGCGACATGCTTGAGAGTCGTGGAGTTGAAACCGAAGACTTCGATATGTTCGCCATTGCCGCATACAACCGTGCTGTCTCCGAAAACACGCCTATCATCACGGTGGAGGGATGGGAAGATGTCCACCCATTATTAAAGCTCGTCTCCACCGATTGGAACGACGCTGTTCCGTTCGGCATTCTTTATTCCCCCACGCCCACAAGGCTTGTGAGACAGTTTATCGAGCTTGTCGGGAAGATCACAAGCACATAACGAAAAAAGAGCCGTTCGCCATTGCAGGGCGGACGGCTTTTATATCTAATTTCAGTTTATACGATAAACCAAAGGGCGATTCCCTCCTGTCAAGGAAGGTGTTATACTATAGCCGTACATCAAAGGAGGTATTCACATATGGAATATACGATATTGGCCAACGGGGTCAAAATGCCCCAACTCGGATACGGCGTCTATCAGGTGACGAAAGATGAGTGCGAACGCTGCGTTGCCGACGCGCTTTCGGTAGGCTACCGCCATATCGACACGGCTCAGTCCTACTTTAATGAGGAAGAAGTCGGCAATGCCATTCAAAAGTCGGGCATTTCCCGCGAAGAAATATTCATCACCACAAAGGTATGGATCGAACATTACGGTTACGAGGCATGCAAAAAATCGGTGCTCGAATCCATGCGCAAATTGCAGATGGATTATATCGATCTTGTGCTTCTGCACCAGCCGTTTTCCGATTACTACGGTGCATGGCGCGCACTCGAAGAACTGTATGCCGAGGGCAAGCTTCGTGCGATCGGGGTTTCCAATTTCTACCCGGACAGGCTTGTCGATATCTGTTCCTTCTCGCGCATCCGGCCGATGGTCAATCAGGTAGAGACGCACCCGCACAACCAGCAAAAGATCGCGCACGAATGGATGAATAAGTACGGCGTCGTTCATGAGGCATGGGCTCCTTTCGGGGAAGGCAGGGGCGGACTGTTTACCGATCAAACGCTTGAGAAGATCGGCGAGAAGTACGGTAAGACGGTGGCCCAGGTCATTCTTCGCTGGCACTTGCAGCGCGGCATTGTGGTCATTCCGAAGTCGACGCATATCGAGCGTATGAAGGAAAATTTTGATGTGTTCGATTTTCTTCTTTCCGACGAAGATATGAATACGATCGCTTTGCTCGACAAAGAGAAGTCATCCTTTTTCTCCCACACCGACCCCGCTATGGTCGAGTGGTTTGTCAAGACGGTGGAAGAGAGAAAAAACGCTAGGAGCGACACGGCAAAACAGAACTGGTAAGAAGAAAAAGGAAAAAAGCTTCTCATGGCCTTTTCGTAAAGTCTTTTCTTCGCAATTTTAAGCCTTGTCACGCGCGTGTGCAAGGGGGTGTTTGTCCCTGTTGTCCTTGCCACAAAGCGATTGACAAATATCCGTTGAAAAATCGATTTCTACAACCGGAAGACATTGTGAGTGTCCGGATGCGGGTCGTCTGTCCGCTCGTGTCAATCCAGCCGGACGAAATCGTCCTGCCTATCGAGAATAGGCTCTGTAAAAGGCGGATCTGTGGGGAAAAGGGTTAAATAAAAAAGGGTTAAATAAAAAAAGCTTAAATATAAGGGTCAAATAAAAACGAGGGCGTCCGGACTTGACGCCCTCATTTTTATTACCGATTTATTACCGAACGGTGCTCGTTTACTGCCGAACCTTTACTGGGAGGAGGGATGCTTGGGGTGTCGGCGGAAAATTTTACTGCGGAAAAGCAGAAGATTCATGGCGACAAAAAAGAGCGTCAGAATCAAAAGCGTAGCCAGAGGTTCTTTGGGTGCCAGCGTTGCAAGAAGCATCATGGGGAAGCCGAACACCATGGCGGGAAAATTCTGAAAGACGAGATTATCGGCAGCCGGTGTGCTGAATTCCACATCCACTTCCCGGAGCAGAATGATGCCGGTGCTGGCGGTACCGGTCAACATTCCGTACATGACGAGAAACTGTTCCTCCGCGTAGGCGGGAAAGAGTGTCTTGGCCACAAGACGATTGTAAAGATAGGTGATGACCGCGCCGACGACGCCCAGAATGATTATAACCACCCAGTAGTTTTTAAGGACATTAATGCGAATGGCCGCAATGCCTGCCACGACCATCAGATCGAAGAAAAAACCGCTGATCCGGTTCATTAGAAAGTTGTTCAGGTATTGTCTCTTTACGATGTTTTTCTTGCGAAGAGCGCGTAGGATGAGGCAAATCAGAGTGGCGAGCAGAACGCCGACAAGAAAGTTGAATCCGTAAAGAATCGAACGGAAGCTCAGAATCAGATTGCCCAGGACAAGGATCACAAGATAGGTCAGAAAATAGGTACCGAAAACAAAAGCGATCTGAACGGTCAGTTTATCGATGCTGCCGTTCATCGGGATTTCATCCGGTTTTTGAACGTCTTCAGCACTTAAGATCTCAGGATTGTCGTTCTGTCCGTTCTGAAGCGGACGGCGGCGGCGCATCAGGTTCAGGTAAATCACACCTCCGATGCTGGCGCTGAGAAATCCCAGAGCGGCGATGGTGAGTCCGAAGCTCTTCCCTCCCACAAAACCGAAATCGTTCTCATAAATGCCGCCGTAGTTCAGCGCCTGTCCGGTTCCCTGCCCGTACCCAAAGGGAAGCAAAATACCGGCGGCGGAGAAAAAGTCCTGAATAAAGAGGGCGGCAATCATGGTGATTCCCATCCCCACTATTCCCTGCAAAAGGTAGGTGGCAACGGTGGTGACGCCGGTGTTTAAAATTTCGACATTTCGCTTTCTTGTAAATTTTCTCTGTACGGGACGGAAGGAAGTGGCGATGAAGCCGAGAGCCAAACAGTGGTAGGTAATGATTTCAAGCGTCTGGGAGCCGTTGTAATTGAAAAAAGCCGTGTCAAACAGTGGTTTTTTGGCGATGGCTTCGAAAACGACCGCCAGAATGAGAAGAAGCATTCCGCCGAGAACCGAGGTGGGGATCAGGGAGACCCGCAGGAGGCGGATCGATTTTTTCAGAGCGTTGGCGCAAAGAAGGCTGATCAAAAGAACTGCCGTCAAGAGGAGCGAGCCCCATACGTTAGAGTCCCAGAAATTTTCCATTCTTGTCTCCTGTCGTGATATTGACAAAATGATAGTAAAAATTCATATATTTCAAGGCGTTAAACCGCTTGGTTCCCTTGATTTGATAGAGTTTGTCCTTTATGTATACATTCAGCTTGTTTCGGCCAAGAACCGACATGGCGCGGATCGAGGAGAAAGATAGCACAAGCTCGGTTTTGTCAACGAAAAGGGTCATTCGATCTCCATAGAGAGCGATGACCGCTTGATCGGTGATTTTATGTTTGCGCTTATACAATTCGACCTCGAAAAGGCGCACATTTTCGCGGTAAAGGGCCTCTTTCGTGTACAGAAACGGATCGGTACTGTGAATCTTTTCATTTTGATATTCATACCAGTCGGCTACAAAACGAAAAGGAAAAGGCTTACCTACGCCTTCTAGTTCCTTCGTGGGAAGATAGCGTACGGTCCGCCCGCATCCGAGGCAGGAGATGAGGTCGCGATGGCTCTCCCAGGTAGAAAATCCGCAATCCGGGCAGACGTACATAGCGCACTCCAGATATTCGGCCGCCTTCTTGTGGCGATATTCGCCGTCTGCCGTTGCCTCGTCTACCGCAAGTTCCTTTTGGATTCTTTCAAAAAGAGCCTCGTCGGATATTGCTTCGTATTCCTCAGGTTCCATAACCGAGGAGACGTAAGCATGCATCCTTCCTTTCCGGCAGACGTCGCTCCATCGCGGCTGAACGCCGTATCCGCCCTCTATGCGGAAGAAAAGCAGGGGCAGGTGCATGGCTTTGACGAAAGAGGCCGTGGAAGGCTTGATATAGCCGGTTCGGCCGCTGTAGGTTCGGTTCCCTTCGGGTGCGAGCGCTACCGAGGCACCTTCTTTGGCAACCCTCAGGCATTGGATTACGGCGCGAAAATCCGACTTGGATTTCTGAATCGGAATCGGCGCGACCAGCCAGCGCAGAAGCTTGGAAATCCAGCCGTTCGAAAAGAGATCTTCCGATGCCACATAGTAGATGCGGCGTGGGATGGCCATGCCGACGAAAAACTGATCGAAAGCGGTTTGGTGGTTCATCAGAATTAGATAGGGGCGTTTTTTTGGTTCCCGAAATTTTTCTACTTTAATCCGATATTTCCAGCGTATGTACGGACTGAGGAGCAGATAGGCGATCCGGCGTACCACTTCATGCCGGAACCGAACCCATTTCTTCTTTTTCTTGTGCTTATCGTTCATAATAAGGTGTGCAATCTCCCGGTCTCGGATTGATTTTCTGAAAAAAACGATTCGACAGAAAATCATTAACAGAATCAAAACATTTCATCACGATTTTATCACAGTACTTTGAATAAGATAGGGAGAATATTGTGAACTTTTTTTAATGCAAGCTATTTTTCAAGAAAAAAGCCAAACCGCCCCAAAGTGCGGTTTGGCTTTTTTTAAGAATACATGCTGTTGGTCTTCATATAGTCGTAAATGCTTTTGCCGTGATGCTGTTCCTCGGTCTGAATATGATTCAGAACATCGCGGAAGCCGTTCTGTGTAAATTCAAAAACACAGGTGTCGTAGAGATGCGACGCATGTTTTTCAGCGGTAAGAAGATCCTGACAGAGAAAGCAGTCGTTTTTCTTGTTATCGTTTTCCCCGGTATAGGTTGCGCTGAAACTCGGCTGTGCGGCAGGCGTTGTGGGAATGGCGGGGGTATTTCCCTTTTCAATCTCCTGAAGCAGGTCGAGATGGCGCTGTTCTTCCGCCGCGAATTTGTTGAAAAGATCTTTCAATTGTACGTCGACTGCCGACGCGGCATGTTTGGAGTACTTCGCGATGCAAAGCTTTTCTGCATCGGTCAGATCCTTCAAAAGTGCGGTTTCTTTTTGTGTTAACGGCATTCTTAATCACCTCGCTCATAGTATGAGCTTCGGCGTTGTCGTTTATTCCCTTTTCAGGGAAAATCATGTTCTTTGCTTAAGAAACGTAGAGTGTGATTTCTCCCATCTGGGTATAACCGCCGCCGCCGGTAACCTCCAGTTTATAGGAAGAGTAGCGGCCCGCGTTCTCTATCACATAAGCCTCGCGATTCGAATCGTCCACGGTATCGGGATCGACATTATCCGCTACGGCACTGGTTCCGGTGGTTATCGGTTTGTTCGAGACCGCTACAACCCACCAATTGCCTTCCTTGTCTTCCCCGAGGAGCGTCCAGGAGCGGTAGGTTCGGGAACTGCCGCTTGCGTATGTATCGTTGGCAATGGTAAAAATGATACCGGAAACCGTGACGGCCTCTTGCGTTTTGAACGAGACCGAAAAGTTCAGGTTGCCCGTACCGTGTTTAGCGGTCGTACCGTCAAACAGTTTCATGGCCCCTTCCCCATCGTCCAAAGGACGTCCGTCATCGGTGGCGGTTACTGTGATTTGGTCGCTTTCATATTTCGTCATTGCTTTAACTGTCGAAACTTCCTCTTCTGTCGTGATGGACAGCGAGGCAGCACCCAGGTCGATAAGATGGGTTTCTCCGGTTTCAGAGTTATGGAATGTTACTGTAGCTGCGATACGCTCGGTTCCCATAGGTACACCGACTACGACGACGCCGAAGAGCGCGCAGCCCTGTGTAGCGGTATAGATTTCACTGCCTGCGGAAATCTTTCGGTATGCTGTGGTAATTTGCGCCGTAAAGCTCTTCAGACTTCCGTCCGCCAGGGTATAGTCCATTTTCATTGTTGCGGAATCGTAATTTTGGATGAAGTTTTCGTTTGTCTCGATGATGATTCGGGAATCTAGCTTTCCTGCGGGATCTTCCGCATTTTTCCGCGTCTGCAGATAACCCACAGCCGTCTCGGTTACGGTATCGATCTCCTCGTCAATGGTGACGCTGAAGCGAAGCTCATCTGAGATTTTGAATTCCAAAAGACTTTTGGCGGTAGAAAAATCGTCACAGACAAAAGTGACCGTTTTTCTGTCTTCGCTGACCGATTCAATCCGAAAAACTCTGTCGTTGTGGTCGTCGTGAAGCCGGGCACTAATCTCGCCGCCCACTTCAAAATCGGTTGGCTCCGCGAAGGTTACGCTGGAGACACAGGTTTTTTTCACGCTGTGATACACCGTCTTCGAGGATTCGACGGCAAGGGCGGATGTGCCGGGGGTAAAATCGTCGGTTGCGTAGAAATAATCCCCGATCAGAAGCGTCACGGTTGTGGACTCTCCCTTGGTATATCCGGCGCCGACGACGCCCAGCAGATAACCGTCGCTGCTGTTACGCGTGCAGTGGACATAGCCAAGGTAACCGTTGTTGAAGCGCGCTTCTTCTCCGTTGATATAGACCTTTGTCTGATCGAGGATCTCTTTGCTGTCGGTGGTGCCTAAGATGCGCGAAAGCCCGTATTTGCCAAAAAGCATATCGCTGTCGATGAATCCGCAGCCGTCCTTCGGAGTAAAGGAGGAAACCGGAAGCTCATAACGGTATTCGTCGGATACTTCGACATACGACGGTTCCGTGTCGGTATCGGAGTAAAATTCAATCTCATTCAACTGAAAATGTCCGGCATCGCGCTTAATAATTTCAATTTTATAGTATTGATAAGGGGTAGGAGAATCAATCTCAAAGAGATGACCGAGGTTGTCCAGGTTTTCCAATCCCGCATTGTCAACTTGATCCAGGATCTGATAATCGCTCCCGTTCTGTGATCCGTAAAGGATCCAGCCGTCCGGATTGCGCCCGGGATAGAGCGCGGCATCGTTGCCGGTATAAACCATATAGCGGAATATCGTTGTTGGTTCCTCGGTTTCCCAAGCCACAACAAGTTTTTTGGAGGAATCTCCCCAGTTTCCTTCAAATTTTCCTCCGGTGGTTCCCCTGTCTCCGTCAAAAAGAGTATTCAGTGTCGCGGTAAATCTTACATCGTCGGAAGGCGCTTCCATCAGCTTGATACTGTCATTTTTGACATAGATCCGTTCTTTCATCAGTGTGAGACGATAGGCGGCGGGATCAGATGTCCCAGTGCTTTCCGCTGTATCTTCCACATCTGCCGCGGCGGGAAATGCAGGAAGTATGACAACAACCGATGTAAGCAAAAGCAAGGCAAGAAGCAATGAAACTAATTTTTTCATCAATAGAAAACCTCCATAAAAGTTTATTCTTATTTTAACATTTATTTGTTACTTTTTCAACTTTATTCATATAAAAGCAATAAATAAGTATTGATTTCCGTAAAAATTATATGTTTTTTCGTATTCAATGATTAAAATTTGCCATTTTATTACAATTCTTATATAAAATAATGTAATTAAATTGTTCATATATTAACCAATTATATGTACAAGCAAAAGGAACATATGTATAATTTTTCTATTTCTAAGAGCCGTCGTAACAGATTATAAGAACCAAAAGAAGCACCGCGCTTAAAAAGCGCGGTGCTTGAAAAACAAGGGCTACGGAGCAACGTAGTTGTAGAAAATGAAGTATCCGGTGGGGTTGTTGCAAT
>CALXKW010000050.1 GCA_944389045.1 uncultured Clostridia bacterium | reverse complement strand
AGCACCCGCAGATTGAAGCCGTGCTCGCCGATGACGCTTACCGCCCGGGCAAGCGCGCCCGCCTCGTTGCGCACGGTGAAGAGAAGGAGAAAATTGTTCTCCCGGCGGTCGCTTCTTTTGTTTTCCACGCGGGAGAAGACCGCGAAACGGGTGGTATTCAGGGCGCTTTCGTTGATGTCGTGATCGAGTACGGTCAGGCCGTAGAGCGAGGCGGTCTCGGCGCTGGCGATGGCCGCAAGGCTTCGGTCGCCCCGCTCCGCCACAATCTGGGCCGCGACGGCGGTGTTGGAGGCGCGGTGTTCCTCCCAGCCGTGGCGCCGGACATAGCCCGCGCACTGTTCGAGCGCCTGAGGATGGCTGACCACGCAGCGGATCTCTGCGAGCGTGCTGTCCGGAAGGCCGATGAGATTCTGGGTGACCGGAAGATCATAGATCCCGTTGATGTAGAGCGGTCCCGAAAAGGCGAGGTCGATCACCTGCCCCACCTCTCCGGCGTAGCTGTTTTCAAGAGGCAGAACGGCGCAGTCGCAGTCTCCCCGGACGACCGCCTCGTAGGCCGAGGGAAAGTCGGGATGGGGGATCTTCCTGCTGTCGGGGAAGATACGGCCGGCGGCAATATGGGCAAAGGCCCCCTCGACGCCGCTGTAGGCGACGCGCATTCCCTCGATCCGGCGGCGCTGGTACTGCTTTGAAATTTTCATGGTTTCCCGGAGAAAGAGCAGGTAATAGGCCCGAAGCTCCGGATCGTCCACAAGTGAGGCCCCGCGGGCAATGACCTCTTCCTCACGCGATGCGTCAAGGATCGGCAGACCGCGCGCGGCCTTGTATTCGGCCACCGCCCGAACCGCCTCCATGCGCTTGCAGAAGAGCGATGCGAGCTCCCGGTCGAGCGCGTTGATGGTTTCCCTTGCTTTTTGTAATTCGTCCATTTCGATCTCCCGTTTTTTCACAAAAAAACACCGCTACTCTTCCAAACAAAAGTAGCGGTGGATTTTGTATTCTACAAGCACGTCTCCGATTTATTCGGCGGCAGAGTCCTGTACAATGCAAGCATCCATCGCGGCGGTAAAGTAAAAATAATAATTCGATACGGTGTCCGCACAGGCGGCGCACGGCATATTCGGCCAAAGCATGGTACAGTCTCCTTCTTCGTACTATGTTCCGTATTTTACACCTCTTTTTCCGGTTTGTCAATTCTTTTTTATCAAAAAATTTTCTACGGGCATATTTTTTCTCAAAGAAGATGTTTGGCTGAAAAAGCAAGATTTTGATGTGTGTACGAGCAAGATCACGGCAAAGCGATGCCGAAAGAGGGATGGCTTGGCTCAAATTTCACGCATTTTTCCGAGAATTTTGACAGATCGTTTCCGATTGTTCACAAATTTTATGTATATTTATCACAAAAACTGTGCTACCATGATGCCATAGAAAAATGGGAGCGTCTTTCCTCCCCCGAAAGGAGAGTGAGAAAAAAGCGTGCGGAACAGCATGCGGATCGACCGGCTTCTCTCCGAGGCGGGTCTTGCCTCCCGCTCGGAGGCGGCGCGGGCCGCGCGGAAGGGAAACGTGACGGTCAACGGCGAAGTCGTGCGCGACCTCTCGCGCCATGTCGATCCCGAACGGGACGCCGTTCTTTTTTGCGGCGAGCCGGTGGAGCGTCCCCGAAATATCTTTCTTATGATGAACAAGCCGGAGGGCTATGTCAGTTCGACCGACGATCCCTCGGCACCGACGGTTCTTGAGTTACTTTCCGGGCGGCTTAAGAACGTCGGACTTTTTCCCTGCGGGCGACTGGACAAGTACACGGTGGGACTTCTGATACTCACCAACGACGGCATGGCGGCGCACCGTATGCTCTCCCCGAAACGGCATGTGGAAAAGGTCTATCGCTTTTTGCTGGCGCATCCGCTTCTTTCCGAGGATGAGGCGCTGCTTGAGGCGGGCGTGGATATCGGGGGCTATGTCACCGCACCCTGCTCGATCGAAATGGAGACGCCCTGCGAGGGCCTCATCACGTTGACCGAGGGAAAATACCATCAGATCAAGCGGATGGCCGAGGCGGTCGGAAACCGGATCCTTTTTCTGGAGCGTGTGATGTTCGCCGGCATCGCGCTCGACCCCGCCCTTGCCCGCGGCGAATGGAGACCGCTTTCGGCGGAGGAGTTGACTCTGCTTTCGCCGTATCTTTCCTGAGACCATCTTTACTTTAGGCTCTTTTTCTTTCGGCAGGCCGACAGGAAGAGAGCAGGGAACGGCGCTCTTTCTCCTCAGATAATATGGTATAGGGATCATTCTGCTTGAAGAAGTATGAATGAATTGCTTTTTAAGGAAAAACTTTTTCGAATTCTGAACGATCAAAAGGAAATCAAAAATGAACAAAAAAATCAGCCTGACGCTTTATGTCGCGCTGGCCGTGGTTACCGCGGCTCTGCTCGTTATGACGATTCTCGCTTCGGCGGGAGTAGACGGGGTCTGGAGCGGAATGCCGGTCGTGATCGTGCTGCTGGTGCTCGGTATCGCCATCGCGGTCTCGCTTATTGTCTTCAACCCGCGCCGGAATTTCTATTCGATCGGCTTTTACGTCCTTCATCTTGGGATCGTGCTTTTTCTTATCGGCAGTTTCGTTTACACGGTGAGCGGCAGCGAGATCTATGTCTCGCCTCCGAACAAAAGCTCCTTTACCGATGTCATTCGGTATCAGATGGTGCAGAACGGCTATACGGCCGAGGAGGTCGAGGAATTTGCCTCCAAGTTTTATAATGAGGTCGGCTCGACCAAGGAGGACGGAACGACCGAAATCAAGTCGCTGGGCTTCAATTTCCGCGTGGCGGATTTCAAGACCGAGTATTACGAGGACGGCAAGTCGGTGAAATACTACGAGGCTACCCTTGAATTTCTCGAGAACGGAGAAACAGTAGAAAAAAGCCTCTCGGTCAACCACCCCCTCTATTACGGGGGCTGGAAGATCTATCTGATGGACGTCGGTGTCAATCAGCCCTTCGGGTATCAGGAGGTGCGGCTTCTTTTTAAGAAGGATCCCACAGAGTTTCTCTCGACGGGGGGCATCCTTTTGATTCTGGCAGGCACCTTCATGATGTGTCTGATCCGTCCGCGTGACAAGGCGGTTGAGAACGACGATTCCCATGCGTCTCGGAAAATTCCGAAAAAGGGAAGCGCCGTGACCCCGAAGAAGAATCCGAAAGGCGGTGAGAAGAAATGACCGGAACCGCGCTTCGCCTCCTCTGCCTTGGGGCGGCCCTTCTCTATTATGCGGCTTTTGCCCTTTCCTATCTGAAAGGAAAGCGCTCCGTCCGCATCTCGCTGGCGCTCTGGATCGCCGGCATCGTACTGAACGCATCCATCGTGGCCAACAACTGGATTGTCAACGGATATATGCCCTTTGTGAGCATGTATCAGGTGCTGACCTTCCTCGGAGTGACCTTCGGCCTCGTCTATGTCTATATGCGCTATATGCACAACGGCGCGTTCATGAAGCGCTACTTCATGATCTCGCAGGCGGTGATTATGACCGGCGTCTTCTTTATGGCGCAGAACGCCGAATGGCATTTTCCGCCCGCCCTGCAGTCTGCCTATTTCATTCCCCATGTCTTCTCCTATATGATTTCCTACTCGCTTGTGGCGGTGGGAGCCATTCTCTGTCTGCTCACCTTTTTTGTGCGGAAGGAGGAGCGGAAAAAATACGAGCGGGGCATGTACAATCTGATCGTCACCGCCTTTCCTTTCATGGTGCTGGGACTTTTCCTCGGATCGCTCTGGGCCAACGCCTGCTGGGGAAACTATTGGGCCTGGGACAATAAAGAGGTCTGGTCTCTGGTGACCGTGCTTTCGCTCTCGGTCTATCTGCATTTCCGGCGTCAGGAGAAGCTTTCGAAATATGCCAAGTATTTTGTTCTGGCGGCCTTCGTTTTTGAAATCATCACCCTCTTCTTCGTAGGTATGTTCGGCGGCGATTCTATGCACGCTTACAGCACATAGAGTCCGGCCGCTTTTTCGGAAGGCTCCCTGTCTTACCGATTCTGCCGCCCGGCTGGGGCGGACAGCGAGCGGACGCCCGCTTATCCGGAGCCGTCGGGCGAGCCGTCCGACCCGGAAAAAGGGTGGAACACCGAAGTTGCTTTTCATTCGGCAGAAAACCGGGAGAAGCGTGAACAGCGGGACTGTGCTTTGATAGATACACACACACACACTCTCTCTCTCTCTCTCTCTCTCTCTGCTTTTTATTTTTTTCACAAAAAAATAACGGAAAAAGCGGTTCGATTTATACAAGATTTAGTCGGATAATTGTAATTGCTTTTCAGAGACTTCGGTGCTATAATTCTTTAGAAAGGGTATTGCTTTTTTGCGATATCCGTCCTGGACTTTCTGCGGTACCTCCCGCAAGGGAAGGGGGCATCGTTCAAGGGGGCCTGTCTTCGCATCCCGCCAAGGGGGCGGGGAAGAGGCACCCGGCCGAACGGGCCCGTCTTCGGATAAGTCAAACACAAAGAACAAAGGAAAACGGAGGGATTTTTCATGGCAAAAACCAAGAAATGGCACGTCGTTCTCTGTGCTGTCCTGGTGGTGGCTTGCGTGATTGCGGCGATGTTTGTCGTCACATCCTGCAAGGATAAACCGAGCGACACCACGGGGGGCGATTTCGGTGCCTACGACCGAACCGACCTGTCGGGTCAGTCGATCGCTTCCACCTCGTCTTCCGGGGTGGTAGGGGATCTTTCGGCTTACACTTCGGTCAACGGGGTTCTCGAACTCGACGGAAGCCTGTATGTTTCGGACGAAACCGGACGGAAGGTTTACAAACTTTCGACTGAAGGGGATATCGAAAAAACCTATACGTCCGAAAGACAGGTGAACGGTGTGGTGACCGACGGCACCAACATCTACTCGCTCGAGGGCGGGCTGGACGGAACGCTGGTCAAGCTTTCCAAAGATCTAGCCGAGGTTTCCTCGGTTGCGGTCGGTCATACGCCCTGCGGCATGGCTGTGGTATCCGGAAAGGGCTATGTAACCAACCGTTTTTCGGGAACGGTTTCGGTGGTAACGCTCTCGGATATGAAGGTTTCGTCTACCGTGACGGTTGACGGCAGAGAACCGATTGCGGCTGTTGCGGCCGGAAGCGATATCTATGTGGCCTGCCACCTTGCCGATGAAGCTTCGACCGAAAGCGTGATGAGCGCCAATGTGGTGATCATTTCCTCTTCCACCGATAAGGCGACCAAGACTCTGCCTCTGATCAACGGCGCTTCGGGCGTGCGGGATATCTGCGTTTCTCCCGATGGGAAGACGGTTTATGTCTCTCACCTCATCGGCCGGTATACATATCCCGTGACCCAGATGGACAGAGGCTGGATCAACACCAACGCTTTCTCGATCATCGACACCGCCAAGCAGGAGATCACCTGCGCCTGTCTGCTGGATGAGGTGGATCATGGCGCCGCCAACCCCTGGGGCATCACCGTCTCTTCCGACGGCAAGTATCTCTGTGTAGCACTCGGCGGGGTCAACGAAGTCATGGTGATCAACATTGCCAAGATGAATGCCAAGATCGACAGCGTCGTCGATCAGAAGGCCAATCGTGTGGTCGACAGCCTTGACGAGATCGCGGATTATCTGCCTTTCCTCAACAACTGCCGTGAAAGAGTGACGGTGGGCGTCGGTGCGCGCAGCCTTGCGGAAAAGGACGGCATTCTTTACTGCGGACTTTACTTTGACGGTTCGGTGGCGGCAGTTACGCTTTCCGATCTTTCGGTCAAAGAACTGACCTTTGCCACGCAGCCTGCCGAGACCGGGCTGGTCAGACAGGGTCAGATTCTCTGGAATGATGCTACGGGCTGTTATCAGAATTGGCAGTCCTGCAGTTCCTGCCATCCGGACGGTTCTACCGACGGTCTTGTCTGGGATTTCACGAGCAACGGCTGGGGCAACGCCTTCAACAGCAAGTCTCCCATCATGGCGTACAGGACGCCTCCCGTAACCTTCAACGGCGGGGTGATCGACGCGGAGGAGGAGATTGTTCTCAGCGTTCTCGGCGATCTGTACAACAACGCTTTTACCGATCTTCAGCACAAGGCTCTTGACGCTTATCTTATGAGCATTTTGCCTACCCGTTCTCCCTCGCTGAACAAGGACGGTACGCTCACCGAGTCGGCTGAGGCGGGAAAAGCTCTGTTTGAGAAAAACTGCGCTTCCTGTCATCCGGCACCGCTTTATACCGACATGGAACTTCACGATGTGAAAACCGATGCCTCCGGCAGTGCGGACGGCAAGTTTGACACTCCCTCGCTGATCGACGCTTGGAGAACCGGGCCCTATTTCCACGACGGTTCCCTCAATACCATCGAAGAGGTGGTGAAGTACTTTGCGAAAGATCTGAGCGACGCCGAGGTCAAGCAGGTTGCCGATTTCGTTCGTTCGATCGGTGCGGAAAATGAGCAGTACGGCGTCGAGCAGGTGCGGGGAACCAAGCCGGACGGCAGCGAGACCTACAATATTTATACCGACGGTGTGAAGCTCAAGACCATTACGGTCCGCAAGCAGACGGCAGATGCCGCCGAGCGCGTGGTCGTGGCGCTGAACGTCTATGACAAAGACGGCAAGCAGGTCTTCTATTCCGACTGTGCGGTCTCCGGCCTTGCCTATAATTCCACGGCCCTCATCACCCTCAGAGAGGAAATTACACTCCCCGAGGGCGGATCTTATTCTATTTCGATCTACAGTGCGGCGGACGGAAAACCTGTCGCCACTACCCTTACGATAAAGTAAAGAAAGGAGCATACGATGAGAAAAAGATTACTGTTGTTATTTCTCTGTGTCGCCATGGTTATGGGCAACCTGGCCGGGCTTGGGTTTGCTTCATCGGCAGCCGGCACGGAGGAAGAGGTATCTTATCTGGAGGGCTCGGATCTCCTCTACGATCTGATGGAGACCGCTACCACCTTCGTGGTGGCGGAGCATAAGGCGCTGGGCGGTTCTCACTACGCCTATACCGAGGGACTTTTTGAAGAATCTACCGGCGACGCCGCTCCGGGCGTCGGCACGGAGAGCAACTTTGCAGCGGGCTCCCGCCTTGTCCTGGTCACCCTTGAGCAGGACGGGGACAGAGTTAAAAAGACCGAAAAGGTTATCCTCAATTCGACAGCGGGCTGCATCCGCGACCCTGACGTTTCGGCTGACGGAACCAAGGTGATTTTCTCCTGGAAACAGAAGAGAACCGATGATTTCCATATCTACGAAATGGATCTCACTTCCGAGGATTACGAATACCGGCAGCTCACCTTCGGGTCGGGCGTCGCCGACTTCGAGTGCATGTATCTGCCCAACGGCGAGATCCTCTTCTCCTCTTCCCGCGCGATACAGACCGTGGACTGCTGGAAGACGCCGGTCTCCAACCTCTATAAGATGTCGGCGGACGGCGAGAACATCATTCGTCTCGGCTACGATCAGGTTCATACTACCTATCCCACCCTTACCGAGGACGGCCGTGTGATCTATACCCGCTGGGACTATAACGACAGAACCCAGATGTATATTCAGGGTCTGTTCCAGATGAATCCCGACGGAACCAACCAGACCGAGCTTTACGGCAACAACTCCAATTTCCCGACCACTCTGATGCACACAAGGCAGGTCCTGGGCGAATCGTCTCTCTATATCTCGATCGCTACCGGCCACCACACCTATCAGGCGGGTAAGCTCTGTTTGGTCGACGTTTCGGATGAGAGGGACGGAAAGAGTTCCGTTACCTTCCCCTTCCCGGACAGCGATACCAACAAGAACGACAACATCGATACTTACGGTCAGAACGGACCGCTCTACCAGTACCCCTACGCGATCAACGCCGACCAGTATCTGGTTTCCTACTCCGCGAACGGCTGGTCCTCCAATAAGCAGCAGACTCCTTTCAGCATCTATCTGATGGATCGGACTACCAAGGAGAAGATCGAGCTGGTCAAGGGTACCTCCACCTATCCCGCCGCTCAGATCGTTCCGGTCAAGACCCGCGATATGTTTGTCCGTCCCACTACGGTCGATTATTCTATGAACACCGGTGTCTACTATGTCGCCGATGTCTATACGGGTGAGGCCGTGGAGGGCGTGGAGAGAGGCACCGTCAAGCAGATTCGTGTCGTGGCTCTCGACTACCGTGCTTATGCGGTTGGCGCCACTGTGGCTTCCGGTTCCGGTTCCGCCGACCCCTTCACGCCGATTGCTACCGGTAACGGCTCTTGGGACGTCAAGGTTGTTCTGGGAGTCGCTACGGTCTACGACGACGGTTCGGCGCTCTTCTCGGTTCCGAGCGAAACGCCGGTTTTTTTCCAGCTTCTCGACAAGGACGGCAACATGATTCAGACCATGCGCTCCTGGTCGACGCTGATGCCCAACGAGACCTATTCCTGTGTGGGCTGCCATGAGGATAACAATACGACGCCCCCTGCTTCGTCTGCCGTTACCATGGCGCTCAAGGCCGGTGTCGAAACGCTGAAGCCGGATGTTTGGCAGCAGGACGATGCCGACTACGATCCCTATACCAGCAAGATCGGCTTTGACTATCTCGAAGAGGTTCAGCCGATCCTCGACGCCAAATGCATTTCCTGCCATGACAACAAGAACATGGCGTATACCCAGATCAACGTGAACGGTATGCGGGAGAGTGGCGCGACCTCCACTGTCAGCGGGGACGAAACCAAAATTTTCGACCTGCAGTCTACCTGGAAATATAAAACCTCCTCTTCGAACAACATGCCTTCCGGATGGAATACCGTCGGTTTTGACGATTCCTCCTGGAGCACCGGCAAGGCCGGGTTCGGCGACAGAGGCGCCGACGGAGCCAAGGTGGGCACCTCCTGGAGCGGCGGAAACAACTGGCTGTTCGCCCGTATCACCTTCGAGATCGACGACCTGTCCAAGTATGAGGATGCGCTGATCCGTCTCAACACCTGGTATGACGACACGCCCATGTTCTACCTGAACGGCAATCTGATCTATTCGGACGGTGAGGCCTGGACCGACTCCTATACGCTCATCAATCTGAGCGCTTCCGCTACACAGTATCTCAAAGAGGGCGAAAACGTCCTGGCGGTCAGCATCAACCAGCATTCCGGCGGGCGCTTCTTCGATACCTCGCTCTCGCTGGTGATTCCCGACGAGAACGATCCCACCGCAAGCCATCCCATTTCGCTCGAGGCTGTCAACATCGGTTCCGAGAGAATGTCCCGCTATTTCCCCCTGTCCTATCTGGTTCTGACCGGTTCGCGGCCGAACGGAAGCGTCCAGTGGGTGGGCAATCCCTCCAACAAGTATATTAACTGGCTCTCTTCGATGAGCGGTCCCGAGATCATGCCGGCTAACACCTATGGTGCGCTGACCTCCGGTCTCATGGAGATGCTCCGTGAAGGCCATCAGGGCGTTGAGCTGACCGACACCGAGCTTCGCACCATCGCCGCGTGGATCGACCTCTGCGTCCCCTGCTACGGCGAGTACGACGCGAACAACCACTGGGAGGTAACCGAAAAGAGAGAGGCCGAAGAAGAGCAGAACAAGCGTGACTATTACACGATGCTCAACGACTATGCCCGTATGGCCCTCTCGAACACGCTTCCTTCGGGAATCGTGAAGATTACCTATACGAGCGGAGATACGACCTTTGAGGAAGAGGCTCAGGCGCTTGCCAACCTGTATATTCCGCAAAAGATCAAGAAGGGCGATACCGTGACGGTGACCCTGCCCGAAGGCGTCAAATATGTGGGCTTTACGCTGACGCCGAAGATGGGCGAGTCGATCATCTACTGCCCGGACGGCAAATTTACCTTTACCGTGCCGGTGCTTTCCTCGCTGGTTACCACGCTCAGCAAGAACTACGCCAACACCACCAACTACGTCACGGCCCGCATCCTGACCGATTCGGAGCTGGCGGAAAAGCGGAATCTTGCCGAGAACAGCTACGATTATACCAACAATTCCTCGATCAAATCGGATATTACCAACCAGTTCCCTCACGCTACGGCTTCCTCCGAGTGGGAGAACAACAAGGGTTCGGGCGAGACAGACTTCCTGGCCCGCAACGCCATCGACGGCTTTGCCAACAACAAGGGACACGGAACCTATCCGACGCAGTCTTGGGGACCTGCCAATTCGGGCAGCCATTGGATCGAGATTGATTTCGGACGGGCGGTAAACGCCGAGGAGCTCGGTATCGTGATCCGTTACGACGTGGGACACGACACCTGGTTCAAGAGTGCGGTGGTTGAGGTCACATACGAGGACGGTACCACTGCGACGCAGAACATTTCGATCGAGTGGACCGGTGAAGAGCAGCTCTTCGAGCTCAACGTGCAGAAGCCCATTACCAAGATTCGCCTGAAGAACCTTGTTTCGCAGGTGAGCGGAGGCTGGGCGGCCTTCTCGGAAGTGCGCGTCTACGGCACCGAGGTCATCTCCAAGTAATATTTCAAAAAGAAATCCCGTAAAGGATACGTCCGGAGGGCAGAGAATCCTGCCTTCCGGACGTTTTTTTCTGCCCGAAGACTTCCGAGCCGAAGACTTCCGAGCCGAAGACTTCCGAGCCAGAAAGACGGATACAAATTTCGGAGAGAAAAGCGTTTCAAAGCAGGAGTTCGGAGGCGTCGGAAGAGAATACAATAGAGCCGCCGCGCTTCCGGTCTTTCTTATCGGGAAATCTTGCCGACAAAAGGCTTGCGTTTTTTGTCCTTCAAAGATCCGAATTCCAGAAGAATGGAATGAAAAATCAATCCTCCGTATGACTTTTTTCATACGGAGGATCAGCGGTTTTATAAACTTTTAATGCGCAAGGAGCATTTGGATTTTTTCAACGGTTCGGAAGGCCGCCGTAACGCGGGGCCGTCTGTCTTAGGGAGTCCGGGATGGTGTGCCGGCCGACCCGTTCGAAAAGAGGAAGTCCGGGAGCTGGCAGCGGAGATAGCACGAAGTGTTGGGATATTGCGAGCCAATCACAAGGTTTGATGTTCCGGCAGGGCGGTTCGGAGAGGAGCTTATGTATGCTTTTATCCGAGCACTATGCTGTGAATTGCCTCTTTCTCCTCAGCGACCCGGTATTCCCGGTCGCAGCAGCTGAGAAGGATGACCTGTCCCTCTTCGGCATAGGCGCCGAGCAGGGAGAGAATGCGCGCAAGCCGTTCGTCGTCCAGCCAGGAAAAGGCCTCGTCTAAAACAATCGGAGGCGTTTTCCCGCCGCAGAGCAGACGGATCAGACTGAGACGGAGGCTGACATAGGTAAGGGCGCGGGTTCCGGCGCTCATAAAGCCGATCTCCCGCGTGGGGGAGCCCTCGCTTTCGCGGAAGCTGACCGTCAGGGCGTTGTCTATGCCGATGTCGCAGTAGCGGCCCTTTGTGGAGGCGCGGATCAGCTCGCCGGCCGACGCGGAGAGAGCGGGGGCGACGCGGGCCCGCAGGGAGTCTCCTGCCTTCCGGATGGCCTCGTAGGCGAGAAGATAGGCTTTATATTTGTCCGAATATTCCCCGCGCTTTTCCTCATAGTCCTTCAGAGCGTCGTTCAGCTCGTCGGTGCTCTCGGTGAGGGCGGAGCGGGAAGCCAGCTCCAGTTCCATGCCCCGAATCTGTTCCTCCAGCGCCTTTGCCCGTTTGCCGTAAAAGGTGCGGCTCCTCTTCAGAAGGTCGATGTCCTCCGGGCGGACCTCGCCGATATAGGCGGTCCGCTTCTCTTTTTCGCGGTACTCCTCCCGGGAGTAGGCCGAAAGGGCAGAGAGAACGCTCTCGCAGGCAACTTTTGCGTCGCGGACGGCGGTTTCGGCGTTTTTCAGAAGGCGAATCTGTTCGTGCGCCCGGTCGGCCCCCTGAATGATCGATGCACGGTTGGTGCAGGGAAGCCCCCATTTGCCGAGCAGCAGAGAGGCTTTCCGGTAGCTCCGGTCGAGCTTGGCCTGGCTATCCTTCAGGGAGGCGGTGAGGGCGGCGTAATGCCGGTCGTTTTCCTCGACGCTCTTCTCTGCCTGAAGGGCGCCGTCGATGTTCCGAAGAGCCGAAGCGGCATCCGGCGCGCCGAAGCGCCCGCAGAGCGCTTCGGCCTTTTTCCCGGCCGAGGCGGCCCCCAGAAAGGCGGTCAGGGTCAGGATAAGAAAGAGTCCGGATACGGCGAAGAGAGTATAGACAATCGGGGGGAGAAACCCGTTTCCGACAAGCGGGAGCGGACCGGTGAAAAGGGCCGCCAGAAAGAAGAGCAGGGTGAGAAGACCCGAAAAGAGGGCGGCGCGGGTGCGGTTTTTCTTTTTCTGAGAGGCCGCGCTGATTTCGTGGGCCACCGTCTCCCGCCCGCCGCATTCTTTCACAGCCAGAAGCACGCTCCGCTGTTCGGCGGGAAGAGTGGCGCGGGCAAAGGCGTCTTTTTGCCGGGCAATCGATTCGGTCTCCTTTTCGGCGATGCCGACGTCGGCGTAGAGACCGCGCAGTTCCTCCACATAGGCCGGATCGGGCAGGAAGCCCTCTACGGTCGACGTGTCGGTCAGCCGATCCAGAGCCTCCTTTTTTTCGCAAAGAATTTTCTTTTTCCGGTCGAGATCATCAAAGCGGGAGAGAATGGTCAGCGCCTCGAAAC
>CALXKW010000049.1 GCA_944389045.1 uncultured Clostridia bacterium | reverse complement strand
TCCCCTGCAAAAGCTTTTAACTGAACTCGTTTCTTCTTTTTTTACTTTTTTGGTCTCACATCATTGACAAACATACATTTTGCTGTATCTGTGGGTTAAGCTGAAAAAAGTATAAAATGCAATAAACTTCGTATAATTAACCATTGTCTTTCCCTTTGAATAAATTATAATGAGCTTATACGCTATCTCTGCACGGCATTTTTTGCCTTGAGAAAGGATTCTGTGATGAAAAAAAGTCTGGCGCTTTTCGTGGCACTGAGTCTTCTTTTGGGAGGAATCGGGATGGTTTCGATTTTTGGGGCGGAAGCCTCGCTGACAACCGACAAAACCGCCTACGGTGAGGATGAGCCGATCCTGGTGACCGCCGTGAGCGAGGGCGAGAAGGACTGGGTGGGGATCTACTACCCGGGACAGCCCCATTCGCTCCGCTGGGAGTATGTGTCTACGGTGGGTTCGGGCAAGCCCTTTGATATCCGCAAGACCTCCGAGGTCAACGACGGCGCGCCCGAGACGCTGGGGCCGGGCGAATATGTGATCCGTCTGATGCCCGACGATTCGACCGACATCAGCCAGGCGCTGGCCGAGGTGGAGATCACGATCGGCGATCCGTCCGATCGGCCGGTCTCGGGGGGCGACCTGACTAAGCTTCATGTTCCCAAAGCCAGCTACGCCTACAACGAGCCGATTCTGGTCTCGGCCGAGGGGGCGGGCAAGGACTGGCTCGGCATCTATTATCTGAACGACGAGCATTCGATCCGCTGGGACTATGTGACCACGATCGGCTCGGGAAGCGAGGTGGATGTCCGCACGCTGTCGGACAACGGCAGCGCGCCGACAGTGCTCCCCGCCGGCGAGTATGTGATCCGCCTGATGCCCGACGATACGAGCGATCTTTCCCGTGCCATCGCCTGGGTGCAGATTACGATTGAACCTCCGATTGTCGATAAGCCCGGAAAGCCGCTTTCGGTGTCCTATGAGCTTGCCGACGATACCGACGGCTTTGCCGAGGGGATCCTGACAGTCAAGCTGGCGGAGGGCGATTCGGCGACCGACGTCATCTGTTATTGGGGCGACGACGACGGCAGGCTGGAAGGCTATACCGCTCATGCCAAGTTCAAGGTTACCGGCAGCACCACCGTCCGGACGATCGGAAAGAATCTTCTGATTCCGCCCGGCGCCACGCGCCTTTTGGTTTATACGGTCAACGCGGCCGGCGATCTCTCGGAGGAGTACGCGCTCTCTCTGCCGGAAGGCGCCGCCTCAAAGGATTTCGGCGATCCGCTGGTCGAGTTCCAGGTGGTGAGCGACATCCATATCACCGGACAGAATACCCATACATACGATAAAAACTTTACGGGGATGCTCAAGGACGTGGTGGCCAACAGCAAGAACAGCGCGGGCATTTTCATTGTCGGCGATATGGCCAACTCGGGAAAAGAGGCCGAATATCAGCAGATGGTGAAGCTCCACCAGGCGGTGACCGGCGCGCCTCCCTGCTTTTTGGCCGTGGGCAATCACGATTTGTACAACGGTACGCTGAAGGATCAGATCAATCTCTTCTTAAAGTATGCCCATCTGCCCGACGGCACGAACCCCGAGAGCTCGCATTACGATTTCTGGCTGAACGGCTATCATTTTGTCTTCCTCGGCAACGACCGCCTGACCAACGGCAATCTCTATACCACCCTTTCGGCCGCGACCATCGAGTGGCTGGACGAGACGCTCGCCGAGGATCGGGACGAGGGACGGCCCACCTTCCTTTTCCTGCACCAGTCGCTCTACGATACGATTTCGGGAAGCTTTGAAGGGCAGGGCTGGAACGGCGTCGCCAACGAGAAGCCTCTGCGCGACACGCTGAAGAAATATCCCGAGGTCGTGATGTTCAACGGCCACAGCCACTGGACGCTCGATTCCGAGGGCACGATGTACGTCCGTTCGGAGGAGCTTCCGACCATCTTCAGCACTGCCTCGGTGGCCTATCTCTGGACCAGCTACAACATTGCGGGCGGCGAGAACCTCGACGGCAGTCAGGGCTATTATGTCCGGGTCTATGCCGATAAGATTCTCGTTCTCGGCCGGGATTTCACCACCGGGGAATGGGTTTCCTCGGCACAGTTCTATGTTGATTTTCCGGGCGGAAAGGGACCGGTAACCCATACGGTGCGCTTCGACGCCAACGGCCAGGGGCAAGCTCCCGTGAGCCTGAATGTTCCGGCGGGTCTTGCCGCCTCTGAGCCCACAGCGCCGACCGCCGACGGCTACCGGTTTGACGGCTGGTATACCGACGCCGCCTGCGAAACGCGCTTCGATTTCAAAACCCTTGTGACCGACGACATCACGCTCTACGCTAAGTGGACCAAGACCGACGCGTCCGAAACTCCAAACACGTCCGGTGCAGCCGATACGACCGATACGCCGGATACGACGACACCCGACAGTGAGCCGGAAAAGAAAACACCGGTCGGCCTGATCGTGGGCATCGCGGCGGCTGTGGCCGTCGTGGCGGCCGGAGCGGTCACACTGGTCGTTCTTCTGAAAAAGAAAAAAGGCGGCCGATAAAGAAAGCCGTGATTTCGGTTCGGGAGAGTTTTGGAGGATCCGCCTCTCTCCCTCTCTGCGGTCTGCTGCTTTTCCTGCAGGAGAAGGAAAATGCTTTGTCTTTCCGAATGCGGCGTTATCCGAATGCGGCGTTATACACCCGGAGGACTCCGGAAGGGAAAACAGGCTCGCGGCCTTTGCGCTCCGTCCCGAAACGCGATATCCCGATATCGTCTCTTTGCTGCCCCGGCCGTTCGGCCGGGGCAGCTTTTTTGTGCCCGTCGGACGTCCGCCGGCGTCATCCGCCGGCGGATCGAGCCAACGCGGGAGGGGTGCGCGTTGCTTAGTGGCTAGCTTTTCTTTTTCCGAAAACCGCGCTTTTTTTCCTGCCCGTCCTCAAAACCCTTGTATCGCGCGGGAGTTTGTGTTATACTGAAAACAAGCTGTTCGGAAAAAAACAGAGAATTGGATCCGAAAAACGCCGGCGGGTAAAGACGGCTTCCCGGCGGGGTCGGCTTCGGCGGGGCAATGCGGCTCCGGGAAGGCGGGGGCCCGGCGCCGGAGCCGGCATACAAAGCGGGTTCCGGCGGATAAAAAGCCGATCGGGAAAATTCGGTCAAAGGCGCGCGGCACGGGTCTTCTCCCCCTCTTCCCCCCTCTCTCTCTCTGCGGGTTTGTAAAGCTTACCGCCTTTCGTCAATAAAGACGGTACGGCGGGCTCTCTTTTGGGATGCGGGGCGGCGGGCAACGGATAAAGATTTTTTTGAGAAGATTTTTGAGAAAGAGGCGTTTGGATGCAGGACATTCTGGTTGTGGTGGATATGCAGAAGGATTTTATCGACGGTTCGCTGGGAACGCCCGAGGCAAGGGCGATCCTGCCGAAGGTGCGGGAGGCGATCGCTTCCTTTACAGGAAAGGTGTTTTATACCCGTGATACCCACGGCCCCGACTATCTCTCGACCGAGGAGGGAAGGAATCTGCCGGTCGAGCACTGCCGAAGGGGGACGCCGGGCTGGGAGATCGCCGCGGAGCTCGAAGGGCTTCCCTGCGCGGGGGTGATCGACAAACCCACCTTTGGGTCGCTGGAGCTGGCCGAACGGCTTCGGAGGGAGGATCGGGAGGAGAGGGTGGCAAGCGTCACGCTGATCGGTCTCTGCACCGATATCTGCGTGATTTCGAACGCGCTTTTGGCCAAAGCGGCCCTGCCCGAGGCAGAGATAGCGGTGAAGGCCGACTGCTGCGCCGGGGTGACGCCCGCCTCGCACGAGCGGGCGCTTGAGGCCATGCGGGCCTGTCAGATCGTCATTCGGTAGGCGTTTTGCGCTTTTTTGTCGAGAAAAGTGCGTTTTATAAAACCGTGAGAGTTCTTTCGTTGGGAATTCTCTTGTTTCCGTGCCGTTGGAAGCGGTAAAAAATTTTCTGGGAGGAAGCACGATGGAAAATCCGATTTTACAGGCGATTGAAGAGCGCCGGAGCGTGAAACGCTACAGCAATAGGCGGGTGGACGAAGAGACGCTGCGAAAGATTCTCCGCGCGGGGACCTATGCGCCCAGCGGCATGAACCGGCAGTCGCCTATTCTCGTCGCGGTCGAAGACGAGAAGACGCTCGCCGTTCTGCGCCGCATGAACGCTGCCCTTTTGGGCAGGGCGGAAAGCGATCCCTTCTACGGGGCCCAGACGGTGGTTGTGGTGCTGGCCGACCGCCGGGTCTCCACCTGCGTGGAGGACGGCAGCCTTGTGATGGGCAATCTGATGCTGGCCGCGCACGCGCTCGGCGTCGATTCCTGCTGGATTCATCGCGCAAAGCAGGAGTTTGAGAGCGAGGAGGGCAAGGCTCTTCTCAAAAGCTGGGGAATTTCGGGCGATTATGTGGGCGTGGGGCACTGCATTCTCGGCTACTGCGAGGGAGAGCGGCCCGCGCCGCCTCCGCGCAAACCCGCCTCGGTCTACCATCTGCATGAGGACGGACGGGTGACGGTCTGGCCGCCGAAAAACGAAGGGTGAGCAACATCGGCAGATAAGCGGCCATACACAAAAAGGCGGCACGAGAGACGACACAAGATGCCATCAAAGACGACAGGAAGGGCGAGGCGGAAGACAACGCCAAAGAGGATGTCAAAACGATGCCCAAGCAGTGCAAAAAACGATGCGGAAAAAGAGGGCGCGGAGGTCGGGACGAAAGACGGAGCGGAAGTGTTCGGCACAACAGCCGCCTTTCCCGGCAGGGCGTCCCTGCGGCCGGACGTACTGCCGCCCGTCGGTATATTCGGTATTTTCTTTCGCGGGCGCTCATGGCCGGCGGTTGGTTATAGGGGAGCGGGAGGATTGGACCCGCTCCTTTTAGGACAAAACGCGCGGGCATAATGAAAACGGGCGGTGTCTCTTTCTATTGCTTTTCCTATACGCGCCTTTGCCGTTTCTCCTGTCCTTGAAAGACCGGATATCAAGCCGCGCGGCGGCGCGGAGATTCTCTATAGAAGAAAGTGCTGACTATGAAACTTGTTTTTCTCACCGCGCTCGGCGTGGGAGGCGCGACGATTGTCGGCGCCGTGATCGGTTTTCTCTTTAAGAAAATATCGCACCGTTTCAGCGACATCGTGCTCTCCTTCGCGGCGGGGGTAATGCTGGCCGCCGCCGTTCTCGGGCTGGTTCTGCCGTCGCTTGAGTATGGCGGACGCTTTTCGCTTCTCATAACGGTTGCCGGTATTTTTGCCGGCGCGCTCTGCCTGAATCTGGCGGACAGGCTGATCCCGCATCTGCACCGCTTGGCCGGGGCGGACGGCGAGAAGCATCCGGGAGAGGCGAACGCCCATCTCAGCCGCGTGCTTCTTTTTGTACTGGCCATCGCCATTCACAATCTGCCCGAAGGAATCGCGGCGGGAGTCGGCTTCGGGTCAGACAATATGGGGGAGGCGCTGATCATCGCCGGCGGCATCGCTCTGCAGAATATTCCCGAGGGCATGGTCATCATCGCGCCCATGCTGGCGGCCGGAATCAAACCGGGGCGGACCTTTCTTCTGGCCGCGGCGACCGGACTGGTCGAGGTGGCGGGAACTCTGATCGGCTATTTCGCCGTGCGGGCGGCCTCGGCCATTCTGCCCTTTGCGCTGGCCTTCGCGGGCGGGACCATGCTCTATGTCGTCAGCGATGAAATGATTCCCGAGACGCATGCGCACGGCAACGAACGGGGGGCCACCTACGCGCTTCTGATCGGTTTCTCGGTCATGCTGGTCTGCGATGTTCTGCTCGGTTGATTGTGTGCGAAAAGCGCCGGTGGTTTTATAGTAAGACAAAAAAGACGCGGTATTTTACCGAAAGCGGGAAGGAAGATAGAATGACCCAAGATACAACAAACAAAAAAACCGATCTTTTTGAAAACCGTCCGGTATCCCGGGCGGTGCTGACGCTCTGTATCCCCACCGTGCTCAGCTCGCTGGTCATGGTGCTTTACAATCTGGCGGACACGTTTTTCGTGGGACTTTTGAACGATCCGGTGCAGACCGCGGCGGTGACGCTGGCGGCGCCGGTGCTCTTGGCCTTCAACGCCGTCAACAATCTCTTCGGGGTGGGCGCTTCCAGCATGATGAGCCGTGCGCTCGGCATGAAGGATTATGAAACTGTGCGGAAAAGCTCGGTCTTCGGCTTTTACTGCTCGGTTTTTTCCGGTCTCTTGTTCTCGCTTCTGACAGCGGTCTGTCTGAATCCGCTGCTCAGGCTTCTGGGGGCCGGCGGGGAAAACCGGGCTGCCACCGCCGACTACCTCTTCTGGACCGTGATTTTGGGGGCGGCGCCCTCGATTCTGAACGTGGTGCTGGCCTATCTGGTCAGGGCGGAGGGCTCCGCCCTGCACGCGAGCATCGGAACGATGAGCGGCTGTTTTCTCAACATTGTTCTTGATCCGCTCTTTATTCTGCCGGGAGGCTTCGGCATGGGGGCCGCCGGCGCAGGTCTTGCCACCTTCCTCTCAAACTGCGCGGCCTGTCTCTATTTTGCCCTCCTTCTTTTGGTCAAGCGGGGGAAAACCTATGTCTCGGTCGATTTCCGCCGCTTCACTTTCCGGAAAAAGATTGCCTCCGGCGTTTTTTCGGTGGGAGTTCCGGCCATGATCCAGAACCTTCTGAACGTGACCGGCATGACGGTTCTCAACAATTTTACCACCGCCTTCGGGGATCCGGCCGTCGCGGCCATGGGGATCGCCCAGAAGCTGGCGATGATTCCCATGCAGGTCGGACTGGGACTGAGTCAGGGCGTGATGCCTCTGATCGGTTATACATACTCTTCCCGCCGCGTCAGGCGGATGAAGCAGAGCGTTTTCTTTACCGCCGCCCTTTCGCTCGGCGTCATGCTTCTGATCACGGCGGGCTATCTTCTTTTCGCCGGGCCTCTGATACGCGCCTTTATGAAGAATGCCGAAGTGGTGGATTACGGGGTCCGGTTGCTCCGCGGCCTCTCGCTGGCCCAGCCCTTTCTCTGTATAGACTTTCTTGCCGTCGGTGTTTTTCAGGCCTGCGGGATGGGCAGCAAGGCGCTGGTCTTCGCTTTCCTTCGCAAAATTGTTCTTGAGATTCCGGCACTTCTTCTGCTCAACTGGCTTTTCCCCCTTTACGGTCTCGCCTACGCTCAGCTCTGCGCGGAAATCGTGCTGGCGACCGCGGCGGTTCTGGTTCTTGTGCGGCTCTTTTCCCGCCTGGAAAAGGACAGGGACTCTGCGGCAGTCGAAATCCCCCGCGCCTCATAATCGAAGGCTCTTTTTTCGGCATTGCGCGAAGAGCGGGAAAAACGCAAAGGGCCGCTCAGACCGACGATGCCATTGGCCGACAAAGAAGCGACAGGGCGAGAGGGGGCGTCGCGGTCGGACGGATCTTCGTCAGGTAAGCGGGATTTAAACGGCGTATATTCTTTTTTTCTTTTTCCCGACGCTCTTTTGAAAGAAAGGATGCTTTTATGAACGAATTGATCGCAAGACGGCAGTTTACGCCTCTCTATATTTTTCTGGATCTCGCATTTCTGGCGGTTTTTGCCGCCCTCTTGCTCTACCGCCGCAAATACGCCGCTCTTCTGGCCGGCTTTCTCATGGGTCTTCTCTATATGGTGGTCGACTACGGGATCTTTCATCTTCTCTGTCATGCGCGGAGCATCGAGGGCGGCTCGCTCTTCTGGGTCCTCCTCTGGATGTCGATGAGCTATGGCTTTACGAAATTTGTCTGGGTCTGGCTTTGGTTTTCCAAGGATAAGCATCTCTTTGAATGGTCGGCTCTGATTCTGCTCTGGTGGTTCTCCTGTCCTCTTCTTGCCGGAGGCGGCGAGGGAAGCATCACGATCCAGCGCACCACCGGGAGCTATCACGGTGTTATGGCGGCGATTCTCTTTATCAGCTATCTTGCCGCCATTGTCTATAATCTTGTGCAGAAAGAGAGAAAAAAGCGCATCTCTCTGCCCTGGCTTCTTTCGATCGGGATTCTCGTCCAGTTCGGGTGGGAGGCAAATCTTCTGCTCGGCGGCATCCGCAGCGCGGGCTTCTCTTTCGCGGAAAAGCTGCGGCCGCTTATCGTCAATTCGCTTCTTGAAACCAATCTCGGGATGCCGCTCTTCTACCTGATCTTCATCGCCGTCACGGCGCGCTATACCGAATCGCTTCAGAAACGGAAAGACCCCCTCACGCTGACCGAGCGGATTGCGGAGAACAACGCCGAGCGGGTCCGGGAGCAGTCCGTCCGCTGAAGGCTCTTTCCTCAAAATCGTTTTTCTGTCCCCCTCGCGGAAGAGGGGGATTTGTCTTGGGATTTTAACTTCGATTGTATTTCGGCGCAAAATGTGGTAAACTAACAGAAGTTACAGAGCGGAGGCCGTTATGGACAGGAATAGCAATCGGAATATCGAGAAGGGTACGGCAGGGAAGAAGCGGGGAGGCTTTACCGGCCGTCTGGGCTTTGTTCTGGCCGCGGCGGGCTCGGCCGTGGGACTGGGTAACCTCTGGCGCTTTCCTTACCTTGCGGCCAAGTACGGCGGCGGAATTTTTCTCCTGGTCTATATTGTGCTGGCCCTCACCTTCGGGTCGGTGCTGATGACGGCCGAGATCGCGCTCGGCCGCAGGACCGGGCAGAGCGCAATCTCGGCCTTTTCGTCGATTCGCCCGAAATGGAGTTTTCTCGGCATTCTGTGCGCCGTCGTTCCGATCATCATTCTGCCCTATTATTCGGTGATCGGCGGCTGGGTCTGTGAGTATTTCTTCACCTTTGCGGCCGGAAACGGCGCGGCCGCGGCGGCCGACGGCTTTTTTGAAAGTTTTATCGCCTCGCCGTGGAAGCCGCTTCTCTTTTTTGCTCTCTTTGTCAGTGTGACCTTTCTGGTCGTACTCTTCGGAGTCGAAAAGGGGGTGGAAAAATCGAGCCGGATTCTGATGCCGGCGCTGGTGATCCTCACGATCGGCGTGACGGTCTATTCGCTCACGCTTCCCGGTACATGGGAAGGGGTCAAATATTATCTTCTTCCCGATTTCAGCCGTTTTTCGGCCAAAACCGTCCTCGCGGCTTTGGGGCAGCTTTTCTACTCCATGTCGCTGGCCATGGGCATTATGATCACCTTCGGCTCGTATATGAAGAAGGATAGCTCGATCTCCTCCTCGGTGCGCCAGATCGAGCTCTTCGACACCGGCATCGCGCTTCTTGCCGGACTGATGATCATACCCGCCGCTTTCGCCTTTTCGGGCGGAAGCCCCGAGACGCTGGGACAGGGGCCGGGGCTCATGTTTGTGGCTCTTCCCAAGGTCTTCCAGAGCTTCGGTTCGGTCACCGGCGGCATACTGGGCGGACTGTTCTTCGCGCTGGTGATCTTCGCCGCACTCACTTCGGCTATCTCGCTGATGGAGACGGTGGTTTCGATTCTCATGGACAAATTCGGCCTCTCCCGCCGCCGTGCCGCGGTCATCGTCTATATCGGGACGCTTCTTTTGGGGATCCCTTCGTCTCTGGGCTTCGGCGCCCTTAGCGGAATCCGCCTTTTCGGTATGACGATTCTCGATTTCTTCGATTTTCTGAGCAATTCGGTGCTGATGCCGGTCGTGGCGATTCTGACCTGCGTTTTTCTCGGCTATGTGGCGGGATGCGACACCGTCCTGGAGGAGGTGGAATGGACCGGACGCCGCCGCAAAGAGAATTTCTTTCGGGTCATGATCCGATACGTCTGTCCGGTCTGCATCGCGCTCATCCTCGTCTCTTCTGTGCTCAGCGCCCTGGGCGTTCTCTCCCTGTAAGAGCGGGAAATCGGCCGGTACGGATCTTTCGGGGAAGAAACAAAAACACTATGCCCGTTCGGCATAGTGTTTTTGTTTGCGGCGTTTTGCGGCCGGCGGAGGGTACGGCGGCAATTCTTTCATCCGGTCTTTTTCACACGACCGGCAGAAGGCTGCGGATCAGCTCGTCTATGATGTTGTTTCCCCAAAAGCTTCCTTTTTCGGTAAAGAAATAGACGTCGTTTTGGGAATAGATCAGCCCTTCCCCGGCCAGTCGCCCGAGAACCGGGGCGAACGGAGTCTGAAGGTCGCGCTCCAGTTTTTCTGCATAGAAGGCCGGGCGGATCGTCCCCTTCTGCATTTCATAAAAAAAGGCATCCAGCGTCCGGAAGACCGGGAGCACCACCCGCCCCTTCGAGCTTACGGCGATTTGATCGGACACCGGCGGGGTGTGAGCGGAATTGTGATAGTAATAGTTTTCGATATTTCCTCCCGCGCCCTGCCCGACGGCGATGCAGCTTCCCCCGGAATGACGAAGCTCCATATACCGATAGCGGTCGAGATTGTTTCGGACCAGCTTGGTCAGTTCGAGCATCGCAAAGCCGCTCTTGCCGAGCTCCTCCAGTATGGTTCTGTAAAAGTCGTATTCGCGGTCGAGATCCGCGTAGTCAAGCTTTCCGTCGGCCGCGAGCTTTCGGTAGAGAGGGGTTTTCTCGTGCAGAACCAGCGAATAGAAGGAGAGGCCCGCGACGCCCAGCCGGCGGATGATGGCAAGATCGGATAAAAGCCTCTCTTTCGTCTGGCCGGGGTAGTTGTAGATCAGGTCGATGCCGGTATTGACAATTCCCGCGTCGAGCGCCCGTTCGACCGCGTCGATCGCCCGCTCTCGGCCGCCGCGGCGGCCGAGCAGGCGGCGCGCTTCGTCGTCGAAGCTCTGCACGCCGATCGAGAGCCGGTTGACTCCGCCGGCCTTCAAAACACGGAGCATGTCGTCGCTAAGCTCGGTGGCGGAGGTCTCCACGCTGATCTCGGCGTCGTCCCGTATGTCGAAATTTCTGTGGAGCGCGGACAGAACATCGTCCATTTGCCGGAAAGAGAGCGCCGTCGGCGTTCCGCCGCCGAAGTTCACGGCGTCGACCGGCGCCTTCATGTAGGGGTATTTGGCCAGCGCCTCGATCTTGTCGATCAGAACACGGTGGTATTCCCGGCGGTCGAGCGTGTCCGGGCGGTGGAAGGGACAGAAAGAGCAGACTTTGTTGCAGAAGGGCACATGAAGATAGATGACGAGAGGAGTCTTTGCCCGCTCGGCCAAAATCGGGGGAAGATATTCTTCCCCCGATTCGGACGCACCGCACTTCTGCTTGAGCGCCTTGGCTCCGTCATGATGGCTTCGGTAGCGGTTCGAATAGGCCATAGTCATGCTTCAAAGGAAAAGGCGACATCCGGATAGAGGATTTTGGCAAGCTTCTGATAGGCCTCTGAAAACCGGCTGTTCGGTTTGTTGTGGAAGAGCGTCTTTTCAAGATAGAAAACCTTATTGTTCTTGACCGCGTTGAGTGACTGCCAGACGGGATTTGTGCCGTAAAGCTCCTCGACCTGCGCCTTTGCCACCTCGGCGCCGGCATGGCACTGGACGACGATGATGTCCGGGTTTGCCGCGAAGACGGTTTCAAGATTGATGTCGAGCCGCTCTGCGGCGCTGGGATTCTCCCATTCGTCCACAATGTTTTTCCCGTTCATGGCGGTGATCATCCCGCCGACCACGGTGTTCGAGGTGTTGGCCTGCAGGCTGTTTGAGCCGGAGAACATGCTGAAGACAGAGGGTGCGTCTTCGGAAGGAATTTCGCTGAGGAGGTCCACTACCTCGTCGAGCGCCTTCATGGCAACGCTTTCCCACAGCTCCGGCTTGCCGGTGAGGTTGCAGAAGACCTTGAACCATTTCAGATAATCGGAAAAATCGTCGTAGCTGACCGCGATCACCGGAACACCGGCCGCTTCGGCGGGGGCTTTGATGGTGGAATAGCCGCTCATGGCGGTGGAACAGATGATCAGATCGGGCTTCATGGCGAGAATCGTCTCAACGTCCCATTTCTTTCCCGAAGAGGAGGTGGCGACGACGGTCACGCCGCTGTCTTCCGTAATGTCCCGTCCGATGTATTCCTGATAGAGTTCTGACGAGGAGCTTCCGCCGATGCAGCCGGCTACGGTTCCGCCTGCCTCGTACCAGAGCGTGGTGAAGCTGGCATAGAGATTCACGGTTTTGCTTGGGTTCTTCTTTATGGTGACCCGGCTTCCGTCTGCAGAGGAAGCGTCCTCAAAGATAACGGCGTCGTCTGTCACGGTGACGCTGTTGGCTTTGGACAGAAATTCCTGACGAAGCGCCTCTTTCTGAGCGTCCGGCTTGGAGTCATCCGGGCTGTCGGGCGCCGACGAATCGGAGGGCGTGCCGGCGCCGGTCGAAGTGTCGGTCGACGCGGAAGGCGAATTCGAGCAGGAAGCGAGAAGAGCGCTTCCCGCGACCATCAGAATTGAGAGCAGCAGGATCAAAAATTTTTTCATTCAATTTACTCCTTTGTTCATTACGGTGTGCAGGGGGATAAAATAGGGACAGACGTGGTATTCGTCGGTCTGGACGACCGCATCGATTCCGAAAATATCGCGCAGATTCCGGCAGGTCATGACCTGGTCGGGCGTGCCGGCCGCAAATAGCCTTCCGTTCTGAATCGCGCAGAGAAGATCCGAATAACGCGCGGCCAGATTCAGGTCATGAAGCACCATCAGAATGGTCATGCCGAGCGACCGGTTCAGAGAGCGGATCAGCTCGAGCACCTCGATCTGATAGCTGATGTCGAGATAGGTGGTCGGC
>CALXKW010000048.1 GCA_944389045.1 uncultured Clostridia bacterium | reverse complement strand
TGCCAGTGCCTTTTTGCGGGGAAAATTCCCGCCCCAGGCGGGTTGAGCCCCATTCCTTTGCTTTTTTCTCTTTCTTCCGGGTGTTTTTGCGGATTTCGGCTTTCCCGAAACACTGTTTTTCAATTTTTCTTTTGAGTTTTTTCTCTGTGGGAAGAATAAATCCCTTTGCCGCTCTTGCTTCCTGCCGTACCCGACTTTTTCGATGCGCCCCTCCGTCTTGCTTCCGGCTGATTGTCGGTGCGGGAGGTAATTCTTTTTCCCTTCTCTGTCTTCCGATAGACGGAACCTGCCTTCGGCGGGCGGATCAGACAGTCGGGACCATAACCGATCAGATCCTCTCGGTGACAGAGACGAAGCGCCTTGGCGATGAGTTCGGCATTTTCCGGACGCCGGTATTGCAGAAGCGCCCGCTGCATTCTTTTTTCCTCATAGTCTTTTGCGACATAGACCTCTTTCATGGTAAAGGGGTCGAGACCGGTGTAATACATCACCGTGGAAGCGGTTCCCGGCGTGGGATAGAAGTCCTGCACCTGTTCGGGATTCATATGGTTTTTCTTCAGATAAAGCGCCAGAGCGACCGCATCCTCCAGCCTGCTTCCGGGATGGGAGGACATCAGATAGGGAACAAGATACTGCTCCTTCCCCGCTTTCGCCGTCAGAGCAAAAAACTTGTCCCGGAAGCGGTTGTATACCTCAATCGGGGGCTTGCCCATATGCGTGAGGACATGGTTGCTGCAATGCTCGGGAGCCACCTTCAGCTGTCCGCTGACATTGTCTTCCACCAGCTTTCGGAAGAAAGCGTCCGAGCGGTCGTAGAGCAGATAGTCGAAGCGGATGCCCGAACGAATGAACACTTTTTTTACCCCGTCTACCGCCTCGACACGGCGGAGCAGTTCAATGTACTCGCCGTGGTCGGCCTTAAGATGGGGGCAAGGCTTGGGAGCAAGGCATTTACGCCCGGCACATACGCCGTGTTCCGCCTGCCGGTCGCAGGAGGGATAACGGAAGTTGGCCGTGGGGCCTCCCACGTCGTGGATATAGCCCTTGAAGTCGGGAAGTTTGGCTAAAATCTCCGCCTCTCGGACGACGCTTTCGATGCTGCGGGAGCGAACGGCCTTGCCCTGATGAAAGGCCAGCGCACAGAAATTGCAGGCGCCGAAGCAGCCGCGGTTATGCGTGATCGAAAAACGGACCTCGCGGATGGCCGGCACGCCGCCCTCTTTTTCGTAAGCCGGGTGATAGGTGCGCCGATAAGGCAGGGCGTAAACCGCGTCGAGCTCTTCCCTCTCAAGCGGCGGCATAGGCGGGTTTTGAACCAGCATTTTGTCGTCGTAATACTCCACCAGCGCCCGCCCACGCACAGGGTCGTTTTCCCGGTATTGCAGGGCAAACGCTTCGGCATAGGCGCGCTTGTCGTTTTTCAGAAGATTGAAATCGAATCTGCCCGCCACTTCAAAATGGGGCTTGTCCTCCCGATCGGTCAGATAGACCGTCCCCCGCAGATCATGAATTTTTCGGACCGGCACGCCCTTATCCAAAAGTCTTGCCAGAGCCAGAATGCTTTTTTCTCCCATACCGTAGGACAGGATGTCGACCCGCGCATCGACCAGAATGCTCCGGCGGACACGGTCGTCCCAATAATCGTAATGTGCGAAACGGCGAAGCGAGGCTTCGAGACCGCCGATGACGATCGGAACGTCACCGTAAGCTTCCCGGATACGGTTGCAGTATACGATCACCGCCCGATCGGGCCGAAATCCGGCTTTTCCGCCGGGAGAATAGTAATCGTCGCTCCGCTTCTTTTTCGACACAGTATAATGCGCCACCATAGAGTCGATGTTTCCGCTCGACACGAGAAATCCCAGCCGCGGTTTTCCGAACCGCTTAAAATCGGAGCAGGATTTGTAATCGGGCTGAGCGAGGATGGCCACACGAAAGCCGGCGTTGTCGAGTACACGGTAAATGATCGAAACCCCGAACGAGGGATGATCTACGTAGGCGTCCCCGGTTACATATACGAAATCGGGGGTTCCCCAGCCCAGAGCGTGCATTTCTTCCAAACTCATGGGCAAAAAACCGTTTGTCATTCCTTTTTTCCTTTCTCGATTGGTCCTGACCCGAAACGCTTTCCGGGTTTTTGTTTATTTGTCTGTTTGTCCCCTGTTTTTTGGCAGACTCCGTGTTTTTCCCGTTCTTTCGGTAGATTACCCGTTTTTCCGTCGATTTCAATCAAAAACTGCCGCAGTTTCTGCGGCAGTTTGAAAGTATCCCGAAAGAAGATCAGGCTTTGACCTCCACCATCTCGAAGGCTTCGAGGATATCGTTTTCCTTGATATCGTTGAATTTTTCCAGACCGATGCCGCATTCATAGCCGGAAGCCACTTCTTTCACATCGTCCTTGAAACGGCGAAGTGAGGAGATTCTGTCTTCAAACACGACCACTCCGTCGCGAACCACACGAATCTGCGCGTTCCGAGTGATCTTGCCGTCCTGCACATAGGAGCCGGCGATGGTTCCGACGCTGGGGACACGGATCGTCTGACGCACCTGAGCATGGCCGAGCAGCTGTTCTTTGTAGACAGGAGCCAGCATTCCCTTCATAGCGGCGGTGATCTCGTCGATGCACTCATAAATCACGCGATAGGTACGGATATCGACCTTGAGAAGCTCGGCGCGGTCGAGCGCGTTTTTGTCGGGCCGCACGTTGAAGCCCACAATGATCGCGTTTGAGGCAGAAGCGAAGGTGACGTCGCTCTCGGTGATGCCGCCGGCGGCGCAGTGGATGACATTTACCTTGACTTCGTCGTTGGAGAGCTTGACCAAAGAGCTCTTGACCGCTTCGGCAGAACCGACAACGTCGGCCTTGACGATGATGTTGAGTTCCTTGACTCCCTCTTTGATCTGGGCAAAAAGATCGTCCAGACTGACCTTAGTGTTGGCGTTCAGCTCCTCCTGCCGCGCCTTGGCGCGGCGGCGCTCCGCAAGTTCTCTTGCCATTCTCTCGTCTTCGACCGCGTTGAACTCGTCGCCGGAGACAGGGACTTCGGAGAGACCGGTGATCTCCACGGGGACCGAGGGGCCCGCCGTCTTGATGGTTTTTCCGTTTTCGTCGGTCATCGCTCGCACGCGGCCCACGGCATTGCCCGCGATAACGATGTCGCCCGATTTCAGCGTACCGTTCTGTACCAGTACCGTAGCCACCGGGCCTTTGCCCTTGTCAAGCCGCGCTTCGATGACGATACCCTTGGCACGTCTTGCCGGATTGGCGCTGAGGTCCTTCATCTCGGCGATCAGAAGAACGTTCTCCAAAAGCGTCTCGATGCCCTCACCGGTATGTGCGGACACCGGTACGCAGATGGTGTCGCCGCCCCATTCCTCGGGGACAAGATCGTATTTGGTAAGTTCCTGCTTGATCGCTTCGGGGTTGGCCGAGGGTTTATCCATCTTGTTGATGGCAACGATCACATCCACTCCCGCCGCCTTGGCGTGGCTGATGGCCTCCACCGTCTGGGGCATGATGCCGTCGTCTGCCGCTACCACAAGAATGGCGATGTCGGTCGCCATGGCGCCTCTCTGACGCATGGCGGTAAAGGCCTCGTGTCCCGGCGTATCAAGGAACGTGATGTCCTTGTCGTTTATGTGGACGCGGTAGGCTCCGATGTGCTGGGTAATGCCGCCCGCCTCTCCGGCCGTGACGCTGGTATGGCGGATACGGTCGAGAAGCGAGGTTTTTCCGTGGTCGACATGACCCATTACACAGACTACGGGCGCGCGCTCCGTAAGCGAGTCCTCGCTGTCTTCCTCGTTGTCAAAGAGCTTATCTTCGATGGTCACGACCACTTCTTTGGTGACGACAGCCCCCAGCTCGGTTCCCACATATTCGGCGGTGTCAAAATCGATGACCTGATTGACGTTCGCCATCACGCCGAGCATCATAAGACGCTTCATGACTTCGGCGGCGGTGACCTTCAGACGGGCTGCCAGCGCCCCTACGGTAATCTCTTCGGGAACGGTGATCGATAACTGCTGTTTGACAGCCGGTGCCTTGGGCTGCTGGCCTTTCCGTCCGCCCTTGTAGCCGCCCTTATAGCCGGAGGAATCGGGCTTTCCGCCCTTGTTTCCGGCCTGGCCGGGCCGATTGTTCTGCTTCTTCAGCTTCTGCTTCTGGCTCTCGTAAGGAACATCCGAGCTGTATTTTTCAAGCTTTTCGTCGTACTTCGCAAGATCTACCGAGGTAGTTCTGGTGTCCACCACGCGGACGCCGGCCTTATGGCCGAAAATATTGGAGGCGACGGCGGGCGTGTTCTCGGCGGAGGCTGTCTTTCGAACCACCACAGGCTGTTCGGGCTTTTTCTCGGTCTTCTTCTTATCCGGCTCTTTTTTTCCGGTCGGCTTGCCGAAGGTGACGGGGTTGGCGAAACGGTCTTTCGGTTCGTTCTGCTTCTGTTTTGCCAGTCTTGCCGCCTTCTCGGCCGCCGCTTTGGCGGCAGCTTCCGCCGCTGCCTTTTCGGCTGCGGCTTTTTCCGCGGCCTCTTTCGCCGCCCTTACGGCTTCCGCTCTGGCTGCGGCACGTGCGGCCTCTTCTGCGGCTTCTCTCGCCGCTTTCTCGGCCGCCGCCTTTTCCGCGGCCAGCCGGTCTGCCTCCTGCTGACGGCGGATGCGTTCCTCGGTTTCCACCCGGACGTAGGTCTTGCCCGCCAGATAGGAATTGAGATCGGTGGTTTCGTTCTCGCGGGTCAGAAGATCCATGAGGTAGCCGAATTCATCGTCGGTCAGAGTTGCCGTGTGCGTGTTTTTGTTAAAGCCGCCTTTGGACAGAAGCTCCAGAACGTCCTTGTTCTTCAGGTTCAGTTCTTTAGCCAATGAATTGATTTTGATTCCTGCGGTTCCCATCTGTCACACCCCCTGCGAAGTTCGATCCGTTTCGGCAAGTCTTTTGAGGATTTCTTCCGCGAAGCCCTGATCGAGAACGGCAACGCAGGCGATGTAATAGGAAGCCCCGATGGCGTTCGAGATCTCATCCATGGTCAGCTCGGTGAGGCGATATGTCACCTTATGATGCCGGCAGGCGGCGTCAAGCATCTTTTGTGTGTTCTGGGAAGCGTCTCCGGCCACTACCACAAGTGCCGGCTTGTTTTCTGAGCGGACAAACGTGGAGACCAGACTCGTTCCCGAAATGATTTTTCCTGCCTTCTTTGCCAGTCCCAGCATGGACAAAACTTTCTCATTCATTCGTTAAAAGCTCACCTTCAAGTCTTTCATATACTTCATCGGGGATGGCACATCCCAGATTTTTTTCGATTCTCTTGGATTTGATTGCCTTTTTGAGGCAGGCGGCACTGCGGCAGACATAGGCGCCGCGGCCGGATTTTTTTCCGGTAAAATCGAGAGACACTTCCCCTTCCGGAGAACGGACCACCCGGATCAGCGTCTTTTTTTCAAAGGCCTGCATACAGCCGACGCAGCGGCGTATCGGCGTTTTTTTGGGTTTCATTTCTTGCGGCATTCTAGCACCTCGTCCGTAACCTGTGTGCCTGAATTATTCTCAGAGCACCGGAGTCTCGCCGGTTTTGATGTCGATCTTAAATCCGGTCAGCTTTGCGGCAAGGCGCGCGTTCTGTCCTTCTTTGCCTATTGCCAGAGAAAGCTGATCGCTGTCAACGAACACCTGACAGGAGCGCTCGCCGTCGAGAACAACGCGGTTGACCGAAGCGGGAGCCAGAGCGGCCTTGACGAACTCCTCCGGCGTTTCGCTGTACTTGATGACGTCGATTTTTTCTCCGCCGATCTCGGATACGATGCCGTTGATGCGCATACCGCGGTTTCCGATGCAGGCGCCCACCGGATCGACTCCTTCGGTACGGGCCAGTACCGCGATCTTAGTACGGGAGCCGGCCTCGCGGGCGATGGCCTTGATGACGACGGTTCCGTCTTTGATCTCGGGTACCTCGAGTTCGAAAAGACGCTTGACCATGTGCGGATGCGTGCGTGAGAGCGTCACCAGCGGACCTTTCAGCTCCTTGCGTACCTCCATCACAAAAACTTTGATGTGATCGCCGACCGCAAAAGTTTCGCCGGGAATCTGCTCGCTCTTGAGAAGGGTGGCCATGCTTGTGCCGGTGTCGACCACCACGCTGCCGTTTACCTCGTCGATCTTCTGCACCACGGCGGTGATAACCTCTTCGCGTTTGTCCTCATACTCGCGGATCATATTGCCGCGCTCCGCCTCGCGGATTCCCTGAATGATGACCTGCTTGGCGGTCTGGGCCGACAGCCTTCTGAAGTTCTTGGGCTTGACTTCAATTTCCGCTACACCGCCCAGCGCATAGCGGCGGCTGATTTTCTTCGCCTCTTCCAAGGAGATCTGGCAGGAAGCGTCCTCCACCGTCTCCACAATGTCCATCAGCTGGTAGACCTTGACGTCCTTCTTCACGGGGTCGATGACGACACGGACGTTGCTCCCTCCGTTTTCTCTTTTGTAGGCACTGATCAGTGCCGCTTCCACGCGCTCAAGCATATATTCCTTCGGAATTCCGTTTTCCTTTTCGAGAATATCCAGCGCGGCAAAAAATTCGCTGTTCATTTTACAGTCCTTTCCGATTCTTTGGTGGTATCGCGATGCTGCGGAATAGACGCCGGCGACGCGACGGTCAGCCAAAACGTTCCTTTGGCCGCGCGTGATGTCAAGCGTCAGAATTCACAGTAAAGATTGGCTTTGGCGATCGAGGTAAACTCCAGTTTCACCGCCTCTTTTTCCGTAGTTACGGTGATAACCGAAGCGTCTTCGTTGCAAGAAAGCGTCCCGATAAACTCCTTTTTCCCGTTTACCGGAGCAAAAGTCTTGATCTTTGCTTTCTGACCTGTCAATGCAAGAAAATGCTCTTTCGTCCGGATGTCCCGCTCAAGACCGGGAGAGGAGACGTCGAGATAGTAGGATTCCTCGATCGGGTCGGCTTCGTCAAGAAGCGGGTCGATCGCGCGGTGTACGCGCTCGCAGTCGTCGATATCCACGCCGGCATCCCGGTCAATCGTGATGATCAGGTGGAAGTCCGCGCCGATTTTCCGAAATTCCACGTCCCAGATAGAAAATCCGAGCTCCGCCACCTTGCCCGAGATCGCGTCCCGCACGGCGGCGATCACTTTTCCTCCGCTTTTTGCCATCCGAATCTCTCGCTCCATAAAAGATGGAAGAGTGTTTTCACGCTCTTCCATCCTGCTTAAGTATCATCTTTTATGCTATTATATCACGGAAATACGGATTTTGCAATAGTTTTTTGCAAAAAATATGGCCAAAGTTCAGTTTTTTTCAAAAAAAGAGATGTTTTCTTGAAACAGAACAAATTTCCGACCGCGGGCGACTCCTCGGAGCTTACTTCCCGTCCCCGTTCTCCTCGGTTTTTGTTTCGTCAGCCGGATCCGCAGAGCCGGTTTCATTGTCCGCCTCTTTTTCGGCAGGCGTCTCTTCACGTTCGATTTTGGCGCCGCAGCGCGAACAGAACTCCGCTTTGCCGTCGTTCTCACTTCCGCAATTGGTGCAGATCGTTTTACCCTCTTTTTCGATGCGCTCCCGGTTCAGTGCGGCCAATTCCTCCCGTTTGAGCGCCACATCCTCAAGCGCCTTGGCCACCAGCGCGTCATACGTTTCGCCGCGCAGGGACGCGTCGACGATGTTCTGACCGAGAAGGCGGTAAACCTCTCCGATCTCCTCTTCTTTCTTGCTGATCTTATATTTCAGCTTTTGCACGTCGACGGTGTTGTTCAGCTTGTCGGTCGCCTTTTTCACGCCCTTGCCGATGTTTTTTCCGATGTCCTTGAATCCCATAACGATAATCTCCTTTTCTTCCTCTAAAATGTAATGAGGAATTGTCAATAAAAATCACGGACGCAAGTTTTGCGCCGAACGATAGAGTTTGCACGCCGGATCGCGAAACGGTTTTCTTTCGGGCGGCTGCGGGGCCTTTATCCAACCTCGACCAAAGCGGAGATCGGATAGTGGTCGGAGAGATACACCCCGCCGCGGGAGAGCTCCCATACCGAGAGAGCGAGCGGCTTCACCGATTGAGAGGCAAATATGTAGTCGATCTTTTCGCCCGCTTCGTAGGGAAATCCACCGTCGAAGCCGTGAAAGCTTTTTCCGATCTCTTGGGTTAGGTCGGAAAGCGCCGGCCTTTCCCAAAGGAGCACCGCGCGGATCGCCGCTTCATCAGGATAAGCGTTCATATCTCCGGTGAGAATCACCGGAGAGGCCCTTTTTTTATAATCCTCACCGATCTTCCTCAGTATTTGCTCCATTCCCAAAAGGCGCGCCTTCTCTCCCACATGGTCGAGATGCGTGTTGTAAAAACGAAAGATGCTCTGCCCCGCATTCTCCTTCAGCTCAACGGCGGTACAGACGCGCGGACAGGGACTCTGTTCTTTGTAGCGCGATCCGGGGATCTCGGGTGTTTCGGAGAGCCAGAATTGCGTGAACGAAAAGAGTGAGAACCTGTCGCGGCGGAAAGCGATGGGGTTGGCCTCGTCGGAAAAGTCCTTTTCCCGTCCGATCCCCACAAATTCGTATTCGGGGAACATACCCTTCAGCCACTCATAGATCGGTTCCCGGGCTTCCTGAAATCCGATGACGTCGGGGCGTTCGGCGCGGATCTTTTCCAGAATGAGGGGGGCGCGCAAAAAGAAATAGTTGTTTTTATCCGCGAAAGTATCCATCCGCAGGTTAAAGGTTACTACCTTACATTTCATCGTTGCAAAGCACTTTCTCTCTTTTGGATTGAACATCATAACCGCATAACGGTTGACTATGGTGTCTTGCGATGCAATTTACTCTTTGCCTTCATGCTTTCAGTCGACTGTCAGAACCGAATACTTCTCGACAAGCGCATCGTCCGCCACGATTCTTTCGATAATCTCGGCAAATCGTGCCTCAAACTTGTCGCCGACCGCGTAATCGGCAATATCGGTAAACTGGTCTTTGTCGCTGCCCTCGTAGGCTTTGTCGGCCAGGGTGAGCCGCTGTACGATGAAATAGGCGTCCTCATTCTCGCAGAAGGTAACTTCGCCCGGTTCGATCTCAAAAGCGGCATTGATCACCGTCGAGGTGAAAAGATAGCCATAGTATTCATTTTGCAGTACATAGTAGCCGTTCGGATAGTTTTTCGATTCGTCGGGAAAATCCTTCTTGATATAGGTGTCGATCGACTCCCCTTTTTGAATCTTCTCGTAGGCATCCTCAATTTTCTTTTTGTTTTCCGCCTTCTGCTCGTCGGTGAGTTCGACAAGCACGTATTTCCCCGAAGAATCCACGACGCGGTTTCCGTCGTCGTCGTACTCATAATCGTAGTTCTTGCGGACCATGTAATATTTGATCCGGGCATAATTTTCCTGATAGTAACGGTCGATTTCCTCCGCCGTCGCCAGGTCGATTCCGGTTTCGGAATTGTAGAGATAATCGTAGACCAGATAATACTTCTGCTCCATCAGTTTGATGGTGCGGTATTCCTTCGAATCGATCCCGTATTTCGACTCAAGATACTTGTCGTAAGCCGAGCGCGAGCCGAAGGAATTGATGGCGTCGTCGATATCCTCGTCGATTCCGGCCGTCACGCTTTTGGGAACCGAGAGACCGTATTCCTTGAAAAGCAGATTGCCGGCCAGATAATAGCGGATCTGCGTGCGGATCTTATCGTCCACAAACTCGCCGTAGGTGATGCCGAGATCGGAAATTTCGCTTTTCCAGCATTCGTCGGTGTCCTCGATGTCCGAATAGGAGGAGACGTAGTAATCCTTTAACTGAATATACCAGTAAGCGTAAGCTTTCTCGTCGAATTCCACTCCGTCACAGGACAGAACAACGCCTCCGCCGTCGGAACAGGCGGCAAGAGACAAAACGAGAAAAAGGAGCGCCAGACAAAGCGCGGCGGTGGATTGAATTTTGCGAAACAAAGACATGGGTAACCTCGGAATTGTGCATACCGGCACAAGTATTTCGGCAAAAAACGATGCTTGCCTTAAAAGTATTATATATCATTTCCCGTCATTTTGCAAGTCATCCGACGCAAGAATTTTCAGATAGTCTTTCAAAAGCCGTGTGGCGATATCGAGCGCCCACTCCTTGTTCTTCACGCGGCAGGAGACGGAAGGCTTTCCGCTGAGCGACAGAAGAAGCTTTCCGTTGTTGGCGGCGGCAAGCGCTGTCCAGGCCTTCAGGTTGATTTTCTCGGGATAATAGATCAGATTGCGGTCCTTATATTCTACCTTGGAAAGACCGCAGCGGGCGGCCAGAGCACGGAGATAGGAAATGTTGATCAGAGTGGAGACCGGGTCGGGCATCGGACCGAAGCGGTCGAGCAGTTCGTCGTTGACGTCAAGAAGATCCTCGTCGTTCCGGATCAGGGAGATCTTTTTGTAGGCCTCCAGGCGGTGGCCGGCGTTGGCGATGTACTTTTCGGGAATATAGGCGTCGACATTGAAATCGATCGTACATTCTACTGTTTTTTCCTTCGGCTTTTCTCCCTTTTCCTCAAGAATCGCTTCGTCGAGAAGACGCATGTACATCTCATATCCCACCGACGCCATGTTGCCGTGCTGCTCCGCCCCGAGAATGTTCCCCGCCCCTCGGATCTCAAGATCGCGCATGGCCACCTTGAAGCCGGCGCCGAACTCGGTGAAATCCCGGATGGCGGCCAATCGCTTGGCGGCGACGTCGGACAACACCCGGTTTTTCGGATAGGTGAAATAAGCGTAGGCGCGGCGGGAGGAGCGCCCCACGCGCCCGCGCAGCTGGTGAAGCTGGGAAAGTCCCATTTTGTCCGCATCCTCGATGATCAGGGTGTTGGCGTTGGGAACGTCTACACCGGTCTCGATGATGGTGGTGCAGACCAAAATATCGGTTTCTCCGGTGATCAGGGAGTGCCAGATGTCCGAGAGGTCCTCCTTCTCCATCTGACCGTTGGCGATGGCGATACGCGCCTCGGGTATCTCCTTGGCAATCCGCGCGGCGGTATTCTCCATACGTTCCACGCGGTTGCAGAGATAAAAGTCCTGCCCGCCGCGGCGCAGCTCCCTTTTGATGGCGTCAAAGAGGATGATCTCGTCGTACTCGGTCACATAGCTCTGTACCGGGAAGCGGTCGCCGGGCGCCTCTTCCAGAACCGACATGTCGCGGATGCCGCTCATCGCCATGTTGAGCGTGCGGGGGATCGGCGTAGCCGTCAGCGTCAGGGTATCCACGTTGGCGGCAATCTGACGGAGTTTTTCCTTCTGAGCCACACCGAAGCGCTGTTCTTCGTCGATAATCACAAGGCCGAGGTCATGAAATTCGATGTCCTTCGAAAGAATGCGATGGGTGCCGACCAGAATATCGGTCTCTCCTCTTGCTACCTTGCGAAGTGATATAGCTTGCTGCTTCGCGTTCCGAAAGCGGGAGAGCATATCCACGCTGACCGGAAAGCCCCGCATGCGGGAGAGAAGCGTCTCGTAATGCTGAAGGGCCAGAATGGTGGTAGGCACCAGAATGGCCACCTGTTTTCCGTCCGCCACCGCCTTGAAAGCCGCCCGCATGGCCACCTCGGTTTTGCCGTAGCCCACGTCGCCGCAGAGAAGACGGTCCATCGGATGGCTGGCCTCCATGTCGCGGGTGATATCCTCGATGGCAGCGAGCTGCCCCGGCGTCTCGGTGTATTCGAAATTGTCGGCAAATTCCCTTTCCAGGGCGGAATCGGGCGGGAAAGCGTGGCCTTCGCGGCGCAGGCGCTTGGCGTAAAGCTGAATCAGCTCCTTCGCCATCTCCTTTGCGGCGGCCTTTACCTTGGTTTTGGATTTGACCCATTCCTGTCCTCCCATCTTCGAGAGGCGGATCGTTGTTTCGTTTCCCGCGCCGATGTATTTGGAGATCGCGTCCAGCTGGTTGCAGGGGAGATAGAGCATGTCGGTGCCGGCGTAGCGGATCTGCACAAAATCCCGCCGCACGCCGTCAACCATCAGGCTTTTGGTGCCGAGGTACTGACCGATTCCGTACTTTTCGTGAACCACGAAATCCCCCTCGTCGAGATCGGTATAGGAAAAGAGCTTCTCTGTGTTTTTCCGGGTTTTGTCGGCGGTGCGGCCCTTCTTGATCGTGCTGGCCGCCGCATTGATCCCTCTTGTGACCGAGATCAGGGCCAGTTTGGCGTTGGTAAGCTCAAAACCGGTCACGCGCGGTCGGGCGAGCAGAAGCAGCGGGGCGTCGAGCTCGGATTCCTCCTCTCCGCTCGCCAGAACCGCCGGATGACCACTCTCTTCCAGCATTTCCTGAAGGCTCCTCGAAGCCTGCGGGCTTTCGGTCAAAACCACCACCCGATAGTTGAGATTCCGATAGGCGTAAAGCTCCTCGTAAAGGAGGGGCAGATTGTCAAAGCAGTTCCCGGTCTGTTTGGTGACGAAGGGGAAAACGCCGTCCAGCTTAACGTTTCCCATCGAGGCGACAAAGCTGTTCACAATCACGGTTCCGCGGGATTCGAGCGTCTCCTGAAGGATACCTTGCGTGATACTGTAGTCGCAGTACTGCGGCACGACAAGCCCTTCCTGCAAAAGCGCCTTGCCGTTTTCCGCTTCCTGCCAGCAGAAGGCCTTGGCGCGGTTCAGCACCTGGGAATATTCCTGCACAAAGAGGAGAGAATCGTCCGGAAAATAATCGAAAAGACAGGTCTTTTCGGGATAGACATAAGAAATGTATTTGTCGATGCAGTGGAGCTCATGTCCCGACGTCAGCGCTTCCACCTCGCCGTAAAGGAGTTCCTTTGTCTTGGCGTCGCGGTTTTTGGAGGCAATAGAAG
>CALXKW010000047.1 GCA_944389045.1 uncultured Clostridia bacterium | reverse complement strand
AAAAGGCCATGATGATCGAAAAGACGAACATCAGAGGTGCGCGGATGGCGATGCGGATAAGCATCATAAAAGACATCTGCACATTGCTCACGTCGGTGGTCATACGGGTGACCAGCGAGGAGGTGGAAAACTTATCGATGTTTTCAAAGGAATAGGACTGTACCTTCTCGAAGACGTCGTGCCGCAGATTTTTCGCAAACCCCGCCGACGCCTTGGCGCAGGTGAAGCCTGCGATTCCGCCCGAGACGAGCGAAATAAGCGCCATGGCCACAAGAAGAAGGCCCTGCAGCAAGAGGTACTTGAGATCCGCCTCTTCCTTTTGGATACGGTTGATCATATCGGCCGTGACCTTCGGAATGAATACGTCGATCACCGCCTCGACCACGATGAAAAGCAGCGTAAGAATCGTCGGTTTTTTGTATTCTCTTACACAGCGCGCCAATCGTCTAATCATGCAATCTCCTTTCGATCCAAAATCCCCCGTGGGGACCGCATTCTCCTTTCGGAAAAAAACGGAAGGGAAGCCGGCCCTTCCGGAAAACCCGCTCTTCCTCCGTTTTTCTTCCTATAGCCGAAAGCTCCGCCTTATCGCTGGAAGCTCCGAAGAAAAAGAACAAGGGAAAAAACGGTTTTTCATAGAAAAGCCGGCTTTATGCCTTTTTTATACCTTTGTTTTACTTAACTTAATGATTATAAGGGATATTTTTTCATTTGTCAAGAGCCGAAAGCGGCCGATTTGTGACCTTGCTGTAAACAATTCTTGACAAAAATTTTTGATGGAAAAGCCCGTTCTTCCGATAACGTTTTCCTTTTGTGTCAAAAAAGATGCGGTAAATACGGGGGAAATCGAAAAAAAGCGCTTGATTTTGATACGGCAATGTGATAGAATAGGCGAAGCCGCCTGACAGCAGGCAATTCCGCCTGTCTGAAGCGGGTTTCCCATAAAAAACTTATTCAAAATACGTCCCGGCAGGACGGAAATCCCAGAGGGGGTGATCTTCTGCTCTTCGGCAAACACATCAACCGGTACTACCTTCGCTATCTGCCGGTTCTTCTGCTCGGCATTGCGGCGCTGGTCGTGGTCGACTATGCCCAGCTCATCGTTCCCGAGCTCTACCGCACGGTGATCAACGGCATCAACGACGGCACTGTAACGGTGGGGCAGGAAACGCTTCCCTTCGATATGAACTTTCTTCTCGACTCGGTCTGTCTGCCGCTGATCTTCATCATTCTTTCGATCGTGACCGGCCGTTTTGTCTGGCGTATCTGCTTCTTCGGCGCGGGCATCCAGGCCGAGACCGATCTCCGCCGCCGCATGTTTGACCGCTGCCGCGGCCTGTCGGCCGACTACTATCAAAAACACAAGGTCGGCGGCCTCATGTCGCTCTTCACCAACGATCTCGAAACCGTGCAGGACTGCTTCAGCTCGGGCATTTTAATGTTCTGCGACGCGCTCTTTCTCGGCATTCTCGCCCTGACCAAGATGTACCGCATGGATCCTCTGCTCACCCTTTTGTCGATGATTCCCATGGCGCTGATGCTGGCCGCGGCCACCCTTGTGGGCAAGTACATGACAAAAAAGTGGGAGATCCGCCAGGCGGCCTTCTCTTCCCTCTCGGATTTTTCGCAGGAAAGCTTCTCCGGCCTTGCCGTGATCAAAGCCTTCGTCAAGGAGGCGGTGGAGCTTTCCCGCTTCCGCCGCCTGAACCGCAATAACGAAAACGCCAACGTGACCTATACCAAGGCCTCCACCCTTTTGAACATCACCATCACGCTGTTTGTCGAATCGGTGATCTGCATCATTCTGGGCTACGGCGGCTATCTTGTCTACCGGGGAGACTTCAACGCCGGCCAGCTCGTCGAATTCATCGGCTACTTCAACGCCATCGTCTGGCCGATCATGGCCGTCTCGGAGCTGATCGAAATGCGCTCCCGCGGCAAGGCATCATTAAAACGGATCAGCGAGCTTCTCAACGCCCGCCCCACCGTCGTCGACCGGCCGAATCTGCCCGACGCCGCCCCACTCAAGGGCGACATCGAATTCCGTCACCTCACCTTCCGCTATCCGGACGGGGACCGGGATATCCTCAAGGATGTGAGCTTCACCATCCGCGCGGGAGAAAACGTGGGGATCATCGGGCGGACCGGCTCGGGAAAAAGCACGCTTGCCGACCTGCTTCTTCACACCTACAACCTGCCGGACGGCACGGTATTTCTCGACGGACAGGACATCAACACCCTCCCGATCCGCGCCGTCCGGCGCGACACCGCCTATGTGCCGCAGGAAAACTTTCTGTTCAGCGACACGATTGAGAATAACATTGCCTTTGCTTCCGACACAGACGACCACGCCGACGTGGTGCGCGCGGCAAAGCTTGCCGACGTACACGAAAACATTACCGGTTTTGCCGAGGGCTACCGCACGGTGCTCGGCGAGCGGGGCGTCACCGTTTCGGGCGGTCAGAAGCAGCGCATTTCAATCGCCCGCGCCCTGATGAAAAACGCCCCGATTCTCATCCTCGACGATTCGGTCTCGGCGGTGGACGTCAAAACCGAAAAAGCCATCCTCGAAAATCTCCGCAAGCTGCGCCGCGGAAAGACCACGATTCTCATCGCCCACCGGGTATCGACCGTCGAGGACATGGACAAAATCCTCTTTCTGGAGGACGGAAGGGTTGCCGGCGTAGGAAACCACGCGGAGCTTTACGCCTCCTGCGAAGCCTACCGCGTCACGGTCGAGCTGCAGAAGCTCGACGATACGGCCGGCAATTCGCCGCACGACCCTTCGGCGGACGGCCGGCCGGAAGCCGAGCGGCCGGAAAGCGGCGAGGGTTCGGACGCTTCCGCTTCACATAACCAAGCGCCCGAACAAAAAGTCCCGTGTTTTGCCCAAGCCGCGGCAGAGGAACCGTTCGAAGCGGGGAATCGGGCGCCGGCCGCGGGCTCTGAGACCGACGCGGCCGATGCCGGATCCGACGAAAGCGAGGTGAAAAGCCATGCGTGAGTTCTATCCCCTTCTCTTTGCCGGCGGCGCGGCGGGATTTTTCTCGCTGATCTTCCTCGTCGCCTACCTCACCGTCCGGAGAAAAAAGGAAGCGGTCGGCTTCGACCGGAACATGAAGGATTCGGAGATCATCCGCCGCCTTCTCCGCTACGCCCGTCCCTATCGGAAGAGCTTTCTTCTCGTTTTTTTCATCATGCTCTTCTCGATCGCCTATGACATCGCTTCTCCGCTTCTCATTGGCCGCATCGAGGGTATGATCGCCGGCGACTTCGCGCTCTCCCGTCTTTTTTCTCTCGTCGCGCTCTATGCCGGGATTCTCATCGTCTCGCTGATCTGCTCCTATATTCAGGCTATCATCCTGCAAAAGACCGGCCAGCGCATCATCTCAGCGCTGCGCACCGACCTTTTCGCTCACATCGAAGCGCTCTCCCACAACCAGCTTAATAAAATTCCCGTGGGGAAGCTTGTCACCCGCGTGACCAACGACACCGACGCCATCTCTTTAATGTTCACCAATATCCTTGTCAATCTTCTGAAGAACCTTTTTCTGATCGTCGGCGTGCTCACCGCCATGCTCCTTTTGAACTATCAGCTCACCCTGATGGTGCTCTCTTTTGTTCCTTTCATCCTGCTCTTCACCCTGATCTTCCGTTCTTTTTCCCGCAGGGCCCACCGTCGGGTCAAGGACGGCACGACCGCCATCAACACCTTCCTCTCCGAGCATCTGTCGGGCATGAAGATCATCCAGATCTTCAACCGCGAGGATCGGAAAATGGCCGAGTTTTCCGAAAAGAACCGCTCGCTCCGCCGCGCAAAGCGAGAGCAGATGTTTGTCTTCGGCATCTTCCGTCCTCTGGTTTACATGCTCTATATCTCCTCGGTGCTCTGTCTGCTCTATCTCGGCGGACGGGGCTATATCCGGGAAACCTCCTTTTTGGGGCAGACGATCACCGCCGCCACGGTGGTGACCTTCTATATGTACATCTCCAAGTTCTTTAACCCCATCCAGACTCTGGCCGAGCAATTCAACCGTTTGCAGTCGGCCTTCGCCTCGGCCGAAAAAATCTTCACGATCTTCGACATGGCGCCCGAAGTGACCGACAGCGACGACGCGCGCGCTCTGGATCACATCGAAGGCAACATCGAATTTTCCCATGTCTGGTTCGCCTACACCCCCGGGGAATGGGTGCTGAAGGATCTTTCCTTCTCGGTGAAGGCCGGAGAGACCGTGGCCTTCGTGGGCTCCACCGGAAGCGGCAAGACGACAATTCTCTCCCTGCTCTGCCGGAATTACGACATTCAGAAGGGCACCATTACCGTGGACGGCATCGACATCCGAAAGATCCGCATCGCCTCTCTGCGCCGCCATTTCGGCCAGATGCTTCAGGATGTCTTTCTCTTTTCGGGCACGATCCGCTCCAACATTCTGATGGGCCTCGAAGGCGTGCCGGACGAGGAGGTTCTCGCCGCCTGCCGGTATGTCAACGCCGATTCGTTCATCGAAAAGCTGAAGGACGGCCTTGACGAGGAGGTGCGGGAGCGCGGGAACAATTTCTCTGCCGGACAGCGCCAGCTTCTCTCCTTCGCCCGCACGCTGATCCACAAGCCCTCGGTCATGATCCTCGACGAGGCCACCGCCAACATCGACACCGAGACCGAGCTTTTGATTCAGGACTCCTTGGAAAAAATGATGAACATCGGCACCATGCTGATCGTGGCGCACCGGCTTTCCACGATCCAGCACGCCGACAAGATCATCGTCCTCTCCCACGGAAAAATCGTGGAAGAGGGGAACCACGCCTCGCTTCTCGAAAAGCGGGGCCGCTACTACGGCCTTTACCGCCTCCAGTATCACCAAGACCGGATGCGGGCAGAACGGGAGGGCTGATCGAGACTGCCGGCAGATTTCTCCAAGAGGCCCCATACACAAACCCCGTCGTCACGCGGTGTCGCGTGACGACGGGGTTCTTTTTTCTCTTCAAAACGGGAGAAAATCCGGAGCGCAAAACGCCTTATCCCGCCCTTTCTGCCGGGATTCCGAAAGGGCACGGCCTGGCTTTCCAATCAGTCCGCCTTTCCCAGCGGCAGGCTCTCCCCGGAAGCAGACTCGTCGCGAAAGGGTCTCGCGTCGGAATCAGCCTCCTTCGGCTCTTTCCCCCGGCGCTTGGCGAAGGCCAGCCGCAGAGCCGGAGGCAGCATACCGCCAAGCGCGTTGCCCAGAAGAACCAGAAGCAGGAAAAGGGCGGCGGAGAGCGTAAAGTTCCGGGCCATGGCGAAATAAAACATGTCGGCGATCGAATGCTCGAAACCGCTGAGAATAAAAACCGGGATGCAGAAGAAGATCCCCGCCGGCGTCTTATTCTCCCGATAAATGCTCACCGCAAGATACATGAGAATTCCGCAGAAGAAGGCGCGGACAAGCGTCTGCCACCAAAGCTGGTCGGCCAGCTTGCCCTCGGTGAGAAGGACCGCGGCCCCGTACTGCGCCGAAAGGGTTTTCGAGAGAAGAAGACCGCAGAGCACCGTGCCGAGAAGATTCCCGAGAAGCCCCCAAAAAAGAACCGAGAGCTCCTCTCTCCCATGCTTTTCGGGAAGATAGCCGACCTTTCCGGTAAAAAGCGAATAGCCCTTCATGCAGATACAGAGAAGGGCGACCGAAAAGAACACCGCCCCCACTACCTTGTCGGCGCAGGACAGATAGACCGTCCCTCCGATGGCGATCAGAATCCCCGCCAGAAGCCCTTCCGTAATTCTTTGCAGCACCGTCATAGTTTTTCCCGCCTTTATTTGAATTTTTTCCGTTCGATACAAAAAGGGCATACAGCCCCAAAAGGAACTGTATGCCCAGACGGTCGGCACAAACACAGAAAGCGCGAGAAAAACCCGTTTCCCCGTGGTATCCCACGTTCTCCGTCAGTCGCGGGGGCGCTTCTACGCTTCTTATCTTAGCATAAAAGAGTTTTCTTGTCAAGAAAAAACGAAAAAATCCTGCGGAAGACCCCGACCTTCGCCTGCCGGCATCAATCTTGCCCCGCGCCTATGAGCCGGGGTTTCGCAGGATGACAAAGCGAATGGCGGTTCGCTCTTCCCCGTTCACCGTCACCTCGGCAAAATGCGGGACAAAGGAGAGAACGATTCCGTCCCCTTCCAAAAACACACGGGCCACGGCGATGGCCTTCACCGCCTGATTGACCGAACCGGCCCCAATGGCCTGAAGCTCCGCCTCTTTCCCGTCGCGCAGGATTCCGGCGATGGCTCCCGCAACCAGATTGGGGCTCGATTTGGCCGAAACTTTGAGTAATTCCATAATACACCTCTCGGACGCTCTTTTCGGGTTCTGTCTTGCGGTCAACCCAGGACCGGGCAGATAGAAAAACCTGCCGGACGTTCATGATGACGCCGCGCCGCAATACCAATAACAGTATAACCCGTTTGGCCCGATTCATCAGGCGGTTTCAGGAAAAATTCACTCTTTTTACCAGCTCCACTCTTTTCTTCTGCTTGTTGTAGACAAAAATCACGCTGTTCATGGTGATCGGGCCGTCGGCCAGTTCAAACCGCTGCGGCATACCGGTGCGCAGCTTGCGGATGATCGGCTCGTATTTCACGCCCAGCGCCGAGTTGAGAACGCCGCACATGCCGAGATCGCTGATAAAGGCGCTGCCGCCGGGAAGAATCCGCTCGTCGGCAGTCTGTACATGGGTGTGTGTCCCGCAGATGATGTCGATTCTGCCGTCGAAATGATGGGCAAGGGCCGCCTTTTCGCTCGTCGCCTCTGCGTGGATATCCATAATCGCCAGATCATAGAGACCCCGATTCTTTTCGAGGATCGCCTCCACCGCGTCGAAGGGCGAGGCGATGGGCTCCATAAAAACCAGCCCCTGAACGTTGATCACCAGCACCGAAAGTCCCTCGGTCTCAAAAATCACGCTGCCGTGGCCGGGATTTTCCCCGGGATAATTGGCCGGCCGGAGAAGATAGGGACAGTCGTCCAGAAAAGGATAGATCCCGCTTTTCTGCCAGATGTGGTTCCCGCTCGTCAGAACGTCCACCCCGGAGGAAAACAGGCGCTTCGCCGTATGCTCGAGCAGCCCGTTTCCCGCCTCGGCGTTCTCGCCGTTGGCCACCACCAGGGAGATTTCGTATTCCCTGCGTATCTTAAAGAGATTGTCCTCCACAAAGGCGGCGGCCTCCGGCCCCACAATGTCGCCGATACATAAAATATTCATATAATAACCTTTCCATGAGGAAAATGAAGAAGGGGCGAACGTATTCCGCCCGCCCCTGTCCGCCAGCATATAAAGACAATATAAAACAGAAAAATCTATTTCAACCCGTTCGGAGGGCCTTGCTTGCACTCTTGTTTTATTGTACTTATATGTCCACACTCGATACCGGTGTTCCGGCAGAATGGTTATTTCGCGTAATCGATCACGCGGCTTTCGCGTACCACATGTACTTTGATCTGACCGGGATATTTGAGCTCGGCCTCCACTTTTTTGACGATTTCGTGGGCCAGGTTGACCATTTCCCGATCGCTGACCTCCTCCGGCTTGACCAAAATCCGAATCTCCCGTCCCGCCTGAATGGCGAAGGAATTTTCGATGCCGGGGAAGCTGTTGGCAATTTCTTCAAGCTTTTGCAGTCTCTTGATATAGTTTTCGAGATTTTCGCGGCGGGCTCCCGGCCGTGCGGCCGAAATGGCGTCGGCGGCCTTGACGATCAGCGCGATGACCGTCCGGGGCTCCACATCTCCGTGGTGGGCCTCGATGGCGTGAACCACGTCGCGGCTTTCCTTATACTTCTTTGCCACCTCCACACCGATGTGGACATGAGACCCTTCGGTCTCGTGCGTCAGCGCCTTGCCGATGTCGTGCAGAAGGCCCGCGCGCTTGGCCACCATGCTGTCCACGCCCAGTTCCTCGGCCAGCATACCCGAGAGAAGAGAAACCTCGATCGAGTGGTTGAGAACATTCTGCCCGTAGCTCGTGCGGTATTTCAGCCGTCCGAGAAGCTTGACAAGCTCGGCGGGAATGCCGTGAATGCCGGTTTCGAAGGTTGCGCGCTCGCCGGCCTGCTTGATCGACTGCTCGACCTCCTTTTTGGATTTTTCGACCATCTCCTCAATGCGTGCGGGATGGATGCGGCCGTCGGCGATCAGCTTTTCGAGCGAGAGGCGCGCCACCTCGCGGCGGATGGGATCAAAGCTCGAGAGCGTGATGGCCTCGGGCGTGTCGTCGATGATGAGATCGACGCCGGTCAGAGTCTCCACCGTGCGGATATTGCGGCCCTCGCGGCCGATGATGCGCCCCTTCATATCGTCGTTTGGCAGCGGCACCACTGAGACGGTGGCCTCCGATACATGGTCGGACGCCAGGCGGGCAATGGCCAGCGACAAAATATTTTTTGCTTTGTCGTCCGCGTCCTCCTTGAGCTGTTTTTCGATCTCGACGAGCTTTTCGGCGGCGTCGTGCCGGGCCTCTTCCTCAATTTCCGAGACGATTTCGTTCTTAGCCTGCTCGGCCGTGTAGCCTGAGATCTTTTCCAGCCGTTCCAGCCGTTCGCTCTTGATCTCCTCAAGCTCGCTGCGGATGCGGTCGTTGTCCCGCATCTTCCGGTCGAGCTGGCTTTCCTTGGCTTCGAGTCCCTCGAGCTTCTTATCCAGCGCCTCCTCGCGGGAAACGCAGCGGTTTTCCAGACGCGAAAGCTCGGCTCTGCGGTCTTTGACTTCCCTTTCGAATTCCCGGTTCTGGCGGACAATCTCTTCCTTGGCCTCGAGAAGCGCCTCTTTTTTCAGCGTCTCCGCGGCTTTGGCGCCGGCGTCCCGAATTCTGGCCGCTTCCTGCTCGGCGGAACCGATCTCGCGCTCACCGATTTTTTTCCGGTACTGAATTCCGCCGAAAAATGCCAGAAGTCCGGCTACGAGCGCCGCACCCACCGCGGCCAGCGCAACGATAAGACCGGTGGCGGCCAGGGCAATGTTGGGATAAACCATATTACACCTCCTTAGTTTTGTTTTTATGTTCTTTGCTTCATGATATTCTGCTAATTTTTAAAAATATGGCATGTTATCATAAAATATATTTTAATACCGAAAGCCCTTTTTGTCAAGAGTGACCGGCAAAAAAACTCGGGTTAAACTTCTTTTTGCGGCTAAAAGAGCTATCTTTTATCCTCGGCGAATAAGATGTATAAAAAGGTTCGGAGGATTTTATGACACAGCGCGAAAAAGCCTTCTTCTCTCCCACGGCGGTGCAGGACCGCCTCGACGCCCTCGCTGAAAAATTTTCCTTTGCCAAATCTCTTTCGCTCGGAAAAAGCCTGTGGGGGCATACCATCCAAGCCCTGTCGATCGGCTGCGGCAGAAAAAAACTGCTCTTTCTGGGCGGGCACCACGGCAGCGAATACTTAACCTCGACCCTGCTTTGCGACTTTGCTGAAGAACTTTGCCATGTCATCGACGCAGGAGAAAGCCGTTTCGGCCTCTCGGCCCGCTCGTTTCTCGAGCGCCGCACTCTGCTTCTTCTTCCCGTCGTCAACCCGGACGGGGAGGAGATCGCCCTTTTCGGGGCGAAAAGCGGGACGCCGATGGGCGACAAGCTGATCGCTCTCAACGGCGGCTCCCGCGATTTCACGCACTGGCAGGCCAACGCCCGCGGCGTCGATATCAATCACAATTACGACTACAAATTCGCGGCCTACAAATTACTCGAAAAGGAAAACAACATCACGGCGGGGCCCACCCGCTTTGCCGGCGAATTTCCCGAAAGCGAGCCCGAGACGCTGGCCGTCTGCCGGCTTGTCAGTGAGATCGCCGAAGACCTATCGGTTCTTCTCACCTTTCATACACAGGGGGAAGTGATCTATTATCACAACCGCCCGCGGACGCGGGGCGGCGCGTATTTTCTCTCGCGCGTCACCGGCTACCGGCTGGCCGAGGCCGAGGGCCTTGCCTCCTATGGCGGCCTCACCGACTGGGCGGACAGTCTCTCGATACCCGCCTACACCATCGAAATCGGCCGCGGAGAAAATCCCCTTCCCGTCGTCGACCGCGGCTTCTATTACGCCACGCTGCGCGAGCTTTTCTTTACTTCTCTGCTCTATTTCTGATTTTCCCTCCCCTCCTTGCGACCGGCACGCTTCGCCCTCTTCGGAGAACGCATTTTTGATTCCCGGCGCTGCATCCGATTCTGTCGGCATGGCCACACACACACACTCTCTCTCTGCTCCGCGGGCGGCACGTTCTTTGCCTTTAAGCCCTCTGGATTTTCTTTCTCTTCGCCCCCCTTTGACCGGAAAACGCATAATGAGAGGGCAAAAAGCCCACAATAGGAAAAAGCGCGGGGACAGAAAGCCAAAACAAAACTGCCGGACGCGCGCCTGCACAAAACAAAATAACAGAGAACCAGAACTCTCAAGAAGGAGTTTTCCTTGATTACCAAAGCCATTCTTCTGGCCGGGGGCAGAGGCTCCCGGCTCTTTCCTCTCACCGAGAGCATACCCAAACCGCTTCTTCCGATAGACAACATCCCGGCCCTCTCGCGGATTTTCCGCAATCTCGAAAGAACCGGCATCCGCCATGCGACCGTCACCCTCGGTTACCTCGGCGACAAAATCGCCGCACGTTACGGCGGCATCTTCCGCACCCTGCACCTCGAATACAGCCGCGAGGAAAAGCCGCTGGGAACGGCGGGAGCCGTAAAGGCCGCGGCGCTCATGTCGAACGAGGAGGCCCTGCCCGCCTTCGCGCGCAATGAAAAAACAGAGGACGCTTATCTTGTCCTCAGCGGAGACGCGCTCTTTGAGGGCGATCTTTCGGAGCTCATCGAGACCCACAACCGCCGCCGCGCCGACGTGACCATCGCCGCCAAGGAGGTGGGGGACGTTACCGGCTACGGCGTCATTCTGGGAAAGCCCTCGCGCATCGAGAGCTTTCTGGAAAAGCCCGACCCCTCCACCGCGCCCTCTCATCTTGTCAACACCGGCATCTATGTCCTCTCCCGCCGGGTGCTGGAGGAGATTCCCGCCGGACCCTACGACTTTGGCCGCGAGCTCTTCCCCGCCCTTCTGCGCAAAGGCTATACCCTGTGTTATCACGTTTACGACGACTACTGGTGCGACATCGGCACACCCGAGAGCTTTCTTTCCTGCAATCTGCGCTATTCGGAAGGGAAAACGGTTTTAGGAAACGCCTGCCGCCTTGCCCCCACGGCCAAGACACGAAAGAGCGTATTTTTCGATCATGTGACCCTCGGAGACCGAAGCTTTGCCGAAAACAGCGTCCTCTGCGAGGGCGTGACCCTCGGCGAGGGGGTGTCGGTTCTCTCCTGCGTGGTGGGCGCCGGCTGCGAGCTGAAGGTCAGTCCGCCTCCGGGAAGCCTCGTTTGGAGCGAGGGAGGGAAACTTGCCCTTCGTCCGCTCGAAACCGCTGTTCTTCCGATATAAAAGCACCGCAAAAGGCGGACCTGTTTTTCGTTTTGTCCTTTTTTCCCAATCCTCGTTTTTCCTTCGGCAAGAAGCCCGGCCGAAAAAGTTCACAAAAAAAACGCCTTTCGCGCCGAAAAAACTGTTGCAATTTTCGGAAAACGGCTCTATAATAAAAGAGGAAAAGAACGAGAAGCGAAAGGAAGGATTCCTCATGAAAAAAGTCATCACCATCGGACGGGAATTCGGCAGCGGGGGACGGGAACTGGGCCGTAAGCTGGCCGAACGGCTGGGCATCGCCTATTATGACCGGGAAATCATCACCGCGATTGCGGAAAAAACCGCCCTTTCGGAAGAATATGTTGACCGCGTGCTCGAAAGGCGCCCCACGCAGATCTATCCCTTCAGCCACAGCGGCACCTTCTACCTTTCCTTTGATCCCCATTTTCATCTCAACAATTCCATTTACGCCGAACAGACCTCCATCATCCGCAGCATGGCCGACCGCTCCCCCTGCGTGATTGTCGGACGCTGCGCCGACTACATTCTGAAGGACAGAGATCCTTTCCGCGTCTTTGTCTATTCGGATATGCCCCATCGCCTCGCCCGCTGCCGGGAAAACGCCCCCGAAAACGAAAATCTGACCGACAAGGAGCTTCGCCAGAAAATTCTTGCCGTGGACCGAGACCGCCGCAAATACTACCGCTTCTTCACCGGGCAGAACTGGGGCGACCGCAAGGACTACGACCTTTCGATCAACACCGCCGTCGGAAAAATCGACGATTGGGTGGAATTGATCTCCCTTTTTGTCGAAAAGCTTTGAAAACACCGTCCTCCTTCCCGGTGCCCGCCTTTTCAGGGAAGGGGAAAAGAGAAAATAGCACCCCTTCTCTCACCAAAAATACTTCCTGTTGAAAATTCTTCCGCCATTTGCCGAAGATCAAAAGAGCCGCCCGCTTCACGGACGGCTCTTTTATTCGGAAAACCATAAGGAAAACCCTTCACAGCGATCAATTTTTCTCGTTCAAAACAAAGTTGAGAAAAACAGCTGTTTTGCCCGGTCAGACGGAAACGGGCTTCGGCCTCTCTCTCTTTTTCCACCGCAGCAGCATCGCCGAGCTCAGAATTACAAGAACCGAGCCGGCATTGTGAACGAGAGCGCCGACCACGGGGTTCAGAAGGCCGGATATGGCCAGAACGATGGCAAGAAGATTGAGTCCCATCGAAAAGCCGATGTTGCATCGAATCGTTGTCATCATCCGCCTGGACAGCGAAATCAAATGGGGAAGCTCCCGGATCTCGTCGTCGACAAGCGCAATATCCGCCGCATCTACGGCGATATCGCTGCCCGCGCCCCCCATTGCGATCCCGACCAAAGCCTTTTTCAGAGCGGGAGCGTCGTTGATTCCGTCGCCGATCATACAGACCGCCTGATTTTTTTCCTGGCAGCTTTCGATGTAGCGCAGTTTATCTTCCGGCAGGCACTCGGCGTGAACTTCGCGGATTTGAAGCCGTTCGGCTATCTTTTCTGCCGCGCGCCGATTGTCTCCGGTCAAAAGAACCGGCTGTACGCCGAGTGAAAAAAGCGCTTCGACCATGGCGGCGCTTTCCTCCC
>CALXKW010000046.1 GCA_944389045.1 uncultured Clostridia bacterium | reverse complement strand
TAAACCCGCCCCTTTTGAGCTCGAAGTTTACTTCAAATCCTAATGTTTTATAACATGTGACCTTTTGGCCTGTATACCTATGGGCCGGCCCGGGCGGTGGCGCCGCTCGATCAGGTGCGCCGGGTGGTGGAATATGCCCTGACCGAGATCCCGGCGGAGAAACTGATTCTCGGGATTCCCAATTACGGATACGACTTTACCCTGCCCTATATCCGGGATGTCTCCAAGGCGAACGTGATTTCCAATACGGAAGCGGTCAATCTTGCCGCCGAGAAAAAAGCGGCCATCGAATTTGACGAGACGGCCATGTCGCCCTTCTTCCGCTACTATGAGAACGGAAAACAGCATGAGGTGTGGTTTGAAGACGCCAGGAGCATTCAGGCAAAACTCGATCTGATGGACGAAAAAAATCTCGCGGGAGTCAGCTTCTGGAACCTGATGAACTATTTTCCGCAGAGCTGGGCGGTGCTTTTGGACTACTGCATCACCTGATCTTGGAACAAAAGACGCATGACACACGGGGACGAACCTGCCGCTTTGAAAGGGCGCGGCCGGATACAGCTCCGAATCTGCGGACGGAAAGTGAAATCGTAGAAAATATCAGTAGAAAACGAACTGACACCGCTTTTTGAGGGGTGTCAGTTTTGTTTTCAGCCGCTCGTTATTAAAAGAAACAGACAATACGGCTATGAGGAGGCATGCCTCCTCATAGCCGTATCGAAAGATTCCCTCTCTTAGCAAAAAGCGCTATCCCGAGAAAGGCGCGGCCGCGCTCCAGCATTCCGCTACATGGAGCATGCTTTGTCCGGTTTTCTCCTGTCCGATTTTGAGTAACACAAATGCGGTAGAAACTGTCTGCAAGTATCCCCATTCCCAGATCGCCTGTTCCGGGACACCGGTCAAACGGTGCAGAAACGCGCACCGCTGTTTTCCTTTTTTCAATGGATCTCGTTCATATTCCTCGACCCATTCCCGCATAAGGACACCCAAATCATAGGCTTTTTCATAAAAGATACCGTCCGGGTCGATCAGCTTATAGCCGTCGCCCGATAATGTTATGAGCGTATTTCCGCCATGCGCATCCCCATGAAGCAATACAAATTCAGACCGATTAAGGGCCTTTTCCCTTGACTGCAAAAAGGAAAATGCCTGTTCGATCACTCTGTCCGGACACGGACGGTTTAATCTTTCCCATGTTTCCCCGATAAATTTCCGAAACCATGCAATCGATTCCCTGCCTTCCGGAAGCTTCGCATTTGCGGCGGGAATATCCCATGATTGATTCAAAACAGTGCAGATGATTTCCAGCTGTTTATTGACCGAGTAGCCCAATTGATTGATCGGCTTTCCCAACCGTTCGGTCAGGCAGGCTTTTCTTTTCCCGTCATATGCATACAGCTTTGCATACCCCTGCCCGTCTGCCATCTTAAGTACCTCGATGCCTTTTGAAAATTCGCCGCCGAGATCCTCAGGCATATCGATTTTTAAGACATACTTTTCTCCGTTTTCGCCGTCGGCGTGAGCGGCAAAGGCGTGTGAACCGCCGGATAAGGTTTGGCCGACAGAAACATGCCATCTTTTCTCCAATTCGGAAATCACATTGTCAAGATTGGCAAGCCACGCCTCGCCGACGGCGCCGACTGATTTTGCCCGACCGACAACAGGCGGCGGCAGCACTCGCCTGTTCTCTTTTCCCGGCTCGCCGCATAAAGTGCTGCTTAAAATACGGTAAAAGCGCTCCCTGTCAACGGCTCTTGCAATTTCCACATTGCCGTCTGAGGAGGGGGTAAAGGCCGTGCCTCCCATATAGCTGTCCTGCTCCGTCTCCACCTGTACATTGCCGCGTTCAAACCGACAAATATCCGGGTAGAAAACACAAACGGCTGCCAATGGGTCATGTAAAGTCAGTTTTTTCGAGCTTTCCAGCCACGAATTGCCGAAGGAAAAGACAGCTTTCATTAAATCGCTGTCGCTCTTGAATAACATTTCCGCCTTTTCCGCTTCAATCGTAAGGCTGTCTGTAATTTCTAACGGAACCGCTCGGTGTACCGCCGTATGAGCGGAAAACACAATTTTGGATGCAAGGGGATCCGCCCATGAATTCCAATTATAATATGGCTTTGGCAAAAGGTCTTTGCCGAAATAGCCGTTCATAACATACAGACCTTTCAGCAGTCGGACGGCGTCGGGATAGGTCGTGAAAAGGGTGGCGATATTTGTCATATTGCCTATCCCAATCAACACGATCTCATGTGGATTTTCTTTTATCTTTTGATACAAAAAAGCAGGAGCGTCTCTTTTTTCATAGGTGCTGTGCGGCCAAAACTTTAATGCGACTGCGCCGTCCGGCGTAGGATATACCGGAATCGGCTGCATCGTGCTGTCGAGCCCCGCCACAATCGGAACCCGTTTCCCCGAAGTCCGGCAGATTGCGTTCGCAACCGCCGCACGTTTTTCCGGTTCGCCGCAGACTGTTGTGATTCCGACAAGCTCACATTGTGGTTCCTTAAGCAAATAAGCAAGGCAGATTGCGTCGTCAATATCTCCGCCGATGTCTGTATCGAGTAAAATTTTTTCCATTCCAAAAATCCTCCTGTATTCTATATTATTGATACAAGAGTCTGTTGCAGATTCCCATATACCGCACCTCCTGATTCTCTTGACATTATTATAGCTTATAACTATGAATTTTTCTATTGTTTTGCGGAAGAAAGTCTGTTGTCACTCATTTTATTGTAAATGCCTTACAGCAGATGAGCCTTCCGTGACGGTTTCCGGTAAGCCTGTCTTCTTCCTGCTTTTTTTAGCCGATGTTTACGGGATATAAAATTCCTCCTATGGCTTTTGTATCGGCCATAGGAGGATTCCTTTTCTGTGTAACCCTTTGATTTCCCGCCCCTTTGGGGAAAAGAGCATGGTTTCCCTCTTGGGGCAACTACTTCGGCTTATAAACTGGCTTTCAGAATCGAGATTACGTCGGCGCGCGTCAGAACCTTATAGCCGCCCTGCATGATCAGCGTGCTGTCCGCGATGCCTTCGATGATATCCTCTGTCACGCCGAGCGTGCGGATGTCGGTCACGACGCCGATTTCCTTCATCCAAGCTTCCATTGCCGCAAGACCCTCGTTCGCGATTTCTTCGTCGGTCTTGCCGGCGGGATTCACATTCCATACGTTGAGGGCATAGCGTCTGAATTTTGCCAGACCGTAGGGCAGAATATAGCGGTAATACGGCAGCGATACGGCGGAAAGCGTCATTCCGTGCGTGGCGTCGGTATGGGCGGACACAGCCTGTCCGAGCATATGCACCTCCCAGTCGGTGGATTTGCCCTGCGCGATCAGCGTGTTCAGCGCCCATGTCGCCGTCCACATGATATTGCTGCGCGCTTCATAATCCTGCGGATTTTTCACGGCAGCGCGCGAGCTTTGAATCAGCGAACGCATAAGCCCCTCGGCGATATAATCCGAGGTGTTGTCGTCCTCGCCCGAAAAATACTGTTCGAGGATATGCGACATGATATCGAAGATGCCCGACACCATCTGATATTTCGGAACGGTGAAGGTAAATTCGGGATTTAAGATGGCAAATTTGGGAAAGACATCGCTGCCGAATACATGCCCGATTTTGAGCTTCTTGGCATGATTGGTAATGACGGCGCCGCCGTTCATTTCGCTTCCCGTTCCGACCATTGTCAGAACGCAGCCGACGGGCACGATCTTGCAGGTCGGCTCCTCGAAGCGGATATAATATTTTTCCCACGGATCGTCCTCGCAGTATGCGGAAACCGAGACCGCCTTGGCGTAATCGCAGGTAGAGCCGCCGCCGACGGCAAGAATCAGATCGATGTCGTTGTCTCTTACAATCTTTGCGCCTTCGGCAAGCTTTTCCACGGTGGGATTCGGCATCACGCCGCCGTCTTCGTAAATCTCTTTGCCCGCCGTCTTCAGTGCGCGGATCACCTGCTCGTAAATTCCGTTTTGCTTGATCGAGCCGCCGCCGTAAGACAGCATTACTTTTTTGCCGAATTTGTTCAGTTCATCGACGAGGGCATCGATTGCGTTTTTTCCGAAATGGATTCTTGTGGGATTGCAGTAGGTGAAATTTCCTAACATGGTGTGGCCTCCTTTGCAGTTGCTTGATAGATTTTCTTTATGACCCGGCTGACTTATTCCTTCAAGATCATAAGCCGTCCCTTAACTAAGAAGATGGGTCTGGTTGTTTCTGATGTGAAATTTCTGTTCCAAAATATTATAAATTTTTTCTTCGGTTCTTGTCAAATACTTCTGACGCATGAGATTCAATAGACCATGCCTATGGCTCTCGAAAAAAGAGGCGGCAAAATGCAGGCCGGAAATCACAAGACGCATTACAATACGCATAACCGGTTTTTACAAAAAAACTGTTCACACGACACAGTGAACAGTTTTTTATCAGAAAATGCGTTGTTTCAGAACCTACCGGATGGTGCGGATGTCGTAGGGAGTAGATTGGTATACAAAGTAGTTGAGCCAGTTGGTATAGAGAAGGTTGGCGTGCGAACGCCAGGTAGAAAGCGGCGTTTGGGTATCGTCGTCGTCCGGAAAATAATTTTTCGGCAGACGGATCGGAAGCCCGGCCTTTTTGTCCCTTTCGTACTCCTTCTGCAGCGTGTCCGCGTCGTACTCCGAGTGTCCCATGATGAAAATCTGACGTCCCTTGTGCGACATGAGAGCGTAAAGCCCCGCTTCTTCGGAAGAGGCCAGGATCTTCAGACGGGTATGTTCCTCCACGTCCTCGCGGGAAATGGTGGTGTGGCGGGAATGCGGAACCATGAAAATGTCGTCAAATCCCCGGAAGAGCATCGAATTCTTATACTCCACCTTGTGAGGGAAAATGCCGAACATCTTTTCTTTCAGCGGAATTTTTTTAACGCCGTAGTGATAGTAGAGTCCGGCCTGCGCGCCCCAGCAGATATGGAAAACGCTGGTGACATGCGTTTTGCTCCACTCCATGATCTCACAGAGTTCCTCCCAGTATTCGACCTCTTCGAAGGGCATCTGCTCGACCGGCGCGCCGGTGATGATCATCCCGTCGTAATTGAAGTCCTTCACATCCTCAAAGGTTTTGTAAAAGGCGATCATGTGATCCTGCGGGGTGTTTTTGGATTCGTGCGTTTTGGTATGGATCAGCTCCATCTCCACCTGCAGCGGCGTATTGCCGAGAAGCCGCGCCAATTGGGTCTCGGTGGTGATCTTTGTGGGCATCAGGTTGAGGACAAGAATTTTCAGAGGACGAATGTCCTGTGTAATCGCCCTCGTCTCGGTAATCGCGAAGATATTTTCGTTCAATAGCGTCTGCGTAGCGGGCAGATCGTTGGGAATTTTAATCGGCAAGGTGATTCCTCCCTATAGTATAATGCAAGGCAGCTGCTGGAATACGCCGCACGGCGAATGTTTTATGAATCAGACCGCCGCCAGCGCCTGTTCGACGTCCTCGAGGATGTCTTGGATATTTTCGATTCCGACCGACATGCGGATCAGATCGGCACCAATGCCGCTCTCTTCCAGCTGTTTGTCGGTCAGCTGGCGATGGGTGGTGGAGGCGGGGTGCAGAACGCAGGTGCGGGCGTCGGCCACATGAACCACAATGGAGGCCAGCCGGCAGGCGTCCATGAACTTCATGGCGGCGTTTCTTCCGCCCTTGATTCCGAAAGCGATCACGCCCGAGGCGCCGTTCGGAAGATATTTTTCGGCCAGCGCGTGCTGCGGGGAGGAGGCGAGTCCGGGATAGTTGACAAAAGAGACTTTTTCGTGCCGCTCCAGATAGGCGGCCAGCGCCAGCGCGTTCTCCGAATGGCGCTGCATGCGAAGAGCCAGCGACTCCAATCCCTCGTTCAGCAGAAAGGCGGTGAGGGGCTGCTGGATGCAGCCGAAATCCCGAAGAAGCTGCACCCGGGCCTTGGTGATAAAGGCGGCTCTGCCGAAGCTTTCGGTGTAGACCACGCCGTGATAGGATTCGTCTGGCGTGGTGAACTCGGGATATTTACCGCCGGCGCTCCAGTCGAAATTGCCGCTGTCCACGATCACGCCGCCCACCACCGAGGCGTGGCCGTCCATATATTTGGTAGTCGAATGCACCACAATGTCGGCGCCGTGGCGGATGGGCCGGCAGAGCACGGGCGTTGGGAAGGTATTGTCTACCACAAGCGGAACGCCGTGCTTATGGGCGATTTTTGCAAATCTTTCGATGTCCAGCACCGAAAGACCGGGGTTTGAGAGCGTTTCCCCGAAGACCATCCGGGTATTATCATCGAAAAGCCGGTCGATTTCCTCGTCGGTCATCCCGGGGAGGACAAAGCGGCACTCGATGCCCATGCGTTTCATGGTGACCGAAAAAAGATTGATTGTTCCGCCGTAGATCGAGGTAAGCGAAACAAAATTTTGTCCGGCCGAGGTGATGTTGAAGACGGTCAGAAAATTCGCGGACTGTCCGGAGGATACCAGCATGGCGCCGACGCCGCCTTCCAGCGCGGCAATATGCTCTTCCACATATTCGACGGTGGGATTGGAGATCCGCGTATACATATGCCCCGGTTCTTTCAAATCGAAGAGCTTGCCGAGATGCTCGCCGGAATCATATTTGTAGGTCGTGCTCTGGCAGATCGGGATGACCCGCGGCTCTCCGTTTTTCGGTTGATAGGTCCCCTGGACGCAAATCGTATCCAAATGTTTTTCTTTCATGATCGAATGTCCTATGCCTTTCTCCTTCTGTCAAGGGAAATAGGCCGTCTTCCGGCCATAAAAAGCGAAAAAAATCGGATTTATTCCCCATGAAGGCTAAAATACGGAAAAATGTACACACTATTCATTATATCGCAAAATCTTTCTTTGTCAATCGTTTTTTTCCTTTTTCCGAGGAAGAGGGTCTTTTTTACGGCAAAAAGAAAAAATTTACCGAAAACTCTTGAAAATACAGAGTTTCGATGATAAAATACAGTGTATTTATCCGACGGAAAACCGGTTTTTCCCGAATCGGTCGAGTGTTTTTTCAGAGTACAGTTCACGACCGCCGCGCAAAAGGCCGGACAAATAAATTCAGGATAACGAAAGTTACAGAGAGCAAGGATGGGTTTTCGATTTTGGATACAGTGATTCTGATTCCGGCATATAAGCCGACAGAGGCGCTTTTGAAAACGCTGCGGTCGCTTTTTTCTTCGGGATGCCGGCTTCTCGTGGTGGACGACGGCTCGGGGGAGGCGTATGCCGATCTTTTTGAGAAGGCCGGCGCTTACGCCACGGTTCTGCACCAGAATCCCAACCGGGGCAAGGGTGCCGCGCTGAAATACGGCATTCGCTATGCCGAGGAAGAAATCCCCGAATGCCGTTATCTTGTCACCGCCGACGCGGACGGTCAGCACACACCCGCGGACATATTGAAGATTGTCGCAGAGCTTCGCAAAGAGGGCGGGTTCGTCATCGGAGCGCGGAAGATGGAGGGCAAGGTGCCGCTTCGCTCGCGGTTCGGCAACGCAATCACACGGTTTGTCTTTCTTGTCGCGGCGGGGAAAAAATGTACCGACACGCAGACCGGTCTGCGGGGATTTTCCCGGGAGCTCTTCCCTCTCATGCGGGAGGTTCGGGGCGAGCGGTACGAATACGAAATGAATGTTTTGATGCACTGCGCCCAGGAGGGCGTTGCCATGCGCGAGGTGCCGATCTCCACCGTGTACGAGAACAACAACGAATCCTCCCATTTCCGCGCCGTCCGGGATTCTTTTCGGATCTATAAGACGATTTTTCTCAACTCCATGCTGGTGCGGTACGGCCTTTCGGCGGTTTTCTGTTTTCTTCTCGATTTTGCCGCCCTGTCGCTTTTTGAGCGGCTTATTTCCCTGCGGGCGCTCCCCACGCTTCTGGCGCGCTGCATCAGTTCTCCGGTCAACTATCTGATCAACCGCAAGCTGGTCTTCCATTCAAACGCCGGCAAAGCGGCCTCGGCGTCGGGCTACGCAATACTTGTCATCTGTATGGCGTTTGTCAAATCGGGCTTGATTACGCTTCTCTACGATGTGCTCGGCATGCGTCTTGTGTTGGCCGATATCTTGGTGGAGGTCCTTCTCTTCATTTCCAACTTCATTATACAGAAGCTGTGGATTTTCCGGAAAAAGAAGGGAGGACAGGAATAAACCGATTTTGCCTCTCTTTACAGAACTTTTTGGAAAGCCGCGAGAGGAAAAGCCGTCCTGCCGGCAGAAAAACAATAATACAGAGAAACAATAAGGTGCGGCCTTGGCCGGCTGCGCCTTATTGTTTTTTTAATTTCTGCAAGATTTTTCCGGGCCGTTTCCCTCCTGCTTTTCTTGACTTTCCTCGTTTTTCATAGTACAATAAAAATGTTCCCGAAAACGGAAATCAAGGAGCGGAGTCTGTCGATCATTGGCAGCGACGGGCAATGCCGGGCCGGGCATAACGGATTGTACGCCGGCAGAGAAACGTAAGAGGTCCGCTCTCAAAGAGCCGAGGAATAAGGAGGATACCTGCCGTGTGGGCCGAGGAAAGTGTTTTTTATCAGATCTATCCGCTGGGATTCTGCGGGGCGCCGCGTGAAAACGACGGCAAAACCCTGCCTCGGATCCGAAAACTGATCGATTGGATTCCGCATTTGAAGCGTCTGAACGTCAATGCGCTCTATCTCTCTCCGGTATTCGAATCCGACCGCCACGGCTATGACGTCCGGGATTACCGTAAAATCGACTGCCGTCTGGGAAGCAACGAAGATTTTGAAGAGGTATGCCGTAGGCTTAAAGAAAGCGGCATCCGCATCGTTCTTGACGGCGTGTTTCACCATGTAGGGCGCGGCTTTTGGGCCTTTCAGGACGTGCGGCGGCATCGGGAGAACTCCCGGTATAAGGACTGGTTCTGTCTCAATTTTCATTCGGATTCCGCCTATCACGACGGCTTTTTTTATGAAGGGTGGGAGGGACATTACGAGCTTGTCAAGCTGAATCTCGACAATCCGGAAGTGGCGGACTATCTTTTTTCCGCTGTCCGCTTCTGGGTGGAACGCTTCGGGATCGACGGGCTGCGCCTTGACGTGGCGTACTGCCTGAATGAAAATTTTATCAGAAGACTGCGGCAGTTTACCGATTCGCTGAAGCCCGATTTTTTCTTGGTGGGAGAGATTCTCTTCGGCGATTATAAACGAATCGTCGGGGAGGATAAGCTGCACAGCTGCACCAATTACGAATGCTACAAGGGCCTTTATTCGAGTTTCAACGATCTCAACCTTTTTGAGATCGCGCATTCCTTAAACCGCCAGTTCGGAAACGACGGCTACGCCCTTTATCCCGGCGCCCATCTTCTCTCTTTTGCGGACAATCACGACGTGACCCGCGTGGCGAGTATGCTGTCGGAGCCGCGGCATCTCGCGCTTCTCTATGGCCTTCTGTTTGCAATGCCGGGAATTCCCTGTCTTTACTACGGCAGTGAATGGGGGATTACCGGGAAAAAGGAAAAGGGGGACGACGCCCCCCTTCGTCCGGCGCTTGACGCGCCGGTTTGGAATTCCCTTACCGAGCACATTTCCCGGCTTGCGGCCATCCACAGGCAGAACGCCGCTCTTTTGTACGGCAGCTATCAAAGCATTCTTCTGACCAACCGCCAGTTTGTCTTTCAGCGCGCCTTGGACGGGGAAAGGATTTTAGTTGCCGTCAATGCCGACGCTTCGGAGTACCGCGCCGCTCTTTCCGGCGTGCGTGCCGAAAATGCGGTCGATCTTCTGACCGAAGAGAGAGTCCGCCTGGCCGACGGCTGCGTCCTTGCGCCCTACAGCCTCGCATACTGGAAGCTTGAGGCATGACAGTGCTTTTAGCTTTTGCAAAAGTGCTTTAACAAAACGCTTTACAAAAAGGCCGGTTAAGCTCAAAAAAGCTTTCCGGCCGCTTTGGCTTCATAAGCTTCTTTTACTTTGCGAGTCAAGGCTGTTCTTTAATCAAAGAGTAGAGCTTCATGTCAAGGATCTTTCCGTTCTTTTCCGCGTTGCTTCGCAAAAGTCCTTCCAGTTGAAAAGCGTTCTTTTCCAGAACGCGGCAGGAGGCTTTGTTGTATGAGAAGGGCTCGGCAAAAATGCGGACGAGATCGGTATTCTCAAACACATACCGGCAGATTTTCCCGACGGCTTCGGTGGCAATTCCCCTGCCCCAGAATTCTTCGGCAATATAATACCCCAGCTCACCGGTCCGGCGGTGAATGTTGTTCTGGCGCATGACGCTGATGCTTCCGCAAAGCCTGCCCTCCGAAAAGATCGCAAAGGCAAAAAGCGAATCCGGAGCTGCGGAAAGCGTGCTTCGGATAAAGTCTTCCGCGTCCGCCTTCGTATAGGGATACGGAATGCCGTCCCGCAGGTTGTTTTGTATATTGGGGTTGTTCATCAGCAGAGACAGCGCACCGCTGTCCTCGATCTTCCACTCCCTGAGTTCGCAAGCCATATACTTTTCCTCCTTTGCCTCTATCCGATCATTCCGCTGAGAAGTCCCGAAAAACGGGGGCTTCCCAGAAAAAACGGTGGGTTCACTTTTCCGGAACAGGTGGCTGGACATCGTGAAGGTGCGTGTGAAAGCGACGACTTACAGTTCCTACGAAGCGATGATAAAGTCGACCATCGAACCGTACTTTCGCAAAAAAGGGTACACGCTTCAGGGGCTGGAGGCAAGGCACATTCAGCAGTTCTATTCGGAAAAGCTGCGGACGGTCAAGCCCAATTCCGTGATTCACTACCACGCTGTCATTCATCAGGCGCTGAAATACGCCATAAAAACCGTTCTTGTTACACAAAATGTAGCGATGAAGGTAGACCGTTTTGCGGATTTATTTGTCATTTTGTTTCTGCAACTTTTATAAGATACCTCACTCCGCTAGTAAGCATTTGTTCATCGACTTGATAAGAAAACTCCACCAAAGCTTCCACCCATAAGTCTGACTCTATTGGCAAACAGCGAAGAGATATATCATACGACTTGACATCATATAAACTTTTGACATTTAAAAAAGCTTCCTCCACTTTATTGTTAATAAGAGTTTTGTCAATCTTTACATTTTCAAATGGCGCGTATGCATCATCATTAGTTAGTGCTGTCAACGAGCAGATTTCACCAACATTAGTAATAGTTATTACAATATCGTCAGTTCTGCTGATCCCATCAATATTTGAACAAAACTCAAATGTATATTCTGCATTGAAATTCGAATCAACATCACTATTATTCACAAAACTTGATGCATATTCAGGTGAACCATTTTCTTTAACAATTTTTGTGCTGATTTTCACCTCTCGACCATCTACTGAAACCCCTGCTTGCTCCAATAAGATTTTCTTTACATATGCAATATAATCTTCTTCATTGGATTTCGGGGATACATCGGATATATACCCTCGATCTACACAAGGAGCATATCTAATATAGCGAACAATTTTTCCTGTGCTTGCATTATATTCAATTCTCAACAATCTATCTTCATACGAAGCTTCATAAACATCAATATCATCTTTGTACATATTTAACTTCATCGATTTATTATATGCCAAATTTATTTCTTCTCCTGATACGTTCGTCCGCTTCGTTGATACATTTGACTTTGAATAATTTTCCTGCGCATAATAGTCTTTACCAGTGTATTGGGGAGTCATGGTATCGCCTTGAGTTCCAACTGCATTCTGATATACAAGTATTGAATATTCATCTATTTGAACAACTTGATTTTGCTCACTCTGACATGCAGTCGTCATTTGTAATAACAGCACTACAATTAATAATAACGCAAAAGTTTTTGTTATCTTCATGCTAAATTCCTCTTAAAAGTATTAATTTATCTCACTAATTAAATCTAAAATTGGGATTCGTACCATTAGCCCAGTTTCAGACCAACTACCTAACACCTGATTTGCACTAACATCAAGGAACGCAGTAACAGCACGATATATACATATAAGCTTTATCCATTATATTATGTCACATTTTAAACGATTTTTCAAGTGGTTTTGAAATTTTTAGCAAATATTTTATTTCCATGTGCTTTCTAAAATAAATAATTGTTTTATGCACACATTTGTATTATAGGAATTTATGATGAGTATCGTAGAAAGAAAAAGAGCCCTTTTCTGAATTTATCGATAACATCCAAAAAAATAGAGCGCGCAAATCATTTGTGATTTGTACGCCTTAACCTAATTTAATTGATTTCATTCAGATAAAAAGTAAATCCGAACCACATACTTGCAAAAAGCATATGGTTCGGATTATACTGATTTGGTGCGGGTAAGAGGATTTGAACCTCCACGAAGTTGCCCCCACTAGAACCTGAATCTAGCGCGTCTGCCAATTCCGCCATACCCGCTTATAGATTGCCGCTCATCCGGCGCTCCCTATGCCTTTTGAAAGACGACCGAATCGGCCCATGCGGCAAAACTCGGCTTCATGCTTTCATAAAAAGCGGAGGGACAGATGAACTGAAGCATCCAGAAAGCTTCCCCGCCCTTATAGAGGCAGACGAAGTAGGTGTGCTCCACGTCGTTATCGGTTTTTGTGAACGAGAAACTGGAATAGCCGTCCTTCGCTTCGAGCTCGTCGTCTCTTCCGTTGTTCGCAAGAACCAGCTCGGCATAATCCGAAGCGGTCAATTTATCCGCCTCTTCAAAAAGATCAAACCCTTCCCGAAGAGCGTAAACCGTCACGTCGGAAGCCAAGGAAGTGAAACAGCCGGTATACCCTTTTGCATCCGATTTCACAAAGGAGGAATCGAGGGTGATCGTCATCTCATCCTGCGTGAAGTCCATCGCGGAGTAGCCGGACGAACAGGAAGAAAAAAGGAGCAAAGAAAGAAGAACGGCCGATGCCAACCTTATGATTCTCTTCATGAAAGCACCTTCCCGTCGGAAGTACCGGACTGTTTTTTGTGAAAGTGCCCACCGGCCCGCGGTGAGCACTTTCTGGTGCGAGAGACGGGACTTGAACCCGTACGGTGTAACCACACGCCCCTCAAACGTGCGCGTCTGCCAGTTCCGCCACTCTCGCGTAACTGAAGCGGCGATTGCAATTGCCACAACAATTGCAATTGCCGCAACAATTGCAATTGCCGCAACAGTTATAATTATACACATTTCATTCTGTTTGTCAAGAGCTTTCTCGGAATTTTTTTGAATTTTTTCTCTGAAAAAAGCAAAGCGGAAAAGGCCCTTTGTCCGATCGGTGAAAAGTCTGTTTTACCGCTTTTTTGCTTTTTTCTCCCTTCTCTGCCTGGCGTGCCCCCTGCCGGACGGAATGCGCGGGTCATAGAATGTTTACCGGCGCTCTTCACCGGCGCTTT
>CALXKW010000045.1 GCA_944389045.1 uncultured Clostridia bacterium | reverse complement strand
TTTCTTTGGTAAGTTAGTATTTAATATATCTTTATTTATTTGTGTTGGATTTTCCGATGTCGGTTTATCCGATGTCGGATTTTCCAATATCGGTAAATCCAATAGCGGTTGTGGCTGTTCGTAAATGACATATTCAATCGCCGTCATTTTGCCTCGCTCGTCGCGCCCTTGATACCGCTTGATATATCCCGCTTTTTCAAGCTCCCATATCGCGGTACGGATAGCGTCAACACTTTCGCGGTTGATGTATGACAGTCCCGCAAGGGTATAGTCCCAATCTTCGGGTAGGGAGAGCATTTGCGACAACAGCCCTTTTGCCTTTAAGGTCAAGTCTTTGTTTCGTAAGTGGTGATTGCTCATAACGGTATATCCCGTGTTTCGCTCCACCCGAAAAACTGCCATTGTGTATCACTCCTTTGTAATAGAAAAAGCGGCGTTCCTATCTTCCCGCGTGGGAATTAGTAAACGCCGCTTTTCTGCTCGGCAATATAGTCTTTTATGATCTCGCCAAAGTCAGCCGTAAAGGAAAATATGAAGTATTCCAACACGGCGGGGTCTGCGCCCATTGGCTCGGCTTCTGCGGAGAATTGCAAGCCCATCAGCCCGTAAAGTGCTTTGATGATCTTGAACAGCTTGCCGCGATCTGCGGGGGTGTTCATTGAAACGAAAATATCTGTCAAGCGGTTTATCGTTTCCTTGTCGCCGCCCGTTGATACCCATACCATTTCAGCGAATGGCTGTGTAATCGCGCCCGATACAAGATTGATTTTCGCCTTGCAGATTTCCCCCGTTTGAGTGATGATACCTTTTGATAAAAGGGCTTCTTTTTTTCTTTGCATAATTCTCAACCTCCTTATTATGCGAAATTGTTGTTAAAATTGATTGGATTCGAGCAATCTTTACACTTCGTCTATTGAAAAAATCTGCCAAATGTGATATAATAAATTTGTATATTTATTTGACAGAAAAAAAGTAGAAATTTTAAGTTAGGGGGTGTTTGTAATGTCAGATAGTATTCATAATTCTTGTTTCAATATATATTACCTTAACTTATCGAAAGTCTATGAGATTTCGATGATGATAGATAATATTATTCCTTTAACCATTCAAAAAGAGCGTTCGTTAAGTCGTGAATATTCTGCAACTACAAACGCTTCCGTTTCAAGCTCTTTTGGAGCTAACAGCCAACGATATTTAGCTGATATAAAATCAGTTATCGGTGCGGAATCAAGCGAAAAAAGCGCAAGCTCTTCAAAGTTAATTGAATCACTCGATGTGAAAACCACAAAATCAATTTTGTTAAAGCGTATTGTCGAGCGGTGCAAAACTTTAACGGAGTTTAATCAGCTTCAAGAAGGCGATTTGATAAAAATTGATAATGTTGTGCTCAATATTCTCAATGAAGAAAATCTGCGTCAAATTTTAATGTTGCGAAAAGACGCTTTGAAAGGTTTTCGTGTCGAGGGAATGGAAATAAACAATCTGATTTCATCTGTTTTGCAAGATTATTCTTACGTCCTTTATGGCACATTAGAAAATGGGGATGAAATTGTAATTAAAATACCTCTTGAAATTCAAAATGAATTTGAAAGCAAATACAATGTCAATGATTTGCTTATAGGTCACGTAAGTGTTATTGGCGTTTACAAAGGTTCCGTTACCGAAAAGTTTATAACCGCCAACACATTTAATTACTTTTCTTCAACACCTACAAACACACAGCCAGAGCCTGAAAAGAAAGTATTTCCGAGTACTACTCCCGATGTTGTTACTTCAACTGCTCCTTCGAAATCGACAACAGCAGAAAAGTCTTATCAGTTTATTGATGTAATTGCCGTTATTCAAGACGTAAACTTTCATCAAAATACTGCAGATATTTCTCCTAAACTACCTTGGTATAAGCGTTTGTGGAAACGCCTACGCGGAGGAAAAGCATGAGCAGAAACACACTCTACACTTATGCAAATTTGGAAGAATTTAATCGGTTATATGATGAGGTTCAAGCTACGGGAAAAGCAGTATATGCTTTTGAATTTCAAGAAACAAAAGAACTCATTGAAGGCGAAAGCGGAAATGTTATAGATATTTCCGCAATGATTGAATTTATCATCAACAATCCAGGCAATCGGTATTCTGCTTGGGTAAATTTACAAAACCTTGATTCTGATAATAGGGTTGTTGTCCGTGAGAATCTTGCAGACATTGTGTTAGAAAAATTTTCTACAGTGTTCAATACTAAAGAGCCGCTTTACGATAAAGAACCTATCGAAAACGTGCTTCATACAATTTCACGCAGAGCAATCTACACCTACGCTGACGCAAAACAGTTGGAAGATTTGATTTCTTTTGTTCAAGAAAAATCTATACCGTTTTACACTTTCAACCAAGCGACAAAACATCAAAACCCAGAACTCACAACACTAAATCGAAGTGAAACAACTCCGATTGTAGATATAACAAGTATGGTTAAAGCATCTAAATCTGATAACAATACTCATATTATCTACTTTGCTGAACAACTTATAGAACTACTTCACAATACACATTTTATCGTTCATAACGATTTTGCGGAATTAGCTTTAGAGAATTTCCCGTTGCATTTTGATTCTCAAAAAAATATCGAAACCGTATATCCCGAATTAAAAAGTGCCCCCCCCGTTACCGATGCGGAAAGCAAAGAAAATGAGTTGCGAAAGATAACGCAATATAAGCCCGAAGAAATATCAGAGTTTGAAAATTTTTTCTCTGAAAATCTCATAGGACATACACACTTCAAAGATAAGTTTTTCCGTTCATTGCGCAACTTTATAAAACTTAATCGCATTAAAGAAAAGAAAATATTATCTGTCTTTTTACTTGGTCAATCAGGTATCGGAAAAACAGAAGTCGCTCGCCTTATAGCAAAATGGCTTAATCCAAACACATCATTAGCTAAAATCAATTTTGGTAATTATAGTAGCCAAGACGCTTTGAATAGTTTGATTGGTAGTCCCGCGGGATATGTTGGGTGTGAAAGCGGCGAATTAGGCATTAAAACCGCAAAAAGTAAAGCGGGGATTATTGTTTGCGATGAATTTGAAAAAACAACTCGTCCTGTTTTTAATTTCTTTTTGGAGCTATTAGAGGACGGCTCGTTTACAGATTCATTAACAAGAGAATATGACCTTGACGGTTATATTATCGTGTTCACATCAAACATTCCGTCGGCAGATGAATTTTATAAAACTATACCACCCGAATTACAATCGCGTTTCGATTTGGTTTGTGAGTTCAAGTCGCTTTCAGAAACGGAGAAAAAAGAATATGTCGATTTCCAAGTAGAAAGGTATATTTCTCGGTTGTCTGACGAATTTGCACGTTATGATCTCACACCCGCCGTAAAAGCCAAACTCGCTGATGTACCATATAAGTCAACAGACAATTTGCGAGATATTAAGCGAATGGTGGAACAAAACGTTATCGAATTTCTTGAGGTGTGATTATGGTGCCCGTGGTGCCCTTATGGTGCCCACTTCTGCAAAAACACCTTATAAGAAGATAAATAGGCAAATACGAAAATATATAAAAACCCTTGTGTTTGGCGGTTTTTATGCGGGAAACAATAAGAGCTTATGCGAAGAAATAAGGGGATTTAGGGCTTTTCACAGCCCTCGAAATCAGTTTGCGCGAAAGCGCACGCGGGTTCGAATCCCGCCCTCTCCGCCAGATTTTACAAAGAGTACGCTTGAAACGGTTCGTTTTGAGCGTACTTTTTTAGTCTCAACTCATCAAACAAACCGCCGCAAAAGTTTCCGTTGCAGTAAGGCATATAGTTTTTCGATCTTGCGGGCGAAAACGATATGAGATATTCCAGCGAATCGGGGAATTTCCTGCCCCGCCTGGGTGATGGCAAATCTGATCCCGCCAGCCTTCCGCTGCCTCTTGGAGCCTCCGTCGGGGAGAGCCCCGCCCCGTCATCGGCCGGTTCGCCATCCGGGGCGATCTTACGGAACGGATATCCGTTTTCCTCTGCCCGCCGCCCGACCGAAGGGTTCCCGCTGTACGCATAATAATCCGTCAATCTTCCTGCATAGATGTCACGCCCATCGCAAGGCTTCTTTTTTCAAAGTAGTTTAATCTTCTGCCCCCGCCTTGAAATTATAGATGGGGCGAATAATCTTCAACACCTCTGCCGTAGGGCCGATATTGTCCAAAATATCCTGCATTCCCTTATAAGCCATAGGACATTCGTCCAATGTAGTCTTGTTTGCCGATGTGGTATAAATGCCCTCCATCTGTTTTTTGAACTCCGACACCGTAAACGACTGTTTTGCGTCAGCTCGGCTCATCAAACGGCCCGCTCCGTGCGGAGCGGAAAAATTCCAATCCTCGTTTCCCTTTCCCTCGCAGATCAGACTGCCGTCGCGCATGTTGATAGGAATCAGGATTCGCTCCCCTTTCTGCGCGGAAACAGAGCCTTTGCGCAAAATCATATTGTCGGTATCGATGTAATTGTGTATGGTCGTAAATTGTTCTTCGACGTGGAATTTCATTCCTTTGACAATTTCATCCATCATCGCCTGTCGGTTAAGTTCCGCAAACCGCTGAACGATTTTCATATCGTGGATATACCTGTCGAACAGATCGCCCGTAACATACGCCATGTCTCTCGGAATGCTTGTCCGTTTGACGTTTTTCAGGCGTTTGATCTCTTTCTGAATATCCTTTTGACGACCTGCCTTTTTCATTTCGGCCATTATCTGCTGCACGGTCGCATCATCAGAGTGATTTAATACTTTGTAGCCCTCTTCCTGATAGTATTCTGCCACTTCCAAGCCCAAACGTCTGCTTCCCGAATGAACGACGATATAGATATTTCCTTCATCGTCTTTATCCGCTTCAATAAAGTGATTTCCGCCGCCCAGTGTGCCGATGCTCTTTTCCGCACGAGGCAAGTCTATGTGCTGGATACAACACAATTCATCCAGATCTGCCTCATCCAGATACCTGTGCGGCTTGCTGCGAATCGCAAATCCGGACGGAATTTTTTCATAAATCAATTTGTCCAGCTTTTGAGGTTCGATATACGATTCCCGTATGCGGATAATTTCCATACCGCAGCCAATATCCACGCCGACCAGATTGGGAACAACTTTGTCCGTGATCGTCATCGTCGTTCCTACGGTACATCCCTTTCCTGCGTGAATATCGGGCATCAATCGGATCCGGCTCCCTGCCGCAAACTCCTGATTGCAAAGCGCTATCACTTGCGAAACCGAAGCATTGTCCACAACGTCTGTAAATATTTTTGCTTCGTTATACTTTCCTTTTACTTCTATCATAACTTTCTTTCACTTTTCAAATAGGATTTCTTGACCTCAACTCATTTAATAATTCAGTGCCATTCTTTACACTAAAATTTAATGTCGCTTTTGCTTTCGCGGTATTCTGATTCCAAAGGGATGAGCGGTTCGGCGATCGGAAGGTTTTTCCCCTCCTCTTTTCCGCTTTCTAACCTTTCAGAGCCGCCTGCAACTGCTCCACTGACATTCGGATTTCTTTCCACTGGCCATCCCCCAGATTCCCTGGAACTGCGCCCGCCAGTCCGGATAGCGTTTTTCATAGGCGATATTGTCAGACCTCATTGAGATATCTCCTCTTTCCTCTCCAGCAGTTCCGTCATATCAGGCAAAGCCGTTTCATCTTGTCCTGCTCATGGGCATAGTACCAGATAGGTTCCTCTCCGGGGCGAGCAGGAGTTTTCCTATTTTGCCGTTTGTATAGGCGACGATAAGCCTGTGCAGATTAAAAAAACTTACGGTATATCATCCTACTATTTATATATTATACCAGCCAGTTCAGAAGATTGCAAGTATATAATTACTATTTATTGTATGAAATTTCCAAGAAAGACAAGTTGACTGTCGTGCTTTTTCTAATGTCTATCATTATGACATCCTTATGTACCAATGAGACCGCCTTTTTGAAAAAACGCTCAAATAACTCTCCATCCGCTCCCTGTATGAAGACAGATCAGCAAAACGAAGCAGCTGTTTCGTACATCAGATACATCGAAAAGCCAGCAGCCATGCAGGTTTCTGGTTTTTTATTTTAGTTTCTTTCCTTTATAAACCGAATCATCCTTGACAAAAAAACGGGATGTGATATACTAAAAATGTACGAACCCGAAAAAGCGTTTTAACAGATTCCCACATCAAGCGCCGGTATTCTATGGAAGAAATAATATCTCGATGTGCACACTACCCGAGCTGGCAAAGCCTCCCTCTCTTCCCCCCCCTCTCTCTCTGCCTTTTCGATATCCCCGAAATAAGATTCAAATTGCGGAAAAAGGGAACATGAAAAAAAGCGCGGTTTGGCGCACAGGAAAGGACAAAAAATGATCATCCGACCCGAAACCGAAAAAGACTACCATGCCGTGGAAAACCTGACGCGCGAGGCGTTTTGGAACCGCTATCGTCCCGGCTGCACCGAGCATTTCATACTTCACAACCTGCGCGGCGACGCGTGTTTTGTGCCCGAACTGGATTATCTGATCGAGGAGAACGGCATAATCGTCGCGCATATCGCCTATGCCAAAGGAGAGCTCGCCCTCGACACGGGCGGACGGACCGAGCAGCTTCTCTTCGGGCCGGTGAGCGTTCTTCCCTCCTATCAGAACCGTGGCTTCGGAAGCCGGCTGATTCGCTTTACGCTGAACCGGGCGGCAGAGCTCGGCTTTCCCTCCGTGGTCATCACCGGCTCGCCGGAGTACTACAGACGCTTCGGTTTCGAACCCGCTTCCCGGTACGGAATCTTTTATGCCGGCGCCGACCGAACCGTAGAACGGCCGTATTTCCTTGTCAAAATTTTAGACCCCCAAGCCGCGGAGGCGCTCAGGGGCTGCTATACCGACCCGGCCTGCTATTTTGTCGACGAGGCGGCGGCGGAAGAGTTCGACCGAAGCTTCCCGCCAAAAATCAAGGAGCGCCTTCCGGGCCAATTGGAATAAAAGAAGCGCACCTCATCCTCCGGCACCCCGCCTTCCCGGGGAAGCTCCGCCGGTGTCTTTCTGTCCGACCCGCCTGTCTGTCCGCCCGTCTGTTCAAGCCCTCTCGTCTGACCCGTGTGCTCCCGGTCAGGTGAACGGCGCAATACGGTTCGGAGAAAGGCTATAGGCCATTTTTATTCAAAAAAAACGCCCCCAAAACAAGAAGCGGTCTGCCGGTTTTCTTCCGGCAGGCCGCACTTTTTTCTCTTTCCGGATCTTTGTCTCTTTGCTTTTTGGCACCGAATAGTCGGCTCAGGGCCGAGCCCATCTTACCGCCCCGGCCTCCGTGCAAGGCAATGGCGGCAGAATCGCGTTTTCTGTGCAGCCCAACCGTTCAGCCCGAATTATTTTACCTTTCAATCGGTTTCGCCGGTACGCCGGCCACAATGCCGTCGGCGGGAACATTTTTTGTAACGACCGCCCCCGCCGCGACGACCGCACGGTCCCCGATCGTAACGCCGGGGAGAATCGTCGCGTGCGCGCCGATCCAGACCTTTTTGCCGATCACAATCGGAAGGGCCGTCATGTTCGCCCGCCGCGCGGGGTCAAGGTCGTGATTGAGCGTCGCCAAAACCACCTGATGTCCGATGAGCGTCTCGTCTCCCACCGAAATACCGCCCTGATCCTGAAAACAGCAGCCCGCGTTGATAAACACCCTTCTCCCTACCGTGATGTTCCGGCCGCAATCGGTATAAAAGGGCGGGAAGAGAGAAAAGCCTTCGTCCACCTCTTTCCCGATCAGCTCGGCAAAAAGAGCCCGCAGCTCTTCCGCCGTATGGTAGCCGCCGTTTCATAGTTGACAGCTATTCTTATTTCGTGTTATAATTAAAAAGGCATAAAAAGCAAAGAAGCAGGCGATGCGCAGCGTCAACTTTTGCCGACAGAAGGCATTTCGTCTGTCTCATTTCTTCAAAAGGCGGTGAACCACATGGAACTTCGGGAACTGCGCTATTTTCTGGCGGTAGCACGGGAGGAAAACATCACCAAGGCGGCGGAAAGCCTTTACATCGCTCAGCCCAGCCTCTCCCGTCAGATGCAGAATCTTGAGAAAGAGATCGGGCGGCCGCTTTTTCTGCGGGGAGCCCGAAAGCTCACGCTGACCGAAACCGGACGGCTTCTCAAAAAGAGGGCGGAGGAGATGCTCGCGCTCTACGAAAAAACCGAAGCGGAATTAAGCGCGCCGCCCGGCAACGTCGGCGGAGATATCTACATCGGCGGCGGCGAAAGCCACGCCCTGCAAACGGTGGCGGCTACGGCATGCGCCGTGCAGAAGGACTATCCGAACATCCGCTTCCGCTTTTACAGCGGCGACGGAAGCGACGTCATCGAAAGACTCGACAAAGGTCTGCTTGACTTCGGCGTACTGATCGATCTCGCCGACCGCACCCCCTACGACACCAAGTACGACAGACTGCGTCTGCCGCTGGTAGACACCTAGGGCGTTCTGATGCGAAGAGACTGTCCGCTGGCACAGAAGGACTGCCTCACTCCCGAAGACCTGCTCCCGATTCCGCTGATCTGTTCCCAGCAGTCGCTGCGCAAGGACAGCCTGCTCTACCGGTGGTTCGGACCATTTGCCGAACGGCTCGACCTTAGGGCGGTCTACAATCTGTTGTACAACGCCTCGCTTTTGGTAAAAGAGGGAATGGGCTGCGCCGTCGGACTCGATCGTCTGATTTCTACCGAAGACGGCGACCTCACTTTCCGTCCGCTCTTCCCAAAGCTCGAAACTCATCTTTACATTATCTGGAAAAAATATCACGTTTTTTCCAAACCATCGGAAATTTTTCTGAACTATTTGAAAGAACGCCTAAAGCCGCAGAGGCCTTTCTGATCGGAACAGCGGTATCATACGGACGAGCCGGACTTCCCTTTCGCATTTAACTCTTCATGCCAACCGGTTTGACGAGAAAGGTGTTTTTTTCCTTTTTACACAGAAAAAACGGCCGGTTTCCCCCAAAATCGCTTTCTGCTTCCCTTTGCTTTGAAAGAAAAAAGTCTTTTCCCTAAAAAAGGAACCACGGTTCGTTGAAATACTATATATTGCCTCTTAAACTATACAGAGGAGGCGATATTATGACGAAAAAACGACCTTTGGGTCAAATTTTACAGAAAAAGCGACGAGAGCTGAACTTAACGCTTGAAGAGGCATCCGAGCTCTGCGGCCTGAGCGTGCGGGGCTATCAGAAAATCGAACGGGAGAAAAACGATCCGCATTTTTCGAGCATCCTGCGCATCGCCGCGGCGTACAGGCTCGATCTCGGCGATTTTGCGCCCTGCCTGCCCGAGGATCCCGAAAAAGCCGAGCCGCCGGCGGAGGATCCGAAAGAATGCGTGCCGCACGAATTCTGAGAAGCGCCCGAAAGTCGCTATCGCGCGAAATCGGAGCGGCTTTTTCGGTCCGAGAGCGTTCGGGAAGAATCCCGAACGCTCTTCGTGTGTTTTGCGTCTTCCGCATGAGTCTAAAATCGTTCCGGAAGATCGGACGCCCTCCCCGAAAGACCCCAAAATGCCGCTCGCCGGCGCTTGTCTATATCGACCGCCTTCCCTTCGGACAAACGCCTCCTAACGCCTACTGTTTAATTAATTTCTCACTGCATCCAATCCCACTCGATTCGCTCGTTTTCGCCAAACCGTTTTTTGATTGACAGTGCTTCCTCCCCTGTGCTATAATCGAGGAAGGGCCAAAAAGCCCGATCTCCGGATGGCAAAGGAAAACGGGCTGAAAAAGCCGAAACATCTTGCCGCAGCCCGGTTGAAAAACCGCCATAGCGGATATAAAGAGGATAACACAGAATAAAATGAAACAAATCGAAAGAATTTTCTGCGGCAATCCCTGCCAGATTTACCGGATATCCGACGCGGACGGGGAGGCGGTGACGACCTGCTACACGGTCTTTCCCGGCGTCGATTTGATTTACAACGACATCCACGCAGGTGAATGCGGTGACTTCGCGTACGACGGCGGCAGGGATAAGGAGGTCTACGAGATCCACCACTGCAGAGAAGGACGGATGGAGTGGGAGGAAAACGAAGCAATGTACTACCTTTCTCCGGGAGACATCTGCATTCGGAAAAAAAGGCTCTCCGACAGGCCGACCGTCTTTCCCTCCCGCCACTACCACGGTGTCTCGCTCAAGATTTCCACCGCCGAGGCGCCCGACTCCCTCTCAAGCATTCTCTGCGGCATCGATGTGGAGCCCCGATCTCTGATGGAGGGTCTCTGCCGCGACGGGGCGGTCTTCATCTCGCGCAGCAGACCGGAGCTCGAGCATGTTTTCTCCGAGCTATACCGCATACCGGACGAGGTAAAGAACGGATATTTTAAAATCAAAACGCTGGAAATCCTGCTTTTTCTCAGCTGCAGCCGCGCCGAACCCGAACCCCCGCCGACAGGCTCTCTTCTGGAGAGATCTCTTGCCAAGCAGGCGCGCGACTATCTTTCGGCACATATGGACGAGCGCGTGACGATCCCGGCGTTGGCCGAGAAGCTCCATGTCTCCCCCACCGGGCTGAAAAGCGCCTTCCGCAAGGTCTGCGGCGTTTCGGTATACGGCTATGTCCGAATTCAGAAGATGCAGAGTGCGGCCTATCTGCTCCGCACGACCGGCAAGACGATCCTTGAAATTGCGGGAATCTGCGGCTACAGCAACGGAAGCAAGTTTTCCGCGGCCTTTCGGAGCGTGATGGGCTGCTCTCCGAACGAATACCGGAAGAACGCCCGCCCTTCTGAGCCGGGCTGAACGGGCTTTTCCGCGCGCTTGTTTCTCCGCTCGCCGCAAAAATCCGAACCTCAGAACACAACAAAAAATACGGACCGCCGACCCGGTTTCGTCTTTTCTCGCTCCGGCTTTCCCGAATCGGAACCCGCCTTGCTTTATCCAGCATTCTCTCCGTTCCAGCTCTTTACCCGCCCTCTGCCGCCCGTCTTTTTTCTCTTATCGCCCGTATATTTCCCGGCGCGGACTTTGAAACTGTCTTTTTGGAGCCTTTTTCCGCTTTTGCGGAGTGGGAAAGGTTCGCTCTTTTCAGTACAATGAATCGCGTAGGATGCCCCTCCGGAAAAACCGCTTTGCCAGGCGGCTTTCTTTCGGAGAAACAGTTAGCATATGCTAACTGCGCAGGCACAAAAAAGAAAGGAAACCACCATGGCGAAAATACCAATTATCTTTTCCACGATAACCGGGAACGCTTTCAGGCTCGCGGAGGCGGCGGCAAGCGTCGTGCCGGATTCTGTGGGACCGTACAACATCCGCTACATCAACGACGAAGTCATCGAACGCTTCGACACCTTCGTCCTTTCCTACTGGTGCAACCACGGCACGGCGGACGACGACACCATCGCCCTGATCCGCAAAATGTCGGGAAAGAATCTGATCGTGATCGGTACGCTCGGAGCAGCCCGCGAAAGCCGTCACGCCGAGGAGGTCTGTACGCGCGTGGAGGCGCTCGCCTCGGAGCATAACCGGCTCCTCGGCCATTTTCTCTGCCGGGGAAGCATCGATCTGAACCGCACCGCGCAGAAACTCCGAATCCCGGAGGGAGAAAAGGGACATCTCTCCCAAGAGCGCTTCGAAAAGCAGAAGCTGTCTCTCGGCCATCCGGATGCCGCCGACCTTGAGGCCGCCCGGACGGCGGTGCGAGGCTTTCTGCAAAACGCGTAGCCTATGGAACGTCTCCCAAAGACCGGCCGGCGCGCTTCCGCACAGATTCCGCCCGGACGCAAAGGCATGTTGATCCGGCTGGCGGTCATTCTGATTCTGGCGGCGGTCAGCCTGTTTTCGGTGCTGATTTCTGTCGGCATCGGAACGGTGCGCTTTTCGGTCGCGGAGGTGATAAAGGCGCTCTTTATCCGGGACGACTCCACCGCGCGGCTTTTGATCTGGAATCTGCGCTTCCCGCGCATTCTGGTCGGGGGACTGGTCGGAATCTGCCTCTCTCTCGCCGGATGCATTTTGCAGGGCGTGATGCGCAACACGCTGGCCTCTCCCTCCACCATCGGCGTGACCGGAGGCGCAAGCTTTGTAGGCTATCTGACGCTGGTGGCGTTCCCTGCCTACTCCTATCTGCTCCCGATCGGATCGATCCTCGGCGCTTTCATCACGACGATGCTGATCTACGCGCTGGCCTACCAGAAAGGGGTCAGCCCGGTCAAGATGATTCTGTCGGGCATGGCGGTCTCGGCCCTTTTCAGCGCCTTCAACGATATCATCAAGACCTTTTTCGCCGATTCGCTCGGCAACGCATCCGGCTTTCTGGTCGGCGGACTGAACGGCTGCGGCTGGGAGAGCTTCCGCATGATTCTGCCCTATGCGGGCGTGGGCTGCCTGATCTGCGTGTTTCTTCCGACCAAGATGAACATTCTCATGCTCGGGGACGAGACCGCCGATTCGCTCGGCCTGCGCACCGAAAGCTTCCGCTTCTTCCTGATCGCCGTCTCCTCGCTTCTTGCCGGGGCGGCAATCGCTGTCGCGGGGCTGGTCAGCTTCGTCGGACTGATCGTCCCCCACATTGCGCGCCTGCTGGTCGGATCGGATTACAAATACCTCTTTCCGACATCGGTTCTGCTCGGCTTTTCGCTCGTCGTGATCTGCGACACGATCGGGCGCGTTGTGATGCCGCCCGGCGAAGTACCGGTCAGCATCATCCTTTCCTTTATCGGAGCGCCCTTCTTTCTGTGGCTGCTGCGGACAAGAGAAAAAACAAGGGGGTAAAACGATGTATTTCGGCTTTCGGAAGATCACGGTTGAATACGGCAAGAAGAGAGTTCTGAACGAACTCGATCTCGACATACCGAAAGGAAAGATCGTAACCCTGATCGGTCAGAACGGCTGCGGAAAATCAAGCCTTTTAAGGACTGTCTCCCGCGCGGTCACGCCGCGCGGAGGCGAGGTTCTCTTCGACGGCCGGCCGCTGAAGAGCTACCGCGCAAAGGAGCGCGCGAGAAAGATCGCCTATCTTGCCCAGGTACACACCTCGCCGCCCGACATCCGCGTGAGAACGCTCGTCTCCTACGGCCGCTATCCCCACTCGCGTCCCGGCAGAGGGCTGACACAGAAGGACGCGGAAATCATAGATCGAGCCATCGAAATGACCGGCCTTACCGCGCTTTCCGAGCAGACGCTCTCGACGCTCTCGGGCGGAGAGCGCCAGCGGGCATGGATCGCCATGACCGTTGCACAGGAACCGGAGATTCTGATTCTGGATGAGCCGACCACCTATCTCGACATCAGCTATCAGATCGAGGTGCTCGAGCTGATCCGCTCTCTGAACCGGTCGCTCGGCCGCCCTTGCACAGCATCCCCGGCATCCCCCCCGCAAACGCGAGGAAA
>CALXKW010000044.1 GCA_944389045.1 uncultured Clostridia bacterium | reverse complement strand
CACCACCGTGATCGAGGTGGGGGTCAACGTGCCGAACGCCACGCTGATGATCGTCGAGAACGCCGAGCGCTTCGGACTCTCCCAGCTTCACCAGCTCCGAGGCCGCGTGGGGCGCGGCCCCTATCCCTCCTTCTGTGTTCTGGTCAGCGACAGCAAGAACGAAGAGTCGCTCCGCCGCCTGAAGGCGCTCTGCAGGACAAACGACGGCTATGAGATCGCGCAATTCGACCTTTCGCAGCGCGGGCCCGGCGATTTTCTGGCCGGAAGCGCCCCGGCGGGCGGGGAGCGTCAGCATGGGGAGCTGCGCTTTCGGATGGCCTCGCTCTGCGACGACGCCGCGCTGCTCACGCGCGCCTTTTCCGAGGCGGAGGCCCTTCTGAAGGACGATCCCGACCTTGCCGGCGAGGAGAACCGTCCGCTTTGCCGGGCGCTTCTCTCGTTTCGCGAAAAGAGCGCCTCCGGGCTTTCATGAGATCGGAATTTCATGAATCCGCGTCATGGGAAAGGGCCGGAAAGAAGGGGCCGGGAATCCAGAAAGACGGTCTCGGGAAGAAAACCGACTAGGAGCGGAAAGGACAAAGAGGAGTGGACAGAAGTACCTGCGCCTGTTTCACCGGGCACCGGGATATACCGCCCGAAGATTACGAAAAAATTTCCTCCGCGCTGATGCAGGTGATCGACCGCCTCTATCGGGAGAAGGTCACCACCTATTTCTGCGGCGGGGCGCTCGGCTTTGACACCGTGGCGGCGGTGACGCTTCTCAACGGCCGCCGGCGCTATCCGGAGCTCAGGCTGATCCTGGCGCTCCCCTGTCCGGAGCAGAGCGAAAAGTGGAGCGAGGCCAGCCGGGCGCTCTACCGGCGGATTCTGGCCTCCGCCGACGAGGTGAGGACGCTTTCGCCCTTCTATACCCGCGGCTGTATGCTTGAGCGCAACCGCTATATGGTCGAGAACAGCGCGGTCTGCGTGGCCTATCTGCGCCGCCGGCAGGGAGGCTCGGCCTTCACGGTGGACTACGCCCGGAAGAAGGGGCTTCGGATATTCAATCTGGCCGATTATGTCTGAATAAGGCCGCCGTCTGCCCGTCCGGAGGAAAATAGTTTTTACAGAAATATTTGGTAATTTTTTGCTGGAATTATTTAAGCCGGCGGTTCTGCCGTTCGGAAGGGAGGGCCTTCAGAGCGGCGAGCCGTCGGAAGGTTTACGGGACGGTACGGAATTTCTTTTTATCGACAAGGGGGAGCGTATGGGCTTTTTCAAAACCGCCGATCCTGAGAGGGAGCTTCTCGAAGAACATTTCTTCTCGCTTGGCTTTCGGGAAAAGGCGCTTTCTCTCCGGGTGGAAAAAGCGCTCGAAGAGGTGCGGGCCGGTCGTCCGCTCGCCTATATCACGGGAGAACAGGCCTTTTTCGACCGGGTTTTCCGGGTGAACGAAAGCGTGCTCATCCCCCGTCCCGACACCGAGAGGCTGGTGGAGCGTGCCATCGCCCTGCTGCCTCCCGGCGGGCGCTTCGCCGATCTCGGCACGGGGAGCGGCTGCATCGCCGTCTCTCTTTTAGGGCGCCGCCCCGACGCTTCCGGCGTCGCCCTCGACATCTCGCCGGACGCTCTGGCAGTGGCGCGCGAAAACGCCGAAGCGGCAGGCGTTCTCGACCGGCTGACCCTTCTTTGCGGCGACATGCTGGCCGACCCGCTGGGAGAGGCGCTCTACGACCTCATTCTCTCCAATCCGCCCTACATCCCCCGCGAAGAGATCGCCCGCTATCCCACGCTGGCCTATGAGCCGCAGAGTGCGCTCGACGGCGGCGAGGACGGACTGGATTTCTACCGTGCCATTCTCGATCGCTGCCGGAAGAATCTTTCGCCGGGGGGGATTTTCCTCTTCGAGATCGGTTTCGATCAGAAAGAGGCCGTCACCGCGCTGGCGAAGGCACATCGTTTATCCTGCCTGGTCTATCGCGACTTTGGCGGAAACGACCGGGTGGCAGAGATCTTTCCGGACGGGGAGCGGGGAGCTGCGGACGGCAAAGCGGTTCGCGAAGAAGACGAATGGGAAGGACAAAGGGGGAAAAGAGCATGAAAATTGAGGTTTTGGATACCACGCTGCGCGACGGCGCGCAGGGCTTCGGGATTTCGTTTACCGAAAACGACAAGCTGAAGATCATCCGCACGCTCGACGATCTGGGCGTGGATTTCATCGAGGCGGGCAATTTCGCCCTCGACGAGGACATGCGGCTTTTGGAAAATTCCGCCTCGTATGCGCTCTCGTCCGCCAAGCTCGTGGCTTTCGGCGCGACGCGCCATCCCCGCACGGCGGTCTCGGAGGATGCGCGGCTTCTGCGGGCGGCGGCCCTGCCGGTCTCGCATATCTCGCTCTTCGGCAAAGCCCGTCTCTTCCATGTGACCGAGGTTCTGCGCACCACACCGGAGGAGAATCTCGAAATGATCCGCGATAGCGTCTCCTTCTTCGTCTCACACGGCAAGGAGGTGATTTTCGACGCGGAGCAGTTTTTCGACGGCTATTCGGAAAACGCGCCCTATGCCCTCGAGGTGCTGAAGACCGCCTGCCGGGCGGGTGCGCGGGCGGTGGTGCTCTGCGACACCAACGGCGGCATGCTTCCCGACGTGGTGGGCATGGTGACCGAGCGTGTGGTCCGCACCCTGCCCGGGGTGACGGTGGGGATCCACTGCCACAACGATCTGGGCATGGCCGTCGCCTGCACCGTACAGGGCGTGCTCGCCGGGGCCTCGCAGGTGCATGTGACCGTCTCGGGCATCGGAGAGCGCTGCGGAAACGCCAATCTCTCGACCGTCGTGCCGCTCTTACAGCTCAAGCTGGGCTATCGGGTCATTCCGTCCGAAAAGCTGAAGCGCCTCACCTCTGCGGCCCGCTACATCAACGAGATCGCCAACCGCTCTTTCGACGAGAGCGAGCCCTTTGTCGGCGGCTCGGCTTTTACCCACAAGGCGGGGATGCACGTCGACGCGGTGAACAAGGCGCCCGCTTCCTTCGAGCACATTGAGCCCGAGCTTGTGGGAAACCGGCGCAATACCTTGATCTCCTCTCTTTCGGGCAAGGGAGCGATCTGGGCCAAAATGCGGGAATTCATGCCCGGAGTGACCAAGGATGCGCCTGCCGTGTCGCGGGCCGTGGAGCGGATCAAGGAGCTGGAGGCGGCAGGATATCGCTTTGAGGACGCCGAGGCTTCGCTTTACCTCCGCCTGCGGGAGGCGGCGGAGGAGTGGGGAAAGGAGCGCGCCGGGCATGCGCCCGACGCTTCAAACGGAGGCCGAAACGCCCTTTGCGCCGAAGAATGCGGGCAAGGGAGCGAAAGAGGGAGCACAGGCGGCGACAAGCCTGTCGGCCGATATGACGGCAAATATTTTGAACTGAAGACCTTCCGCGTGATGATCAGCGAGTCGCAGGCCGAAACGCAGCCTCTCTGTGCGGCGCTCATCAAGATCGCCGTGGGCGAGTCCGAGGAGATCACCGCCGCCGAGGGAGAAGGCCCGGTCAACGCGCTCGACTTAGCGCTCCGCAAGGCGCTGACCCGTTTTTATCCGCGCATCGCCGACATCCGCCTCTGCGACTATCAGGTGCGCGTTCTCGATTCGGGAAGCGATACCGCCTCCAAGGTGCTGGTTCGGGTGAGCACGACCGACAACCGCTCGGTCTGGCGCACCGTGGGGGTCTCTCCCGATATCATCGACGCGAGCTGGCAGGCGCTCTCCGATTCGATGATCTATTTTCTCGAAAAACAGAGCGGGCAGTGATTTTTTCGGTCTTCCTCCGGCCGCTTCGCGGCATATACTGGTTACGATTTCGAATCTTTAGGAAGAGGTGTTTTGTCCCATGAATAAAATCAGACTTCTCTGTCTGTTCGGCGGGGTTTCGGAGGAACACGAGGTCTCTCTGTCGAGCGCCCGCTCGGTGCTGTCGGTTCTTCGGCGGGAGCGCTACGAGCTGCTTGTGGTCGGCGTGACCCGGGAGGGGAAATGGCTCCTTTATGAAGGGGGCGCGGAGAACCTGACCCCCGATTCCTGGCAGAACCACACCGCCGGAGAGGTGATCTTCTCTCCGGCGCGCGGGCAGGAGGGCCCGCTCCTTCTTCTGGAGGGCGGGACGGTCCGGCGGCTGCCGGTCGACGTGGTCTTTCCCATCATGCACGGAAGAAACTGTGAAGACGGATGTCTTCAGGGGCTTTTTGCACTTTCGGGCGTTCCCTTTGTGGGCTCAGGCTGCCTTGCCTCGGCGCTGGCCATGGATAAGGCCTCGACGAAAATGATTCTGAAAAACCACGGGATTGCGCAGGCGGCGGCACTGGCGGTCGATCTGAGCGAGTACAGGCGGCGGCCTGAGCGGGTGGTCATGGCTGCCTCGGCGCTCGGCTTTCCGCTCTTTGTCAAGCCCTCCGCTTCCGGCTCCTCCCGGGGGGTCAGCCGGGTGGAGTCGCCCGAGGGACTTGCGGCCGCGCTGGAAGAGGCTTTTTTATACGGGCGGCGGGTTCTGATCGAGGAATTTGTCGCGGGCGCCGAGGTGGAGCTTGCGGTGCTCGGCAACGACGATCCGGTGGTTTCGGTTCCGGGGGAGATCGTGCCGGGCAGTGAATTTTACGATTACGACACCAAATACCGGAAAGACACCGCTTCCTATTACATTCCGGCCCGGGTATCGCCCGGAGCCTTTGCGACGCTCCAGAAGACCGCGCTGAAGATCTATCGGATTCTGAACTGCCGCGGGCTTGCCCGGGTGGATTTCTTCGTCGAGGGAGAACGGGTGATCTTCAACGAGATCAACACGCTGCCAGGCTTTACGTCGATCAGCATGTATCCCAAGCTGATGGAGGCGGTCGGGGTGCCCTATCCCGAACTGATCGACCGTCTTTTGTCGCTGGCGCTTGAGGAAGGGGCCGGGAGATGATCCTTCGGCTCTTTCCCGAAAAGGATCGGGGAAAACCTTCCCGCCCGTGAAAAAGAGAACAGGGTGGAACCGATGAGAACAGGCAGGACGCTTCCGCGTCCTGCCTGTTCTCATTTCTGTATTCGTTTATCCTGATCCGGTCAGACTGTCTCTGTGATCCCCGTTAAGTTTTTCGTCAAGAGACAGAGTTCTATCCATTGCCGTATTCGGCGGCTGTCAAAGCCTTTGCCCGTTTCTGCTTTATTGCCCGGGAATAGACGCGGCAAACGGGGTGAGGGCGTTATGAGTAGATTTCCTCGTCTTCCTCTTCGGGAATCGGCTGCCAGGCCGCTCCGAACTGCACGTCCTTGAAGAGGGCCGCCAGCCCGGTGATCTGTTTTAAGCGCAGGATCTCGTCCTTTTCCATGCCCAGGTGCTTGGAGATCCAGGCGTCGGAGCGTCCCAGCTCGTGAAGCTCCTTTACGATGTTGCTCATCAGATCGACGTCGTGGGAGCCGCGCGCCCGGTTGTGGCGGATGGTACTGGCCATCCGGTGGTCGAGCGGCTTGTCGATCACCGAGACCGGCAGCATACCGCCCTCGCGCTCGTAGATGTCGGGATGGTTTTTCATGATCTGGTAGCGGTGAAAGCCGTCCACAATGATATACCTGTCGCGGTCCTTGTCGTAATAGCAGACGATCGGCATGGTATAGCCGTCCTCCCGGATGCTGTCGTAGAGAAGCTTCATTTCGGGCGGCGCCACGGCGTTGGGATTGTAGGTGTTGGCCTCGATTTTTTCGATCGGAACCGGGCGGACGCCGTAGACCGGACTTTGGAATGCCATGGGGCGGTAACCTCTCTTTCAGAATGCCGTGGACGGAGATTTTTTCTGTCCGTGACAAATTCGGATAGCGGAAAAAACTGAGGGAGCCGTGTTTGCGGGATTGCTTAAAGATCCTCGACTTAAAGATCCTCGACCCGGCTGTACTTCTCCTTCAGCGCTTCGATGCGCCGCTGCTGTTCGCGCGTGAGGCTGAAGCCCATGAAACGGCAGGTGTGGTCGTTTTTCAGGATGCAGTAGCACATGCGTTTCCAGCTGGGCAGATCTCTTGTGCTCTTGATGTCGTCGGTGTGGTCGGGGATCCTGCCGACAAAGATCACGCGGGTGTTCTTCATGACAGTGTAATTGGAGATTCCGTTGAGGCGGATGTTGTAGCCGTGATCGAGAAGCTCCTGAATCGTGGCCGGCTCGAGCCCGCCTCCGGTGTGGTGCCAGAAATCGATCGAGGTGCGGAATTTTTCGATATAGCGGCTGCGCAGGCCTGCGGGCAGGGTGGCGAGCAGAAAGCGGGTATAGGATTCCCAGGTATGCCCCTCGGGCAGCGTGATGCTGCGGTAGCCCATCGCCTTGGAGCGCCCGTAGATCGCGCCGAAATTGGCGCCGCGCACCCGCCCTACCAGCTTGGCCCAGATCTCGGGGTCGATGACCCGGTAGAGATTCAGGCTGTCTTTGGCGTAGTCGTTGAACGGGGAAGCGACGCGCATCTGATCGGCCTTGAGCCCCGCCTTGTAGTAGAGGTCGTACAGAGGGTTGTATTCGAAGCCGAAGAGGCTGTGGGCGTGCCAAACGTCCCGGAAGCTCCAGTCGTAGAGCGGAGAGGCGGCGTAGACGTCCTTGAACTGCCGGCTGATCCAGCACTTTCCGCGGTAGCCGTATTTTTTGTTCATGATGCCGTTGTAGCGCTGAAGCGATTCGTTGGCCCGGATGCCGAGCAGGCAAACGGTCTTTTTATTTCCGTGAGAGATCCGATACCAGCGCCCGAACTGCTTGGCAAGATCCTCCTGATGCATGCGGTAGCGGTAGGTGGTCATGGGATTGTTCTCTAGGTTGATCACATAGGGATGATCGGGCATAGGCCGCACCCAAAGCTCTTTTTTTGTGTCGTCCCAGGGATACCAGAACATCTCGTAATTGCTCAGTGCCGTCCGCGTGGCCATGGGAAGACAGACCCAGTAGGGCTCCACGTCTTTCTCGATGCGGGCGAAGGTGCGTTCCACATATTCGCTGGTCACGGTGTACTGGGCCTCAAAATCCTGATGGAAGACCCCGATTTTCCGGTCGGGATAGTGCTTTTTCTGGAATTCGAGGGTCAGATTCAACAAAAGACCGCTGTCTTTTCCGCCCGAAAAGGAGACGAAGATGTTCTCGAATTCCCGGAACAGATAGTGCAGGCGCTCCTCGAATGCCTCGTAAACGTTTTGACTGCTGTATTCTCGGATCAAGTCTCTCTCCTCCCCGTCCTTTCAACAGCGTCCCAGAATCAAACAAAAAAGGGATATAATGTAATTATACAGAATAATTGCCCGAATTGCAAGGCCCTTCGACAAAATTACCGAAAAAAAGGAAGCGGAGTTCCGGACGGGCCTTTCCAAAAGGCGCCGCAGGTCCGGGGCGTCAGCGCATGGGGCAATCGCTCCGCCTCCTTCTCCAAAGGGGGAAGGAAGATACGGGCTTTGGGGAGAAAAAATTCCGAATAAGGTCTTCTGGAAAAAAGGGGAAAAGGCTTCGGGGGCCAAAGGGGGATGTTTTTTAGCGGGTCGCCGAAAAAAAGAAAAGCCTTTCCGGCAAAGGCGGAAAGGCTTGTGACCATGCGGGAGATGGGGAAGCTTCGGAGCGGACGGCCCGGGAAAGAGCACGGTCCTTTAAGACGGTCTTCCGAAAGCTTCGGCCGGTGAGGCGCGGGTCAGACGTAAAACTCTTCTCCGGTGTCCAGACAGAGGCAGGCGAGGGCCTCTCCCTCGGCCGCGCCGGCGTCGATGCCGATCTGACCGTTGCGGCGATAGATCCGCCCGCGGCTGTTTTCATCGAGAAGAAAGGTGGGTGTGTGGCCGGTGATGAGGCGCTTGTCGGCAAAATATTCGCGGGAAAAGTCGGGCGTGCTGGAGGTCAGCTCCTTAACGCTGTAATCGTCGAGCGGCTTGTTTTCAAAAAAGCCGGGCAGTCCGGCATGAACCATGACGTAGTCGGTGTCCCCGGCGCTCACCTCATCGTATGCGACGAATTCGTCGCGGATGAATTCGAGAACGTCGGTCTGCTCTTCTTCCGAGAGGGCGCGGAATTCTGTGACGGTGGGCGTTCCTCCCTCGGAGAGCCAGGCGGCAAAGCGGGCGCGGAACTTCGGGTCGCTCCGTGTCTTCTCGCTCTGCATGCCCGAGAGCATCCGCAGGGCCTTGTAGTCGCAGTCGCCGATGATGGGAAAGACGTTGCAGCGCATCAGCGCGTCCTTCATGATCCGGAAGGGAGCGGGTCCTTTGTCGCAGATATCGCCGAGGATAAAGAGACTGTCGGAGTCCTTCAGGCGGATTTTCGACAGCATCTCGCTGTATTCTTCAAAATGACCGTGCAGGTCGCTCATGACATAGTAGATAGTAATCCCTTCCTTCCGCATAGAGCTTTCTCTTTTTTATTATTCTACCACAGCTTCTTCGGTTAAACAATAGTTTTTGGATTTTTCATTGCATTTGTTTCGGAGTTGTGATACAATACAGGCGTACTTTTTTGAGCCGGGCTTTTCCGCACGGACTTGTATCGGCCAGAGAGGCACGATCAAATCGGGCGGCTGTCGGAGGCGGGCTGACAGAGCGCTGCGGCGCTTTCCGGCGCCTCTTCCCGTCCGGTGATACGGGATATCCGAGTTTGAATGACACATGCGGCGAAGGAGCGAAGATATGATAAAGGAAGTTATTTTGTGCAAATACGGCGAGATCGTTCTCAAGGGACTGAACAAATCCTATTTTGAATCGGCGATGCTCGGGCAGGTCAAGCGCCGGCTGGAGGGTCTGGGCGCCTATGAGCTTCACTGCGGGCAGTCGGTGCTGTATGTCGAACCCCAAGACGAGGATTTCGCGTTTGAAGAGGCGCTTCGCCGGATCAAAAACGTGTTCGGGATCGTAAACGTGATCCGGGCCGCCGCCTGCGAGAAGACGGTGGAGTCGATCACCGCGACGGCGAAGGTCTATCTGCCGCCCTTTCTTCGGGGCACAAAGACCTTCAAGGTGGAGGGCAAGCGGTCGGACAAGCGCTTTCCCCTCACCTCTCCCGCCCTTTCCGCCGAGGTGGGCTGCGCACTGCTCGACGCGGTGCCGGGCATCGAGGTCGATCTCTTTCATCCCGAAAAGGTGGTGCATGTGGAGGTCCGGGAGAACGCCGCCTTTCTTCACGCCGACGATTCGCGGGGCGCGGGGGGAATCCCCTCCGGCACCGGAGGCCGGGCGCTTCTTCTTCTTTCGGGCGGCATCGACAGTCCGGTCGCGGGCTACATGATCGCCAAGCGGGGGGCTTCGGTCGAGGCGCTGCATTTTGAGAGCTTTCCGTACACCAGCGAACGGGCCAAGGAAAAGGTCTTCGAGCTTTCGCGCCTTCTCACCGAATACACAGGGAAAATGAATCTGCATGTTCTCTCTCTGACGAAGATCCAGGAGGAGCTCAAGCGGACGGTGAACGAAGAATACTTCACCCTTCTGCTCCGCCGCAGCATGATGCGTCTGGCCGAGCGCACGGCGAAAAAATACCATGACGACGCGCTGATCACCGGGGAAAGTCTCGGGCAGGTGGCCAGCCAGACCATGCAGGCCCTTCGGGTTACCGACAGCGTGGTTTCTCTTCCGGTCTTTCGTCCCTGCATCGGCATGGACAAGGAGGAGATCATCGCGATTGCCCGGAAGATCAACACCTTCGAGACCTCGATTCTGCCCTATGAGGACTGCTGCACGGTTTTCACGCCGAAGCATCCCAAGACCCGGCCGGTCCTCGAAAAGGTGCTGGCCGAGGAGGCCAAGCTCGCGATGTCCGAGCTGGAGGACGAGGCCTTCGCCGCAATGGAAGATCATGTAATCAAGACCTACTGAACGGTCTGCGAGCTTTTTTTCTTTCTCTTTATTTCTTACGATCCGCGGCACTCGGGGACAAAGCCCGGCCGCCGTTCTTTGAAAACAAAAAGCCCGGTCGGGGAGGAGGCTCTTCCGACCGGGCATATTTTATGGAGATCTTATAGGACGGCGGAAATCCGAGCTTGTTGTCCGATAAAACTTTCCGTTTCTGTTTTCGGCGCTTTTAGCCGCGGCGCCTTTTTTCTTTTCCGCTTTCGGTCTATCGGTTTCTGTTCCGGAAATAGGGGTGCGGCAGCAGGGGAAGAAGGGGCAGGCGGGTGACCTTTCGCGGCGTGAGCCGGCGCTGGGCAAACCAGTTGTCGGTGAGCAGGGCGGCGGAAAGGAGCGGGGTTCCGGCCCGGTACGACTGAGCGGGCAGGGGAAACAGGGGCGCCTCTTCCGGCGTTTCTTCGGACGGAGCGGACGGTTCTTCCGGTTCTCCGCCCTCATCGGACGGTAGCTCGGCGGGAGGAATCGTTTCCCCGGTGGTCTGTGGCGCGTCCGGAGTGACCGGCGCGTCGCTTACGGGCGTTTCCTCGGTGGTTTGCGGCGCCTGTGTGGTCTCGGGAGTCTGCACGGTCTCGGGAACCGGCGTGGTTACGGGAGTCGGTGTCGTCTCGGGCGCCTGTGTGGTCTCGGGAACGGGGGCGGCAGGGAGATATTCCTCCTTCGGCATGTTGAGATAGCGCCAGGTCGTGTTCCCGTAGGTTTGGTAAAAGCTTTTCCAGGTGAAGTTGCGGGCGAAAACCCGGCATTCGCTGCCGTATGTCTTGCCGTTGCATTCATAGGTGGTAAAGCCGGTATCGCTGATGTCGGCGATGACGATCGAATGGGTCGAAATGCGGATGTGACCGCCCGTTCCCGCCTTTTTTATGTAATATTCCGCATCAGCGGCGCTCCAGTTTCCGGCCTTCAGCGTGCCTCCCAGCAGATTGGTGAAGCGATAGGCTGTGTCGCCGTAGTCGATGAAGCCGAAGAGCCGGTATTGGCAGTAGCGGGCGAAGCCGATGCACTGCACGCCGAGAAGGTCGATCTCACAGGTCGAAGCGCGTCCTGTGGGCCAGAAGCGCATACAGTTGCAGGCGCTTCCTGACGCGATGCAGTTTCCGGAGTTGTGGCAGGTACAGCGTTTGCCGTTTTTGGTAAAATAGGAGCCGAGGGGGTATTCGTCGAGCGGCAGACTTTGCGCGAGGCCCTCGGAAGCGGCGCTTGCGTGTGACGGAAGCAAAAGGGCGTTGAATAAGAGAAAAAGAATCAAAAGAAGAGATAACGGGGGTTTCATTACGCATCCTCCCTGTCGTTTGCGGTGGGTTTTGTTACAAAAAGGGATGCGTCATGAGTCGGAAAGAGCGGGGAAAGGGGCATCCTATGCTTTCATTATAGGACGGACCGGCAGGATTTGCAAGCGGTTTTGGCAATTTAATTCCTTCCAAATGACGGGAAACGGGGAGATTTTCGGCAGAAAAAGAGGAGTTTTCCTGTTAAAAAGGGGAATTTCTCCTTTTGTTCGAAGGAAAAAGAGACGGACGACTGAGACGCCCGGCGGAGAATTACGGAAGAAAAGCGCGCATACGCGCGGCAAACGCGCTTTCGATAAACTTTCATTAAACTTAGCTTTTGTTAAAAACTTTTTAGCTCTCAACAGCCCGGCTCTCGCCGGCATCCGAAAACAGGCCGTCCCGGAAGCGTTTAGCGCTTCCGGGACGGCCTGTTCGGTTTTTGACCCGGCAGGATTTTGTTTTCGCCCTGCGGTCGACTTGCTTTGTGGAAAAATCGGTCACACGGTTCGGAATTTCAGATAGACGGCGGTCAGAGAGTAGGGGGCCAGGGAGAAGCGAAGGGAGTTTTCCTGGATTTCGGTCTTTTCCCCGGTCGGCTTTCCCATCAGATCGACGCGGTCGGCCGAGAGAAGGTTTTTTTGGAAAGCGAGCTTCACGGTATCTTCCTTTTCTCCGGTGTTGTAGAGGCGGAGAAGCAGGCCTCCTTCGGCGGGCTCAATCGCCGAGAGAAGCGTGGTGTCGGCTTTGAAATCGAAGAGCGCGCCGGAGGAGGGAAGGCTTCCCGTGTGAGAGCCGGCTGGCTGGTAGGCGAGGCGGCCGCAGAGGGCGGCGGCCTCTTCGCAAAGACGCTTCGGATCGGGGTCGAACAGGCCGACCGAAAAGCGGATGGAATGAATTCCCCGCTCGGGATAGGGGTCGGGACTGGTCGAGCTGTTGAGGAAGGTGGTAATCAGGCAGCCGTCGTGCGTGCCGCGGTAGCCGTACTTGCTCTCGTTGACGATCGCGACCGCCTTCCCCTCCCCGCGGGGCAGTGCGGCGCCGTACTGCAGGCCGGGTACGTCGTGGTTGGCCGCCTCGCGGAGTACATGGCCGGCGGGCACGTCGTAGCAGAAGCGCGAAAGGTCCGACAGGGGAATTTCATAGGTGAGAACCGGAATCGTGTCGCCTCCGGTCTCGTGCCAGTCGGCCTCGAGAAAGACCGTGAAGGCCCGTGCGCCCCGGTCGAGCGTGACGTTGGCGCGCAGGGTCGAGGCGCGGATCTTGTATTCCACATAGAACCCGCTGCGCAGAGGGCCGCCGAGCGTTCCGGTCGAGCGCACCGCGCTGTCGATCGGATTGACCTTCAGATAGTTGCCGATGCACCAGGCGTTGGAGGTGGCCCGCTCGGTATCGACCAGGCGGAAGCCGCCGCTTTTTCCGGCCCGGATATACTCCCGGTCGGAGTCTTTTTCCTTCAGGGAGACAAGCTCCCCGCTTCCCGAGGCGAATTCGGCCCGGATGTACTCGTTTTCAAGCACGAAATTCTGAAAGTCGCGCTGGTTGGTGCGGTGGCTGCCCTGATAATAGAAGGGGTATTCGCCTTCAGGCTCTTTCTCTTCGAGCACCACCGTGGTATAGCCGCAGGGAGGAAGCTCGAGATAGACCAGAACGCGGAAATATTTGTGGTCCCAATAGGTTTCGAGCCGTCCGTCGAGCTTCTGGAAGGGAAGCGGGTTTCCCGCGGCGTCGGTGACGCGGACCCGGCGCAGATCGCCCGTCCAGTCCCAGACGGTGATCTCGGCCGCCTCGCGCTTGGGGACCGCGGTGGGGTCTACCACCGTGAAGATCCGGGTGAGGCCGCAGCCCCGCTCGGCCCGGGGCATGGCGCCGGTGAAGCCGACGCCGTAGCCGCTTCCGGCTCCCTCGGCCTGCGAGTTTTTATCGCCGAGGACGCAGATGGCCGAGGTGTCGATTTGCGCGGAAAATTTCCGCAGAGAGCGCGTAAAGCTCGACTGGGCGGCGGCCAGCGCCTCCGAATAGAGCCCCATGGCGTGTTCGCGGCTGTCCTGCACGCAGGAGCCGGTGAGAATATCGTGAAAATGCGTGAAAAGCACGTCCCGCCAGGCCTTTTCCAGCGAGGGGGCGGGAAGGGGCGCGCCTGCCAGCGCCGCGGTCATGGCGGACATGGTCTCGGCGCTCAGAAGGGCGCGCTCGGAGGCGCGGTTGCCCATTTTGATGCGGCTCTGCGTGGTGTAGCATCCGGGGGCAAAGTAGTTCAGCTCGTGCTCCACTACCGGCAGCTTTTCCCGCACCGCCTCGGCCTCGTGGAAGAATTCCCGGAAGGTGCCGAAGCGAATCGTCGGGAAGATCGGCCAGGTCTGCATTTCGAGG
>CALXKW010000043.1 GCA_944389045.1 uncultured Clostridia bacterium | reverse complement strand
TGCGCTTTTGCGTGAAAATGTTCTTCGTCGTATCCTTCGGGACAGCCCGTGTGAAGGCGATGCTCGCAAGGGAGGGCGCAGAAGTGCGGCTCAAGGGCGATTCTTCCGTTTTCTGCAATAAGAGTGCGCGTGTAAAGAGCGGTGTGAGAAAATGCGCTTTCTTCCGCCCTTAATCGGTTTGCCGGCCGGTTTTAGAGAAGTGAGCGGAGCGCGCTCTTTTTTTCGGGAGAAAGACGCAGACTCTCGCAGGCTTTGCGAATTGTCATTTTGTGTACCGTCGGGTCAAGACGCTTTTCCTTCAGATAGGGAAGGACCTCCGCTTCGTGTTTTGTCAGAGCGGTGGCGAAAAACCAGGCCGCCATCATGCGGATATAGTATTCCTCACGCGCAATCCCCGCGACCCGTTCGAGAAAATAAGGGGAAAACTGCCGGTCCAGGAAAAAGCTGAGAAGCAGGCCGATGCCGAAGCGCACGGTATAAGGGTGCTCGTCGTCCAGCCAGAGCTCGATTTTTTCGGCCAGCCGGATGGGCTCCTTGGCAAGACAGCGGGGCCGCATCATGTCGCAGGTGGCCCAGTTATCCACATAGGGAAGAAAGCTGTCGAGCGCATCGACGGTGTCGGAGAAGCCGCCGATTCTTTCGATCAGAAAGGCGTGCAGGTTGTTCTCGTCGTAAAAGGTGTGCGGAAGGACGGCGAGAAAAGCCGCCCTCTCTTCGGGCGAAAGCCCTTTGGCGTATGCGCGCAGACGCGGAACCCGCACGCCGAGAATCGTCTCTTTGTCTATCGTGGGGATGAGCTTTGCCTGAAAGAGGCGGTAGCCGGGGTCGGAAAGTGCGGTCAACTCCCGCGTGATCGCTTCGGGATCTCTCACAGAAGGGCGCTCCACTCGGCGCTCTTGAATCCGACGAAGACGAAGTCCTCCCCGATGAGGAGCGGGCGCTTGACCAGCATACCGTCCGAGGCCAGAAGGGTGAGCTGCTCCTCCTCGCTCATATCGTCCAGCCGCTCCTTCAGATTTAAGCTCTTGTAGAGCTGTCCGCTGGTGTTGAAAAAGCGGCGCAGGGGAAGCCCGCTCTTTTTTTGCCAGGAGGAGAGCTCTTCTTTGGTCGGCGGATTTTGTTTGATATGACGGTCTTCAAAAAGGAGATTGTTTTCCTCCAGCCATTTTTTGGCTTTGCGGCAGGTGATGCAAGCGGGGTATTCGAGAAACAGCATACAGAGCTCCTTGTCTTTTCTGTGTCGGCCGGCCGTGCGAAAAGCGGCGCCGGCCGGTGTTTGAGGCGGTGTTCGAGGCGGTGTGGGAATCGGTTTTTTCGGGGGCGAAGATGCGGCAGGGCAGGGGCTGTAGAGACCGGGCAAGGCGGAATGGGAGAGGTGCCGATCGCATTAGGAGAAACACAGGCCGGACAGACGCCGGCGGGGCCGTTCGCCTTCGCCCGGGCGGGCTTACTTTTCGAAGGTTTTCTTCACTTCGGTGAGCAGTTCCCGGATTTTCAGATGCTGGGGGCAGGAGCTTTCACACAGGCCGCAGCGGATGCAGTCCGAAGCCTTGCCCCGGCCGGCGGTGGCCGCCGCGTAGGCTTCGGCGTTGGCGGGCGACTTGGCCTTCCTCTCTTCGTTCAGGCAGGAGAAAAGGGTGGGAATGTCGATCGATGCGGGGCAGCTGTCGGTGCAGTAGCGGCAGGCGGTGCAGGGGATGATCTCCCGCTCGCAGAGAATGTCGGCCACTTTGGCGACGGCCTCGAACTCGGCCTTCCCGAAGGGGCGGAAGTCGCCCATCGTGGCGATATTATCCTGCACCTGTTCGAGGTTGCTCATACCCGAGAGCACCATGAAAACCTTATCGAAGCTGGCGGCAAAGCGCAGCGCATAGCTTGCGGGGCTGCCTCCGCCCAGCTCGTCGAAGAGCGCGAGCGCCCGTCCGGGGAGGTTGACCAGCCTTCCGCCGCGGACCGGCTCCATGACGATGACCGGCTTGTCGTGCTTGACGCAGACCTCGTAGCAGAGGCGGCTCTGCACAGAGCGATCCTCGTAATCGAGATAGTTGAACTGAAGCTGAACCGCTTCCACGTCGGGATGATCGGTGAGAATTCGGTCGAGCGTTTCGGCGCTGTCGTGGAAGGAGAGGCCCACATGGCGGATTTTCCCCTCGGCTTTCAGTTCAAAGGCGGTTTCGTAGGCCCGTGCCTTCTGATATTTCGGATAGTTGCCGCGGTTTTGCGCGTGCATTAGATAAAAATCGAAGTATTCCACCCCGCAGGCGGCCAGCTGGCTTTCGAAAAAGGGGCGGATGTCCTCGGTCTTTTCGAAATAGTTCTCGGTGAGCTTGTCGGTGAGAATGTAGCGCTCCCGCGGATAGCGGCTCGTCAGGCATTCCCGCAGGGCGAGTTCCGAAAGGCCGCCGTGATAGCCGTGCGCCGTGTCGAAATAGTTGAAGCCCGCTTCCAGAAAGGCGTCCACCATCGCGGAAAAAGCCTCGCAGTCGATTTTGTTGTCCTTCATGGGAAGGCGCATACATCCGAAGCCGAAATTTTTCTTGACGCCGGGAAATTGAGTGTTCATGACGATCCCTCCGGTTTCTTTTTTTCTTCATTATAGGTTTTTTTCCTCTGCTTGTCAACCGTTCGGGAAGGATTTTCGCCTGGGAAAGGAAAAAAGAGGGCTGAATTTTTTGTGAAAACTCCTTGACAAAAATCGGCCGGTCGATTACAATATGAGAGTCGATATCAATTTGCCGCTCCCTCGCGTTTTTCGCGCCGCCGGCGAAAAGGAGTCTTTGCTATTATGGGGGAAAAGTCTTACCGCACCAAACAAAGAGACAGTATCTACGCCTATTTTGCCGCGCATCCGAACGCCTGTCTGTCCGCCCGGGATATCATTGAAAATCCCGAAATCGCCGTGGGAGAGGCCACGGTCTTCCGCTGTCTTTCCCGTCTTACCGCCGAGGGCAAGATCAAAAAATACGTCGGCGCCGGGGGCGGCGCTTTGTATCAGGTCAACCGCACCGAGGAATGCAACAGCCATTTTCATCTGAAATGCCTGATCTGCGGGGAAATCATTCATCTCGACTGCTCGGTGATGCAGGGGGTCGAGGAGAAAATCGCCGAAAGCCATGATTTTGTAGTGGACGTTTCGCGCACTGTAATCTACGGGTTCTGCCACGACTGTCGGGAGGCGGGTCTTGTCGACCCGGTTCGCCTGGTCGCCGCCAAGGCCGCCCTTGCGGGCTGTCAGCCCGACAAATGCGGGCAGGCGGACTGTCTTCACGCGAAAAAGGCGGGAAGGGGAAAGGGCGGGGAGGGGGCGCGGTGAAAAGGCTCCTTCTTCTCGTGCTGACGGCGGTTCTTCTTCTGGGCGCACCGGCGGTTCTTTCTTCCTGCGCGGCTCCCCTTTCCGACGCGGAGATCTCGGTCGTGGCGATGAATTTCGCGGCCTATGATTTTGCCGCCGAGGTCGCGGGGCGGAACAACGCCCGGGTGTCGGTGGAGCTTCTGGCGGGCGGGGATTCCCATAGCTTCAATCCCACCTTCCGGGACGTGGCTTCGATCCAGAACTGCGATCTTTTCCTCTATGTGGGCGGGGAATCGGACAGTGCGGTGGATACGATTCTGGCTTCCTGTCCGGGGGTCAACACCCTGCGGATGATCGACTGCGTCCCGCTGCTCGAGGAGGAGCACGACCATGACCATGCTCACGAGGAGGAAGGAAAGAGCGAGACCGAGTACGACGAGCATGTCTGGACCTCTCCCGAGAACGCAATCCTCATCGTGAACCGGATCGAAGAGGCTCTTTCGGAGCTTGATCCCGCTTTCCGGGAGACCTATCGGAAAAACGCCGCCGCCTACTGCGAAGCCCTCGAGGCACTCGACCGGGATTTTCGCGCGCTCTTCGCGTCCTGCCGGCAGCCGCTGGTCTTCGGCGACCGTTTTCCCTTCCTTTATTTCGCCAAAAGTTATGGCCTGACCTGCTATGCCGCCTTTCCCGGATGCAGCTCCGCCTCCGAGCCTACCCCGAAGGTCGTTCTTTCGCTGATCGATACGATCGAGCGGGAGGGCGTCACCACCGTTTTCTATATCGAGAGCGGCACGCACAGCGTGGCCTTTCGCCTTGCCGAGGAAACCGGGACCGAGGCGGCCCTTCTGCACTCCTGTCACAAGGTATCACCCGAGGAGATCGAGGCGGGGGCCACCTATCTGTCGCTGATGCGGCAGAATTACGAGACCCTTGTCCGGGCATTTTCCGCCGCGGCCGAGCAATAGGAGTCCGAGCGCGTCTTAAGCCGCCCTTTTCGGCGGCTTTTATTTTTGTACCGCTTGTACCGCGCCCGCCCGGCGGACGCCGGTAGCCCAAATGCAGTTTTCATTTGATGAAGATATTTTTTTGTCACCTGACGGGAATCCCATAATGCCGTCCGGTATAAGTTTTCCCCCTGATATGGCGCTCTCTGCCGCCGCATCAGGGGGAATGGTTTTCCGTCGTCGTCCGTCCGATACCTTGCGGGTCATGGCTTCGGCTCTTGGCTCGCGGTTTTCGGAAGAGGGCGGATTGGGGACGAAACGCTCGGTTCGTTTGGAAAACAGGCGCGGGAACGCGCAATGTTTCTCACCCTTCTCCGCAGGGCAGGGCTGGGAAGAAGCCGGGCATGCGCAGAGCGGAGGCCCTTTTCCCGGGCGTTTTTCTTGCCGGCTTTTTTATCGGCTCCGCCTTTTTTCCCTCCGATCTTTTTATTGGCACCGCCTCTTTTTTCTCCGATTCTCTGAAGGCTGCTTTTAAGCTTAGCTTTCTGTAAAGCGGCCAATATGGCGGTTTTATTTAATTTCATTTTACCGGACGCCTTGCGGATAGACGCTTTGTCCGTCTTTTTTGGGAAATCGGCCTTTTTTTCTTCTTTTTCTCTTGCTTCCTGTGCGAATAGCGCTTCTTCCTCTTCCGGGAGGAGGCGGCCGGCTGCGGCGTCGGGAAGATCTGTGAGTTCGTCGGTCTTCTCGCTTTTTCGGCTCTTTTCCTCTTTTTCCTTTGCCCGCCGGGCGCGGGTTACGGCGTTTTGCTCCCGGAAGAGCAGAACCAGCGTGCGGGTGAGAAGGTCGCGCGTGTTTTTGTCCAGAGTAAAGAGCGAGGAGGCGATGGCATAGGCGGCGCGCAGCTTGTCGGCGTTCAGTTCGCTCAGCGTCTTGGCGCCGGAGGAGGAGAGAATTTCGAAAAGCGTGTTGATGAAGCTGCGCTTTTCTTCCTCGTTCAGCTTGCTCAGCCAGGCTTTGAGGGTAGCCTCCAGCTCATGGCTGCGGCGGGAGCGGTCGGGTAGGCGGATAAAACGGGCCCCGCTCACATGCCAGGTGAAGCCGTCGTGCTGAAGGACGCCCTTGCCGTCGCTTTCCAAAACATCGAAATCCTCGCCGTGCTCCAAAAGCGCACCGACGACCGAAAGATAGGGAGTCAGATTGTGTAGCCTGTCGGAAAGGCGTTGGTAGGCGGGACTGCTCCGCACCGAGACGCGGAAGCCCGGCCCGTCGTTGTTGTATACGGCGAGCAGACGTTCCTGCTCGGCCGCGTCGAGGTGAAGCGCGGCGTAGACCGCGAGATTGCCGCCTTTCGAATGGCCGCCGACCCGTACGGGTTCGGGGGAGCCGGCCAGGATGCCCCGAAGATAGAGAAGAGCTTCGGTCTGTGCGGGAACCGACTCGAGTATGCTCATGTTGAAGTCCTCCTTCCACGCGACGATCGTGTCGTCGGTGCCGCGGAAGGCGACGTATTTCGTATTGTCGGACAGCGTGTAGGTGAGGGCGGAAAACTGAATCTCCCGCTCAACGTCGACCAGATTGACAAAGTCGGAAAGAAGGGCGGAGGAAAAGCGCTCCGAGGCGGCCGCCTTTTCGAAGAGCTCGGGAATTTTACGCGGCAGAAGAAGTCCCAGATTGATTTTTTCGCGGGGATTCTTTTCGAAAAAGATCCGGGCAGCATCGGACAGGGCGATTCCCGGCGCGCCGCCGGGGGGCGGCACGATATCCTGAAAGTCCAGAAAGCAGATTTCGGAAAGGATAAGATTGTCCACCTCGTTGAAGGGGGAGGAAGCGAGGGCAAGGTCGCCCCGCCATTCTATGTAATCGACGATATTGGCCATGACGCACTCTCCTTTGAAAGGGCATAAGGGGTACGGAATTTTTGCCGAATTTGCCGTGGGCTGCGGTCCCGCTTTGAGACGGATCGGCTTCGGATTCTGACATCGGTCGGAACTCACCTTATTGTACACCTTTTTGTTTTATCTTTCAACTCTATTTTGCGAGAACAAACCGACTGTGCGGCTTTTTTCGGCAGAAATCAAATTTTTTTCACTCGATTTTCACGAAATCGATAAAATTTCGTCATTTTGTACAAATCAATCTGTATAAAATGCACATTGCATATTTTGGGACTATGTTATATAATGAAGTATCCATTGGGAAACCAAGGGAGATCGCCTCTCTGTGAGACGAGCTTTCGGCGCGTCTTTGCCGCATGTTCCGTCCTGTTTTGCCCGCAAAACAGTAGGTCCCGCAAGGACGTGCTTTTTTCTTTTTCTGGAGGTACGGATGGAGCTTTTGGAGAAGAGAATTTTGTCTGACGGGGTTGTTCTTCCCGGCAATGTTCTGAAGGTCGGAAGCTTTTTGAACCAGCAGATCGACGTGGAGCTTCTGGCACTTCTCGGCGGCGAGATTGCCCGCCTGTTCCGGGAAAGCCGGGTGACCAAGGTCCTGACCATCGAGGCATCGGGAATCGCTCTTGCCGCCTTTGCGGCCGCAGAGCTTCGCGTACCGGTGGTTTTTGCAAAAAAAACGCCTTCGTCCAACCAGTCATCCGAGGTTTTTCGCACGCCGATCGTCTCCTATACCCACAAGAACACCTATATGGCCGCTGTGGCGAAGGAATACCTCTCCGCTTCGGACCGGGTTCTGATTGTTGATGATTTCCTTGCAACGGGCGAGGCGCTCGAAGGGCTGATCCGCATCACCGAAGAGGCGGGCGCCTTTCTTGCCGGCTGTGCCGTCGCCGTCGAAAAGGGCTTTCAGGGGGGCGGAGATTCGCTTCGCCGCCGGGGAATCCGGGTCGAGGCGCTGGCGCTGATCGACCGGATGACCGATCGGGAGATCGTCTTTCGGCATGAGAAGGTCTGAGCGCCGGCCGGGCTTTTGTCTTGCGGCTTTGCCGCAGGCTTTTGGCTTTCGGCTTCTTCACGAGCACGCGGCAAAACCAAACGGGGTATTTTTATAAAAAGCGCAGAATACGGGAAGAGCGTAGAAGCTGGGATAAAGACCGTAAAATGTCCGTGAAATGTGAAAAAAATAAAAAATAAAAATCATGAAAGACAAAGGAGTACCACGATGAAAAAAGTTCTTTCCCTTTTTCTGGCCGTTCTGATGCTGACCGGCGTTCTTGCGCTTGTCTCCTGCGGCAGCGGCGGCGCGGTCGATCTGACGGTGGGAGCCGTTTATATCGGCAGCCAGACCGAGCCGGCCGGCTACACCTATGCGCACGCCAACGGCATCAAGAAGGCCATCGAGGCCCTTAAAAAGGAGGGCTATAACGTCAAGCTTCTGGTGCGCGACAACGTGCCGGAGGAGGACGCCGCCGTGACCGAGGCGATCGACGCGCTCGCCGGACAGGGCTGCGAGCTGATCTTCGGCATCAGCTTTGGCTATCTGAACGCCTTCAGTTCTGCCGCGGAGAAGCCCGAATATAAGGATATCGTCTTCTCGCACGCCACCGGCTACCTCTCGAATGAGACCAACTTCAACAACTATTTCGGAAGAATCTATCAGGCCCGCTATCTGTCGGGCATCGCCGCCGGTCTGAAGGCGAAGGCCAACGGCGTGAAGGGGCAGGACAACAAGTATCACATCGGCTATGTGTCGGCCTACGGTACCGAGTACGCCGAGACCTGCAGCGGCATCAACGCCTTCACGCTCGGCGTGCAGGCGATTCTCGGTGACGAAGCTCTTGTTCATGTGAAGACCATCAACACCTGGGGCGATCCCCAGAAGGAGAAGCAGGCCGCCGAGGCGCTGATCAACACCTACGGGTGCGTGGTCATCGGGCAGCACTGCGACAGCGCGCAGCCTCAGATCGCCGCTCAGAACGCCGGTGTGTTCGGCTGCGGCTACAACTCCGATATGACCGAGTCCGCCAAGGACGCCCATCTTGTGGCGCCGATCTGGAACTGGGACGTCTATTACAAGCTGGCCATGAAGACCGTCATCACAGACCGCACCGCCTTTATGGAGGATGTGGGCAACTATTACGGCGGCCTGAAGGAGGGCTTTGTCGACATCTCGCCGGTTTCCAAGAACTGTACCTCCGACACGCAGGACAAGGTCGACGCGGTGCGCGAACTGATCATTTCGGGTGAATGGGACGTCTTCTCTAACGTCAAGCTTTCCTTTGACGCCGACGGCAAGGTGGTCCGTACCGAGTCCGCTCTTGTTACCAACGAAGGCAAGACGGTGATCTCGGCCGACAACAGCTCCTACTATGTGCTGAACGACGCGGGCGAGCCTGTCGCCGTGGAGGGCGGCGCTTCGGCCGTAGACAGCATCATCAAGGGCAGCATGAACTATTTTGTTGCCGGCATTGAGGTCGAAAACGACTGAGGCGGGCGTTATCGCGGCACGGCCGCGGACACGCTTTCCGATGACCGCGACATGCGGACAGAGGAGCCGGAACCGGGCGTAATCAATTCCGAGCGCGGTTTTGCGCGGTCAAGGCGAAGACAAAATTCGGCCTGAAAAAGGGGTGTTCGGATGGCGGACGCATTTGCCATTGAACTGAAAAACATAAAAAAATCCTTCGGCGCGGTGGCCGCCAACAGGAATATCAACCTTTCCCTCCGGCAGGGCGAGATCCTCGCCCTGCTGGGGGAGAACGGTTCCGGCAAGACCACTTTGATGAACATGCTTTCGGGCATCTACCGTCCGGACGGCGGCGAGATTTTCGTCAACGGAGAGAGAGTGGACATTGCGTCTCCCGAGGACGCCAAGCGTCTGGGAATCGGCATGGTCCATCAGCATTACCGTCTGGTGGAGGTCTTTTCGGCGGCGGACAATATCTGGCTCGGCCGGAATTGTCCGAAATATCCTTTTCGGGAGAAGCTGAAAAGCGTTTGTGCGGAGAAAAAAGGATGGCGGCGCCTGACGGCCGGCGGCAAGGTGCTTGTCTGCGGCGCGGGCGCTGCTTTTTCCGAGCGCCTCCTTCGCAAAAAGCGCTATCAGGAGGTCGAAAAGATCTGCTCTGCCTTCGGCTTTTCGATCGATCCCGCAAAGAAAGTCTACAATATGGCGGTCAGCGAGAAGCAGACGCTCGAGATCGTCAAGGTGCTCTATTACGGAGCCCGGATTATTATACTGGACGAGCCCACCGCCGTTCTGACCGTACAGGAGACCGAGAAGCTTTTCGAGGTGCTTCGCCGGATGAAGGCAGAGGGGCACTCGATCATCATCATCACCCACAAGCTGAACGAGGTGCTGGCGATCAGCGACCGTGTGGCGGTGCTCCGCAAGGGCGAATATGTCGGAACGGTCGAAACCGCAGAGGCCAACGAGCAGATGCTCACCGACCTGATGGTGGGTCATCGGGTGGATCTGAATATCGAACGTCCGGTGGTGGAAAAGAAAAAACCGCTTCTTGAAATAAGAAATCTTACCGTACGAAACGACGAAGGAGTCCGCGCCATCGACGATGTGAGCTTTTACATCCGCGGCGGGGAGATCCTCGGCGTCGCGGGCATCGCCGGATGCGGACAGAGGGAGCTTTGCGAGGCCATTGCGGGGCTGAGAAAGATCGAGAGCGGAGAGATGGTCCATAAGGGCGAGAATATTGTCGGCCTTATGCCCCGCGAAATTATCGAAAAAGGAATCTCCATGAGCTTCATTCCCGAGGACCGTCTCGGCATGGGGCTTGCTCCCTCTCTGTCGATCACCGACAACATGCTGCTGAAAACCTATAAGACCGGGAGCCGCCCCTTTTCCCCCTTTGTCGACCGGCGGCGGGGACGTGCCGAGGCCGCCCGGATCATCGAGGAGCTGGGGGTGGTGACCCCCTCGACCGAGACGCCGGTACGCCGCCTTTCGGGCGGCAACGTGCAGAAGGTATTGGTGGGACGAGAGATCCAATCCGGCCCGAACGTGATCGTCACGGCCTATCCGGTGCGGGGGCTTGACATCCACTCTTCCTATGCCATCTACGACATCTTAAACCGGCAGAAGGAAAGCGGCGTGGGCATCCTCTTTGTCGGCGAGGATCTCGACGTGATGCTCGCGCTCTGCGACAAAATCATGGTGCTCTGTCACGGCCGGGTCATGGGCATTGTCCATGCCTCTAAGACCTCGAAGGAGGAGCTCGGCCTGATGATGACGGGAACGCTCAATCTGGTGCGGGACGACGCGGACGCCGGGAAGAAGACCGGCATCGCCCGGGACACCAACATCCGGGAGGACGACGTGCGATGAAGACAATGAAACGGTTTCACATCGTCAGACGGGAAGGCGTGTCGCTTCGCCGGAAGTGCCTTTATTATGTGATCGCGATTTTTTCCGCGCTTCTTTTGGGTGCACTTCTTCTTTTGACCTGCGGGGTCAATCCGCTCGATTATTACGCCAAGGTCTTCACGATCGGACTGTCTACCGCGCGTTTTCCGGCCAAGCAGGTCGAAAATTTCCTGAATGCGCTCGTGCCGCTGGTGCTCACCTCGCTCGCGCTATCGGTGGCCTATAAGATGCGTTTCTGGAACGTAGGGGGCGAGGGCCAGTTTCTGATCGGGGCCACGGCGGCGGCGGCCATTCCCCTCGGCCTCGGTTCGGTGGGCGGGACGGTTCCGACCCTTCTTCTGATGGCGGCGGCCGCCATGCTGGCATCGGCCCTATGGGGCGGGATTACCGCGTTCTTCAAGGTAAAATTCGGCACCAACGAGACGCTCCTCACGCTGATGCTCAACTATGTGGCTCTCTATTTCGTCTCCTTTCTCGGGGAGACCAAGGGCAAATGGAACTTCTTTCTCCGCACCGACTCCGACCGCCCGATTTTTGCCAGCGTTTTCGACACGGTGGCCATGCCCGCCCTTCGGATCGGCGATTTTTCTCTTTCTCTGGCGCTCCCGCTGACCGTGCTTATCTGCGTGTTCCTCTGGTTTTACCTGAAAAAGACCAAACAGGGCTATGAGATCGCGGTGATCGGCGACAGTCCGGGTACGGCCCGTTACGCCGGCATGAAGACCGGCTGGATCGTCGTGCGTACGATGCTTCTTTCCTCCGCGCTGGTCGGACTGGCGGGCTTTTTTAAGCTGATGACCTCAGGCTCTCTTTCTGCCTCGATCACCGACAACGTGGGTTGGACCGGCGTGGTGGTCGCCTGGCTTTCCAAGCTGGAGCCCCTGGGCATTGTGGCCACGTCGGTTCTCATCTGTGTGCTTCGCTTCGGATGCTCGCAGGCCAGCGTGAACGTGAGCGCGGTCGATTCCCGCTTCTCGGATATTCTGCAGGGGGTCATCCTCTTCGCGGTACTGGCTGCCGATTTCCTGCTTCGTTTCAAAATTGCGAAAAAAGAGGAGGCGTGCTGATATGGTGCTCGATATTCTCGCTGGCTTTGTTTACAGCATCATCGTGTACAATATCCCTCTTCTTTACGGAACGGTGGGCGAGATTCTCAACGAAAAGGCGGGAAGTCTGAATCTGGGCGTGGAGGGCACCATGGCGGTAGGGGCCATCTTCGGCTATCTGCTGGGCTGCCGGACCGACAGCCTCTTTCTCGGCATCCTGACCGCCGCGGCTGCCGGCGCGCTCTGCGGCCTTCTGTTCGCCTTTTTTACGGTGACGCTTCAGGCAAATCAGAATGTGACTGGGCTGACCGTGACCACCCTCGGCCTCGGGGTCTATTACTTTGTGGCGCACGCGGTACATTCCCGGTCGAACTGGCCGATGATGCAGGACTGTCCTTCGATCGTCAAGGGCTTTTCGGAGATCCACATTCCGCTTCTCTCGGACATTCCCTATATCGGAAAGGCGTTCTTCTCCCATAATCTCTTTATCTATCTCGGTATTTTTCTGGCTGTGCTCGTCTGGTGGTATATGAAGCACACGACGGCCGGCCTTAGGATGCGCGCTGTAGGCGAGAATCCCGGCGCGGCCGACTCCTGCGGCGTAAACATTCCCCGCTCCAAATACCTTCACATCACGGCAGGCTGCGCCATCATGGGTGTCGGCGGCTACTATATGGCTTTGCACATCAACGGCGAGTACCTGGCCAGCTCGGGCTGGATCAACGGTTACGGCTGGATTGCCGTGGCGCTCGTGATCTTTGCCAACTGGAATCCCGCGCGCGCCATTCTCGGAACCTTTGTGTTCGGGATTTTCAAGGCTCTTGAAGTTTACGCCGGGTCGATCGCTTTCGCTTTTCCTGCTCTGTTCGGATGGCTCAAGGCCGTGCCGCCGAAGGTATTCACCGCGCTTCCTTTTCTCATCACCGCGCTGGTTCTGGTTCTCTCCTCGGCGCGTCGCTCGAAAAAGAGCAACCAGCCTGCCGCAATCGGTGTGAATTATTATCGGGAGGATCGCTGAACCATCGAATTGCATTCTTCGGCTCGGCCGGCTCGGAAGCACTCTTGCCGCACAAACCGCACAAAACCGTTAAAAACGAGTCTCTTATCCCGATCGGTCAAGCCGGGCCGGTTCGGGTCTGATGAAAACGCCCTGCACCAAGCGAAGGGCGGCAGCGTTTTCGCTCTGTCGTTTGGCCGGCCGTTCGGGCTTCTCTCTCTCTCTCTCTCTCTCTCTCTCTGCGGTCGCGGCATGCGTTTTACTAAAGATCGTGTTCGAAACCATGCTTAAAAGAAAAGATGAACCCCCTTCTTTGCCTGGGCAAAAAAGGGGGTTTTCATTGGGCTGAATGCGGAAAGTCGGATAAGTGCGGAAGGTGAGAAGAGTGCGGAAAACCGGATGAATGCGGAAAGATCGGACAAATCGGAGCCAAAGAGAGTGCGGCCGGAAAAAACGGAAAAAGTTATTGCGGACAGATAGTGGACAGATATGAGAGAAGGAGAGGAAAAGCCATGCTGTGTTTTCCGGTAGGGAAAAGCACAAGGCGTCTTGAAGCAGAAAAATTATATGGCACTTCGTAGATAGAATGACGGCCGAAGGAGACGGCGGCGGGTTTGGAGACGGGGAAACGCTTTGAGACCCGGTTTTCGGCAGCATGAGAATGAGGTTTTCGTTAAAATATGTTCATAATAACTTGTTTATCAATATAAGTTGCTTTTGTATATTTGTTGCTTATATAAATATTATAAATCTCAGAATATGAGAATGCCAAAATCGCGCTCTATAAAACGTAGAGAAGGAGATTTAAGGGCTATTTCCGGGAAATGGAATTATAGAAGCCTTTCCGGACGAAAATATCTTGACCTTATCTTGCGGCGCGGGTATAATAACCGGGGTAGGGAAGCGTAAAGGACGGGCAGTAAAACTTCCTTATCTTGCGTCGAGGGTATAATAACCCCACAGGAAGACGGGAGAAAAAAGTTCCCGTAGCTTCCCTTCGGATATTCCTTCCGTTTCAGCATCCGAGCGGCAGCATGACAAGCGGTGACCG